>NZ_JAWOQR010000005.1:312092-397646 GCF_033337445.1 Vibrio sp. YT-15
GCGTCCTGGAGGATTCGAACCTCCGACCGCCTGGTTCGTAGCCAGGTACTCTATCCAGCTGAGCTAAGGACGCGCAGATCTTCTTGCTAAGAAGTTGTGAAGTAAATCACATTCATTTCTTACGAAACAAAAAAAAGGCCATCGGGCCAGTCAATGAATGGCGGTGAAGGAGGGATTCGAACCCTCGATACGGGATAAACCGTATACTCCCTTAGCAGGGGAGCGCCTTCAGCCTCTCGGCCACCTCACCGTTTTCATTGTTATATCTCAAAAGAGATATGGCGCGTCCTGGAGGATTCGAACCTCCGACCGCCTGGTTCGTAGCCAGGTACTCTATCCAGCTGAGCTAAGGACGCACTTTTTGTTGATAAATCAACGTTGCAAGAATGGCGGTGAAGGAGGGATTCGAACCCTCGATACGGGATAAACCGTATACTCCCTTAGCAGGGGAGCGCCTTCAGCCTCTCGGCCACCTCACCGTCTTGCGGAGGCACATATTACGTTTTACCGAAAATATGTCAAACACTTTCTTTGAAAAAATCTACGAAACTGGCTTAACCGTTGCTGATTTAATCAAAGTGACTATTAAACGAACTTTATCACTCTATTATGATGAAAAAAAGAGAGTCTTCTCTGAAAAAAAGACATTTATTTTCAAATAACTTTCTGAAGTTCGAATCAACATTATTGATGAATTCACAGCCATACTCAACACAATAGTTTCTGCAAATTTTCAAAAACAGTAAAAACTAAAAAGGCCAACCCTTCGGTTAGCCTTTTTCATTCAAACTAAGCTCTGTAAACAGGAGCGACTTAGTAGTTACCTGAAGCAACGTTGCCATTGCCTTTTTCAGCTTGAATGCGCATGTAGATTTCTTCACGGTGAACTGAAACCTCTTTCGGAGCGTTAACGCCGATACGCACTTGGTTACCTTTAACACCTAGTACAGTTACAGTCACTTCATCACCAATCATCAGTGTTTCGCCTACGCGGCGAGTCAAAATTAGCATTCTTTGCTCCTTGAGTAATCTCTAAATTTTCTTGCTACAAAGCTATTATCCAACAAAAGTTATATTTTCGTAAACTACCTTGTTAGCGAAAATCAGCCTAAAAAGGCATGTTTTTGTTGAATGTTTAATGCTTCACTAGACGTAATGTAAGCATCATGCAGAATGTTTGCTGCTGTATCCACACATTCGGGTGCTAAAACTAGCATCATAGTGAGTGCATTCGTTGCGCTGAAATTGATCTCAATATCTCGCTTTGCCAACAAATCGCATGCGTGCTCTACCATTCCATTGGCCTCAAGCCCCACTGCGGTCAACAGGCTTACCACTTCACTATTACGGATTTTGTCGCTGAACACCAGATCGAACTTGGCACATGCATCTTGTTTTATCATGATACCTGCCCGTTCTGTTTCCTCGATCACATTCCAAATGTCGATACCCAACATCTGACATTGTTTTGTAGCACTAGATAAATGTTCTTTATCGACTTCGATTATGGCAAGGTCACGTTGAATGGCTATACCAGAGACGGCTTGATTGCCTAACTCCCCCTTTACCAGACTGCCTTCATTAACATCAAATGTCGAAAGCACGCGCAGTGGCACATTATTCTTCCATGCAAATTGCACTGAAGGTAAATGTAATACTTTCGCGCCTCGGCTTGCCATCGCTTCCATGGAAGGAAAATCGATAACCGCCAATTTTCGCGCGTTTTTCACTACACGTGGGTCACAAGTATAAATACCATCAACGTCGGTAAAGATTTGACACTCATCAGCGCGCAATGCGCCTGCCAGTGCCACAGCGCTCGTATCTGAGCCACCTCGACCTAATGTGGTGATATCCCCGTTCTCATTCACACCTTGAAAGCCTGCAACAATCACGATTTGGTCTTGCTCAAGCAATCCCAGAATTGTCTTAGTATCAATGTGTTTAATCGTTGCGTCATTGTGTTGATTATCCGTCACAATATTCGCCTGTGCTCCGGTAAGCGAGCGTGCAGCATGACCCAATTTATTGAGTGTCATTGCTAACAGTGCCATTGACACTTGCTCACCAGCAGAGAGCAAAACATCAAGTTCTCGAGCTGTAGGCACGCTATCTATCTGTTTAGCGAGGTCCATCAGTCTGTTTGTTTCGCCTGACATTGCAGACACGACAACAACAACTTGATTGCCATCATTTTTCGCCTTAATGATGTGTTCAGCAACTTGGTGGATTCTTTCAATTGAACCCACGGAGGTTCCGCCAAACTTTTGCACGATAAGGGGCTTTTTCACCAGTCTTCACCTTCCCAAGACCGAAGTCTCTTTAGAACTGCTTACATCGTCAGTATTTCCTTTTAGAAAAATTATATAAGCAGTAGTTACAACAAAAACCAAATAGCCTAAATGACTCGGTTAACTTTTGGTCAATTAAACCACTTGGCTGCTAAAAAAAATTACGCTCAATCAAAGAAACTTGATTGAGCGTAATTTTAGTAGTTAAAAGCTTATAAGCGCTCTTCTAACCAAGGCTGAACTGTTTTAATTGCCTCTGGTAGTGCGGCTACATCAGTACCACCAGCTTGAGCCATGTCAGGACGACCACCGCCCTTACCACCGACTTGCTCAGCAATCATCTTAACTAGATCACCAGCTTTTACTTTACCAGTTAGATCTTTAGTCACACCAGCAATCAGGCCAACCTTGTCACCTGTTACGTTGGCAAGCAGTACGACACCAGACCCCATTTGGTTCTTGATGTCATCAACCATAGTACGTAGGTTCTTGCTGTCAGCACCTTCAAGAGCTGCGACTAGAACTTTTGTACCATTGACTTCAACCGCTTTGCCCATGATGTTAGCGCTTTCTGCTGCCGCCATCTTATCTTTTAGCTTCTGCACTTCTTTCTCTAGCGCTTTTGCTTTCTGCGCAGATTCTGACAGTTTCTCTTCGTACTTCGCGTTTTGAGCTTCAATCGCGTCTAATGCAGCCTCGCCTGTTACCGCCTCAATACGTCGAATACCTGCAGCAATGCCGCTTTCTGAAGTGATTTTGAATAGGCCAATATCACCTGTGCTTGATGCGTGAATACCACCGCAAAGCTCTGTCGAGAAGTCACCCATAGACAGTACGCGTACTTCGTCATCGTACTTCTCACCAAACAGTGCCATTGCGCCTTTCTTCTTAGCAGACTCAATGTCCATCACGTTGGTTTCAATCGTGTGGTTGCGACGAATTTGCGCGTTAACTAGACGCTCAACTTTTTTCAGTTCTGCTGCAGTTACGGCTTCTAGGTGTGAGAAGTCGAAACGTAGGTTGTCTGCCTTCACCAATGAGCCTTTCTGCGTTACGTGCTCACCTAAAACTTGGCGTAGTGCTGCGTGTAGCAAGTGCGTTGCTGAGTGGTTTAGAGAGATAGCTGCGCGACGCTCTGCGTCAACGATAGTTGCTACTTCATCACCTTTCGCTAGAACGCCTTCTGCCATTACACCGTGGTGCGCGATTGCGTTACCTAGTTTTTGAGTGTCCTCAACGCGGAATACACCAGACTCAGTACGGATTTCACCAGCGTCACCACACTGACCGCCTGACTCTGCGTAGAATGGTGTTTCACCAAGTACGATGATTGCTTTGTCGCCCGCAGATAGCGAATCTACTTCGTTGCCTTCAACGAACATCGCTGCTACAGAACTAGAGCCTTTAGTACCTGTGTAACCACAGAATTCTGTTTGCGTATCAACTTTGATTGCTGCGTTATAGTCAGTACCGAAGTTACCCGCTTCACGCGCACGTTGACGCTGCTCTTCCATCGCTTTCTCGAAACCTTCTTCGTCGATTGCGAACTCACGCTCACGTGCTACGTCGTTAGTTAAGTCAGCTGGGAAGCCGTAAGTATCGTAAAGTTTAAATACGGTTTCGCCGTCTAGTACTTTACCGTCTAGGTTATCTAGTGCTTCGTTTAGAATCGCCATACCGCGCTCAAGTGTACGACCAAAGTTTTCTTCTTCGATACGCAGTACTTTTTCAACCACAGCTTGTTGACGCTTCAGCTCTTCACCAGCCGTACCCATGATGTCAGCTAGAACGCCAACCAACTTGTGGAAGAATGCACCTTGTGCGCCCAGCTTGTTACCGTGACGAACTGCACGACGGATGATACGGCGTAATACGTAACCTCGACCTTCGTTTGAAGGCATAACGCCATCCACGATCAGGAATGAACATGAACGGATGTGGTCAGCGATAACGCGTAGTGATTGGTTTGATAGGTCTTCGTAACCGATCACTTCTGCTGCTGCTTTGATAAGAGCTTGGAATACATCGATTTCGTAGTTTGAGTGAACGCCCTGCATGATTGCAGAGATACGCTCGATACCCATACCAGTATCTACCGATGGTTTTGGTAGCGGTTCCATAGTCCCGTCTGCGTGACGGTTGAACTGCATGAATACGTTGTTCCAGATCTCGATGAAACGGTCACCATCTTCTTCAGGCGTGCCAGGACGGCCACCCCAGATGTGCTCACCGTGATCGTAGAAGATTTCAGTACATGGACCACAAGGGCCAGTGTCGCCCATTTGCCAGAAGTTATCAGACTCGTACGGCTTGCCGCCTTCTTTATCACCAATGCGAACAATACGATCAGCGGGTACGCCAACTTTCTTGTTCCAGATGTCAAACGCTTCGTCATCGGTTTCGTAAACAGTTACCAATAAACGATCCGCTGGCAGTTTAAGAACTTCGGTTAGGAATTCCCAAGCAAAGGAGATCGCATCTTCTTTGAAGTAATCGCCAAAGCTGAAGTTGCCTAACATTTCAAAGAATGTGTGGTGACGAGCAGTAAAGCCAACATTTTCTAGGTCGTTATGTTTACCACCAGCACGTACGCAACGCTGAGCCGTAGTCGCTCGAGTGTAGGCTCGTTTTTCTAAGCCTAAGAAACAATCTTTAAATTGGTTCATACCTGCGTTTGTGAACAGCAGGGTTGGGTCGTTATGTGGAACTAACGATGAACTTTCTACGATTTGGTGTCCTTTGCTCTCAAAGAACTTGAGGAACGCGTTACGAACCTCATCAGTGCTCATGTACATGCAGCTCTTCCTGAAAATAGTCGAGTTAGAATTTTGCCGTATTGTAGATCATGCAAACAGCTGAGACTAGTTTTCTTGAGGAAAAGAGGGAGTAGGAGAAAAAATTTGAAGCAAAACAAAAATCAGTGCGGACGACTGACCGTTAATCTTCGTCCTCAAAGTTCAGCGCGTAGCTGATTTGGTCAAAACTGTAGCCACGATATTGCAGAAATCGCACCTGTTTAGCGTACTCTTTCTGGTCTTTGGCTTTAATACCTTTGAATTTCTTTTCTGCCGCCTGTTTAGCCAGTTCAAACCAATCTTGCGGCTCTTCAGCCATAGCTTGCTCAATCACCGATTCCGCAACACGCTTCTGGTTTAACTCTTGACGAATTCGACGCTCTCCATGTCCTTTGTATACATGCTGTCTAATTTGACTCTTCGCGTAACGTAAATCATCTAGATAATTATGGTCTAGGCAAAAATTAATTGCGATGTCGATGTCTGATTCTTCATAGCCCTTCATCGATAATTTTTGGTAAAGCTCATACTGACCATGATCGCGACGGCTAAGCAATTGGATAGCTGCCTCTTTGCTCGATAATGTTGGCGCCTGGCGTTTTTGGTACATGATGATCCTAAAAGTATTTTTGCTGTACAGGCTCTCAATGGCCTTTGTGATAATTCGATTTTTGATTTCAATAGATACAACAAAGCCCCGCATTGCAGGGCTTTGTCATTTATTAATCTATGAGAGATTAAAACTCTTCAGCTTGCTCTGGCGCTTCACCAGCTTCAGGCGCTTCCGCAAGTGCTGGCGCTAGCAACATTTCACGCAGTTTTGTATCGATAGTTTTAGCCACTTCAGGGTGCTCACGCAGGTAGTTACACGCATTCGCTTTACCTTGACCAATCTTATCGCCATTGTAGCTATACCAAGCACCGGCTTTTTCAACTAACTTGTGCTTCACACCTAGATCGACAAGTTCACCTTCGCGGTTAAAGCCTTGGCCGTACATGATTTGTGTGTTTGCTTCTTTAAATGGTGCTGCAATCTTATTCTTAACAACTTTGATGCGCGTTTCGTTACCTACGACTTCGTCACCTTCTTTGATTGCGCCAGTACGACGGATATCTAGACGAACAGAAGCGTAGAACTTAAGTGCGTTACCACCTGTTGTTGTTTCTGGGTTACCAAACATCACACCAATCTTCATACGGATTTGGTTGATGAAGATACACATACAGTTAGACTGCTTTAGGTTACCCGTTAGCTTACGCATTGCTTGAGAAAGCATACGTGCTTGCAGACCCATGTGGCTATCGCCCATTTCGCCTTCGATTTCTGCTTTCGGTGTTAGTGCTGCGACAGAGTCGACAACCATAACATCGATAGCACCAGAACGTGCAAGTGCGTCACAGATCTCTAGCGCTTGCTCACCTGTGTCTGGCTGAGAAACTAGCAATGCATCGATATCAACGCCAAGTTTCTTCGCGTATACAGGATCTAGAGCGTGCTCTGCATCGATAAACGCACACGTTTTGCCTTCACGTTGTGCAGCAGCAATAAGCTCAAGGGTTAGCGTTGTTTTACCTGAAGATTCTGGACCGTAGATTTCTACGATACGACCCATTGGTAGACCACCAGCACCCAAAGCGATATCAAGAGAAAGAGAACCCGTTGAGATGGTTTCTACGTCCATTGCGCGGTTATCACCAAGGCGCATGATAGAGCCTTTACCGAATTGCTTTTCAATTTGACCTAGCGCAGCGGCGAGCGCTTTCTGTTTGTTCTCGTCCATTACTTTCTCCGATTTATTCATCTTCTTTGGGCGACGAATAGTAATTCATTTTTCTTAAGCAGAAGAACTGCTCAGCAATGAAAGTTATTATACTGTTGATTCATACAGTGTCCATACCTGTATGAAAAAAATTTGGCTGACCTAAAGTCATGATTTGCTCTAGCCCTTATCAATGCTGGGCTAAAACAATTTAAGAAATTCTAGAGTAGATGTTGATACAATTGAGTCAGCGCATGCTCGACCGCTTTTTTGCGAACTTCTGCACGGTCACCAGTAAAATGCATGGTTTCGACTTGCTGCCAACTTTGGTTATCAGCAAAAGCAAAGCAGACCATGCCGACTGGTTTCTCTTCACTGCCACCACCCGGCCCTGCAATACCACTGATGGACACACCGATGGTCGCATCGGAGTTTTTAATTGCACCCTGTACCATTTCAATCACAACTGGCTCACTCACTGCACCATGCGCTTCTAACGTTGAAGCTTGCACACCAAGCATCTCCATTTTCGCTTCATTACTGTAGGTGACAAACGCACGGTCAAGCCACGCTGAACTACCAGCAATGTCAGTAATGGCGGTTGCAACACCACCACCTGTGCATGATTCTGCGGTCGTTAAAAGATGCCCGTGTTTAGCCAATAATGCGCCTAAATCGGCACTCAATTTTGTTGTTTTTTCCATAGCCAAAATGCCCTTTGTCTCTTTTTACTTGATAGGGATTCACGTATCCTAAGCCGCTACGGAAATAAACAAAAGAACTTACCTGTGAAAGCTGAACAAAAACACACTCCGATGATGCAGCAATACCTCAAGCTAAAAGCTGAGAACCCAGAGATTTTGCTGTTCTACCGCATGGGCGATTTCTACGAACTCTTTTACGATGATGCCAAGCGAGCTTCTCAGCTTCTTGATATTTCATTGACCAAACGTGGTGCGTCTGCAGGTGAACCTATCCCAATGGCGGGTGTGCCATTTCACGCCGTAGAGGGCTACCTGGCAAAACTTGTTCAGCTTGGTGAGTCTGTGGCGATCTGTGAACAGATTGGCGATCCGGCCACCAGCAAGGGCCCAGTAGAACGTAAAGTTGTGCGTATCGTGACACCAGGTACAGTGACGGATGAGGCGCTGCTTTCTGAGCGTGTCGATAACTTAATCGCAGCAATTTACCATCACAACGGTAAGTTCGGTTATGCGACGCTGGATGTCACCTCTGGTCGCTTCCAACTGACAGAACCAGAAACTGAAGAAGCGATGACAGCCGAGCTTCAACGCACTGCACCACGTGAGCTACTGTTCCCAGAAGATTTTGAACCTGTACATTTAATGGCGAGCCGCAATGGTAACCGTCGTCGCCCAGTCTGGGAGTTTGAGCTTGATACGGCTAAGCAACAACTCAATCAACAATTTGGCACAAAAGATCTGGTTGGTTTTGGTGTAGAACATGCGTCCTTAGGGCTGTGTGCTGCTGGTTGTTTGATCCAGTACGTAAAAGATACTCAACGTACGGCTTTACCTCATATTCGCTCTTTAACGTTTGATCATCAGGATCAATCCGTCATCCTTGATGCTGCTACCCGACGTAATCTGGAAATTACTCAAAATCTAGCAGGCGGAACCGATAACACGCTCGCTGCAGTACTCGACCATTGTGCAACTCCGATGGGCAGCCGAATGCTGAAGCGTTGGTTGCATCAGCCTATGCGTTGCATTGAAACGTTAAACAATCGCCTTGATGCGATTGGTGAGATTAAAGAACAAGCTCTGTTTGCCGATCTTCAACCAACGTTAAAGCAAATTGGTGATATTGAACGTATCTTAGCGCGCCTTGCATTACGCTCTGCTCGCCCTCGCGATATGGCTAGACTTCGCAATGCCATGCAACAGCTACCAGAGCTAGAATCTGTCACCGCTTCTTTGACCCATCCGTACCTAACGAAATTGGCGAAGTATGCAGCTCCGATTGACGAAGTATGTGACCTGTTAGAACGCGCGATTAAAGAAAATCCGCCGGTTGTTATTCGTGATGGTGGCGTCATCGCTGAAGGCTACAATGCGGAGCTCGATGAATGGCGAAAATTGGCAGACGGTGCAACAGAATATCTTGAGCAGCTTGAGCGAGATGAGCGTGAACGACACGGTATCGATACGCTTAAAGTAGGCTATAACAACGTTCATGGCTTCTTTATCCAAGTGAGCCGTGGCCAGAGCCATTTGGTTCCACCGCATTATGTACGTCGCCAAACACTCAAAAACGCTGAACGCTACATCATCCCAGAGCTTAAGGAACACGAAGACAAAGTACTTAACTCGAAGTCTAAAGCGTTAGCACTTGAGAAACAGTTGTGGGAAGAACTGTTTGATCTATTGATGCCAAACCTTGAGAAGCTGCAAAACCTAGCTTCTGCTCTGTCTCAGCTAGATGTATTACAAAACCTAGCAGAGCGTGCAGATTCGTTAGATTACTGCCGCCCAACGCTTGTGAAAGACGCAGGAATTCACATTCAAGCTGGCCGTCATCCAGTCGTAGAACAAGTAACAACAGAGCCGTTCATCGCGAACCCAATTGAGCTTAACCCAGCCCGTAAGATGTTGATCATCACCGGTCCAAACATGGGTGGTAAATCAACCTACATGCGTCAAACTGCGCTGATTGCATTGATGGCACATATCGGCTCTTATGTACCGGCAGAATCCGCACAGATTGGTTCTTTAGATCGTATATTTACTCGTATTGGTGCATCAGATGATCTTGCATCTGGCCGCTCGACCTTCATGGTAGAAATGACCGAAACAGCCAATATTCTTCACAACGCAACTAAGAACAGTTTGGTGCTAATGGATGAAATCGGACGCGGTACTAGTACTTACGACGGTCTGTCTTTAGCTTGGGCAAGTGCGGAATGGCTCGCAACACAAATTGGTGCGATGACCCTATTTGCAACTCACTACTTCGAATTAACAGAGTTACCGAACCAACTGCCAAACTTAGCGAACGTTCACTTGGATGCCGTAGAGCATGGAGACAGCATTGCCTTTATGCACGCTGTTCAAGAAGGTGCGGCAAGTAAGTCTTACGGTCTGGCTGTTGCGGGCTTAGCAGGCGTACCAAAAACGGTCATCAAAAATGCGCGTAACAAGCTATCTCAGCTAGAGCAACTGGGGCAAAACAGTGACACACCACGTCCAAGTGCAGTAGATGTGGCTAACCAGTTGAGCCTGATTCCAGAGCCTAGCGAGGTCGAACAAGCTCTGTCAGGTATTGACCCTGACGACTTAACGCCACGCCAAGCTCTTGAAGAGCTGTATCGCTTGAAGAAGATGCTGTAAACAGACTCACACCGACGAGCCAAAAAGAAAAAAGGCTATGGGGAACCATAGCCTTTTGTGTATCTAGTGAAATACGGATTATTTAATCGTCTTCTACGTTAAACAAGTTTTCCATATTCAAACCTTGTTTGATTAGGACTTCACGAAGACGACGTAAACCTTCCACTTGTATTTGACGTACTCGCTCACGTGTCAGACCAATCTCTCGACCAACTTCTTCCAGCGTCGAAGGCTCGTAGCCTAGTAGGCCGAAGCGACGTGCAAGCACTTCTTTCTGTTTCGGATTCAACTCTTCTAACCAATGAATCAACGATGATTTGATGTCGTCATCTTGAGTCGAAACTTCTGGATCAGAGTTGTTTGCATCAGGAATAATATCCAGCAGCGCTTTCTCACCGTCACCACCGATTGGCGTGTCGACAGAGCTAATACGCTCATTAAGGCGTAACATTTTGCTTACGTCTTCGACTGGAATATCTAATTGAGCAGCAATTTCTTCTGCGGTCGGTTCGTGATCGAGCTTTTGAGAAAGTTCACGCGCAGTACGCAGATAAATGTTCAGCTCTTTCACTACGTGGATAGGTAGACGGATCGTGCGAGTTTGGTTCATCAACGCTCGCTCTATCGTTTGTCGGATCCACCATGTTGCGTAAGTAGAGAAACGGAAACCACGTTCTGGGTCGAATTTTTCGACCGCTCGGATCAAGCCGAGGTTACCTTCTTCAATCAGATCGAGTAGTGCTAGACCACGGTTACTGTATCGACGAGAAATCTTAACAACCAAACGTAGGTTACTTTCGATCATACGTTTGCGTGCCGCTTCGTCGCCACGTAGGGCGCGTCTTGCGTAAAGCACTTCTTCTTCGGCAGTAAGTAAAGGTGAGAAGCCAATTTCGCCCAAATACAACTGAGTTGCATCTAAGCTTTTACTGCTCGCGTCAAATTCTTCACGCGCAGTCGCTTTGCTTTCTGTGGATGATGATCTTTCGAGTTCGTTATCAATGGTCTTCACTGACGCATTGTCAAATGCAAACTCTTCAACTTTGGTTACTGTGTTGCTGATACTCATAACGCCTCCCCCTGGCGAGTTAGCAAGACATGACAACTCAATATGTCGCTAAATGATGTCGCAAGTTGTTTTTCAAAGTTTTAAGGCAAATAGCGTTTTGGATTCACTGATTTACCTTGATAGCGAATTTCAAAGTGTAGTTTGACCGACTTTGCACCTGAACTACCCATGGTGGCGATTTTTTGTCCGCTTTTTACGCTTTGTCCTTCTGTGACCAGCAGTTTGTCATTATGTGCGTATGCGCTTAAATAATTGTCGTTATGCTTTACTATAATTAAGTTGCCATAACCTCGTAGCGCATTGCCTGAATAAACGACTGTGCCGGCTGCGGTTGAAACGATAGGTTGACCACGCTGTCCTGCGATGTCGATACCTTTATTTCCCTGTTCTCCCGCCGAAAAGTTCTTGATTACTCTCCCTTTTGTTGGCCACAACCACTTTGAGACTTTATCACTCTTTGCTGTGGTAGTTGGCGCTTTTTGCTTCACTTTTTGGTTATCTTTTGAACCAACATACTCCTTTGTTTTCGATTGTTCAACCTTCTTTGGAGGCTGTTTTTGTACGACTTTAGGCTTAGTCTCTGTAGGTTTTTGACTAGAGTTTTTACTCGAAGGTTTAGGTTTAGAGGCTGTTGATGTTTTCGTCACTGGAGCTGGGGGTGTCGTAACAACAGGAGCCACAACGGGTTCAACTTTTTGACCATATTTAGGGGCGACATATTTCGGAGCCCAAAGTTTTAGCCTCTGTCCTGGGTAGATAGTGTAAGGCTGAGTTAACTCATTGTAACGAACAAGATCATTTACATCTTTATCTGTGACATAAGCTATGAAGTAAAGTGTATCGCCTTTTTTTACCTCATAATAACTCCCTCTGTAACTCCCTCTTTCAAGGCTTGAATAGTCTTTTTTTAGGCTAGAGACAGGTGCAGGGGAATGCGCTGCACAACCAACTAGTCCTGCAGCAAACACAAAGCTAATACCAATATGACGTAGTAACTTATTCACCTATCCCTAACCCTTAAGCTAAATCACCCGCAACCAGAGGTACGAACCGAACCATTTCTACAACGGTAGAGAGATATTCGTCTCCCTTACGCTCTATTTTTAATAACTGTTGTTCCGTATCTCCAACAGGAATGACCATTTTGCCGCCATCTCTTAATTGTGAGAGAAGAGCTTGGGGAATCACTTCAGCGGCAGCGGTAACAATGATAGCATCGAAAGGACCTCTCGCTTCCCAGCCCTGCCACCCATCAGCATGCTTAGTTGAAACATTGTAAATATCCAATTGCTTCAGGCGACGCTTTGCTTCCCATTGCAACGATTTAATTCGCTCAACGGAGTATACATGATCAACAATTTGCGCCAGTACCGCAGTTTGATAACCCGATCCCGTTCCGATTTCCAGAACACGACTCGCCGGTTCTAGCTCAAGCAACTCGGTCATACGAGCAACGATATAAGGCTGAGAAATAGTTTGTCCCTGACCAATTGGTAACGCATTGTTATCATAGGCTTGGTGCATCATCGCTTGAGAAACAAAGCTTTCTCGTGGCAAGCGTTGGATAGCATCCAGAACTCTTTGGTCTTTGATGCCACTGGAGATAAGAAACGCTATCAACCTGTCAGCATGTGGGTTACTCATTACTTCTCTTCCTTTAACCAACTATCCATAGCACGCAGCGACTCGTGAGCGGTGAGATCAACTTGCAGAGGCGTCATTGAAACTCGGCCATGCTCAATTGCATAAAAGTCCGTGCCCTCTCCTGCATCTTGCTCCTTTCCTGGTGGCCCTAACCAATAAATGTCATGACCTCTCGGATCTTTCTGCTTGATCATATTCTCTGCGTGATGACGTGCACCTAAACGCGTAACTTCAATTTCACCTAAATTCTCTGATGGTAAGTCAGGCACGTTTACGTTCAGTAGACGATTCGTTGGAATCGGCGACGCTAAATGCTGTTGTACAATTTGACGTGCAATTTTAGCGGCGGATTCGAAATGTCGCTTACCCACTAGTGAAAAAGCCACCGACTGAACGCCAAGGAAATGACCTTCCATGGCGGCTGCTACTGTTCCAGAATAAAGAACATCATCACCCAAATTAGCACCATGGTTGATTCCTGACAGAACAAGATCAGGCAAATCATCTTTCATTAGCTCATTCAGCGCGAAATGCACACAATCCGTGGGCGTGCCTTGCACTGAGTAGATATTTGGGGCAATTTCAGTCACGCGTAATGGTTGTTCTAATGTGAGTGAATTCGAAGCACCTGAACGATTTCGATCAGGTGCGGCAATGGTCACTTCAGCGATATCTCTCAACTCATCAGCGAGGGCATGAATCCCTTGAGCATGAACACCATCATCATTGCTGATTAAGACTCTTAAGGGCTTCGGGTTTCGTGAATCCTGTTCCATTAGTATTCTCTTTCTACTTCAACCTCATTAACTAACTCACGAACAATAGAGGTCGCAAAAGATCCTGCATCCAGTGAGAAAGTCAGCGTAATGTTGTTACCTTCAACCGTCCAAGCTAAATCTTTTGGCTTTAGCGCAATATCGCGACGGTCGTGGCGCATGCGATTACCACGAATCAGCGCCATGAGGTCAGGCTCTTCGTCTAAAAACGGTTGCTCTAATGCCAGAGCCTCAGTTTGAGTAGGCAGTGCATTATCGCCAGCAAGCGCAGCGGTAATTGCCGCTTCACCTTGCGCAAATTGCACTTGCAGAGCAGCAATGTTGTTTGCATCAATCAACTGAGTGCCAGAATTCGTCTGCGCAATGTCACCATCAATGAACTTATCAAACACACCATTCTCTAGACGAGCTGAAACGATACGGTTGAAAATCCACGAACGAGCCGCTGATAAATACATACTGCGCTTGTTTTGATTGCGGGTACGAACGTTTTCGCGCCCCCATCGACGTGCTTCTTCAAGGTTGTTGCCATCGTTACCAAAACGCTGACTACCAAAGTAGTTTGGCACGCCAACTTGTTTCACTTTTTCAAGACGTTGCTCTACATCCGCTATATCTGTCACTTCAGACAAAGTAACCACGAACTCGTTCCCTACTAGGTCACCAGGACGCAGTTTTTTATTGTGACGATCTGTTGCAAGGATTTCGATACTTGGGTATTGAGCCAAAAACGCTGAAAAATCTGGCGTTTCACCTTTCGGTAAATGGACACTTAACCACTGTTCCGTCACCGCATGACGGTCTTTAAGACCCGCCCAGCTAACGTCTTTCGACTTAACACCACAGGCTTTCGCTAACTCGTTAGCAACGAAGCTGGTGTTCTCGCCCGTTTTACGGATACGAACCATTAGGTGCTCGCCTTCGCCCGTAAAGGCAAAACCTAAATCTTCGCGAACCTGAAAATGCTCTGGCTGCGCTTTAATTTTTGCCGATGCAACTGGCTTACCCGTTAGGTAAGCCAATGAAGATAAAATGTCTGACATGATGTGTTTCCGCTGATATCACAGCTTAGGGGAGCAAATTGCTAGTTATTGCTTAAACAGAAGTACAACGGCTTCCGTTGCAATGCCTTCTTTGCGTCCAGTAAAACCGAGACGTTCTGTCGTCGTCGCTTTTACGTTAATGTTACTAATGTCGGTTTCTAGGTCTTCGGCTATCGCCGCACACATTGCGTCAATGTGTGGTGCCATTTTAGGCGCTTGTGCCATGATGGTTACATCAGCATTGCCAAGACGGTAGCCTTGCTCTTTAACTCGACGGTAAACGTCTTTCAGTAATTCACGACTGTTTGAGCCTTTCCATTTATCATCCGTATCTGGGAAATGACGACCAATATCGCCGGCAGCAATCGCGCCCAGCAGAGCATCCGTTAACGCATGCAACGCTACATCGCCATCTGAGTGAGCAATCAAACCTTGTTCGTAAGGAATCGCTACACCACCGATAATTACCGGACCTTCACCGCCGAATTTATGTACGTCGAAACCATGACCAATTCGAATCATTTTCTATCCTTTCTTATTCGCCGCGCTCACGGCTTAGATAAAACTCGGCTAACGCAAGATCTTCTGGCTGAGTGATTTTTATATTGTTCGCATTCCCTTGAACTAAGGCTGGCTTCTCGCCTAGCCATTCCAAAGCCGAGGCTTCATCGGTAATGGTTACACCCTGTTCTAATGCGTCAGCCAGTGCTTGAGTAAGCTGCTGAGTTTTAAACATTTGTGGAGTCAGTGCATGCCACAATGCTTCTCTATCTACCGTATGATCGATATCTTGTACTGCGTTTGCTCGCTTCATTGTATCTCTCACAGGAGATGCGAGAATGCCACCCGTTGAGTGAGCGCAGCAAACATCAATCAAACGGTCAATGTCGGATGTTAATACACATGGCCTTGCAGCGTCGTGAACTAATACCCACTCGCTTTCCAGATGCTCATTGACATAGTTTAGCCCTGATAACACAGAGTCTGCTCTTTCTTTACCACCAGCTACACGAATCACATCTGGGTGCTTAGCAATGGACAATTCTGGGTAATATGGGTCGCCGTCAGTAATGGCAACGACAACCTTAGAAATATTTGGGTGAGAAAGCAGTTTCTCTACGGTATGTTCCAGTACCGCTTTACCTTCGATCAATAAATATTGCTTAGGGCGATCTGCCTTCATTCTGCTCCCTACACCAGCAGCAGGCACAATTGCGATATGCGATGAGTTCATATCCAACATTTTAATGGTTTTCCTCACCTATAATGCGGTAAAAAGTCTCGCCATCTTTAACTAAACCGAGCTCATGACGCGCACGTTCTTCAATCGCATCAAGACCTTGCCTTAAGTCATCAATCTCAGCGAACATTTCATTGTTGCGAGCTTGTAGCTTGCTGTTCACTTGTTGCTGAACTTCAATTTCATCTTTTACTGTGTAGTAGTCAGACACTCCGTTTTTACCAAACCATAGAGTGTATTGAAGCAAGCCAAACAGTAACGTAAGGGCTATAACAAAGATTCGCATATCGCTGCTAACATTCTGTACCGGAAGGAATTAGATAAGGTGACATATATAGCATAAATGCGAGGTTGCCTCTAGGGGAGAAAGGGAGACTCACACGCTCCTTACAAGAAATAAGCAGCAAAATGAAACAAGCTCATGGGAAGCGAACCTTACCCATGACCAAAGTAAGACCCCAAAATACAAATCTATAAATACAAAAAAACGCCATAGCGAGGGTTTCAAAAAGCTATTTAGCGAAACTTTACTCAATAAGAATTAAGCTTGGCCTTTAACTTCTTTAAGACCGCTTACTTGAAACATGGAGGAGTGCGCTCACTTAGCGCTTCCGTTATATAAAAAAACACCCCGCCAAGGCAGGGTGTTTTAAAAGCTTTAAGTTAAGCTGCTAATTCAGTGAAGAATTAAGCTTGACCTTTTACTTCTTTAAGACCGTTGAAAGGAGCGCGCTCACCTAGAGCTTCCTCGATACGGATTAGCTGGTTGTACTTAGCAACACGGTCAGAACGGCTCATAGAACCAGTTTTGATTTGACCTGCAGCTGTACCTACCGCTAGGTCAGCGATAGTTGCATCTTCAGTTTCGCCAGAACGGTGAGAGATTACTGCTGTGTAACCTGCGTCTTTAGCCATCTTGATTGCAGCTAGAGTCTCAGTTAGAGAACCGATTTGGTTGAACTTGATAAGAATAGAGTTAGCTACGCCTTTCTCGATACCTTCAGCAAGGATCTTAGTGTTAGTAACGAATAGATCGTCACCTACTAGTTGAAGCTTGTCACCTAGTAGTTCAGTTTGGTGCTTAAAGCCATCCCAGTCAGACTCGTCTAGACCGTCTTCGATAGAAACGATTGGGAATTGGTTAGCTAGCTCAGCTAGGTAGTGGTTGAACTCTTCAGAAGTGAAAGTTTTACCTTCGCCTTTCATGTTGTAGATGCCAGCTTCTTTGTCGAAGAACTCAGATGCAGCACAGTCCATAGCTAGAGTTACGTCTTTACCTAGTTCGTAACCAGCAGCTGCAACAGCTTCTGCGATAACTTCTAGAGCTTCAGCGTTAGATTTAAGGTTAGGAGCGAAACCACCTTCATCACCAACTGCAGTGCTGTAGCCTTTAGACTTAAGAACTTTAGCTAGGTTGTGGAATACTTCTGCACCGATACGTAGACCTTCTTTAAGAGTCTTAGCGCCAACTGGTTGGATCATGAACTCTTGGATGTCAACGTTGTTGTCTGCGTGCTCACCACCGTTGATGATGTTCATCATTGGTAGAGGCATAGAGAACTGACCTGCAGTGCCGTTTAGCTCAGCGATGTGCTCGTATAGAGGCATGCCTTTCGCAGCAGCAGCAGCTTTAGCGTTTGCTAGAGAAACAGCTAGGATAGCGTTAGCACCGAATTTAGATTTGTTTTCAGTGCCGTCTAGTTCGATCATTACTGCGTCGATTGCAGCTTGGTCTTTAGCGTCTTTGCCAACTAGAGCTTCAGCGATTGGGCCGTTTACAGCTTCAACTGCTTTAAGAACACCTTTACCTAGGAAACGTGCTTTGTCACCGTCACGTAGCTCAAGAGCTTCGCGAGAACCAGTAGATGCGCCAGATGGAGCTGCCGCCATACCTACGAAACCGCCTTCTAGGTGTACTTCAGCTTCTACAGTTGGGTTACCACGTGAGTCGATGATTTCACGACCTAGAACTTTAACGATCTTAGACATTAATGTTTCCTCTCGTTTCAAATATAAATGTCAATCTTAAAGGGCAGCAGCACAACCTTCGCCGCCGCCCGTATCCTTTTACTTCTCGAATTCGCCGCGTGCGTTTTGGCCCGCAGCCTTAACAAAACCTGCAAACAATGGATGTCCATCGCGAGGAGTCGAGGTGAATTCTGGGTGGAACTGAGCCGCTACAAACCATGGGTGAGCTGGGTTCTCAATCATTTCCACTAACTTCTTGTCCGCAGATAGACCTGATACTTTTAGGCCTGCTTTTTCGATTTGCGGACGAAGCACGTTATTCACTTCGTAACGGTGACGGTGACGTTCATGGATCGTCGCGCTACCGTACAGTTCACGAGCTTTAGTCCCTTTCTCTAGGTGACACAGCTGTGAACCAAGACGCATCGTACCGCCTAGGTCAGACTTTTCAGTACGCTCTTCTACGCTACCTGATTCGTCTACCCACTCTGTGATCAAACCTACCACAGGGTACTTAGTCTCTTTGTTAAATTCTGTTGAATGTGCACCTTCCATACCCGCAACGTTACGCGCGTATTCGATTAGTGCAACTTGCATACCCAAACAAATACCTAGGTAAGGCACGTTATTTTCACGTGCATATTGAGCCGCACGGATCTTGCCTTCAATACCACGATCGCCGAAGCCACCTGGTACTAGGATTGCGTCCAAACCTTCTAGAAGTTCAACGCCTTTTGTTTCGATATCTTGTGAGTCTACATACTTAATTGTGACGCTTAGGCGGTTTTTCAAGCCAGCGTGTTTAAGCGCTTCGTTCACAGATTTGTATGCATCTGGTAATTCAATGTATTTACCAACCATACCGATGGTTACTTCACCAGTAGGATTTGCTTCTTCGTAGATAACCTGTTCCCATTCAGAAAGGTCTGCTTCCGGAGCAGTAATACCAAAGCGAGCACACACAAGGTCATCTAGCCCTTGAGATTTAATCAACTGAGGGATCTTGTAGATAGAGTCTACATCCTTCATTGAAATTACTGCTTTTTCTGGAACATTACAGAACAGTGCGATTTTTTTACGCTCATTCGCAGGAATAACGCGATCGCTACGGCAAACTAGGATATCTGGCTGAATACCGATAGATAGAAGTTCTTTTACAGAGTGTTGCGTCGGCTTAGTTTTCACTTCGCCCGCTGCCGCTAGGTAAGGAACAAGTGTTAGGTGCATGAACATTGCGCGCTCACGGCCTAGCTCAACAGCTAGCTGACGAATCGCTTCCATAAATGGTAGTGATTCGATATCACCAACAGTACCGCCAACTTCAACGATAGCCACATCATGGCCTTCAGAACCTGCAATAACGCGATCTTTGATTGCGTTAGTGATATGAGGGATAACTTGAATAGTTGCGCCTAGGTAGTCACCACGACGTTCTTTACGAAGTACGTCGGCATAAACACGACCTGCAGTGAAGTTGTTACGCTTGGTCATCTTGGTACGGATGAAACGCTCGTAGTGACCAAGGTCAAGGTCAGTCTCTGCGCCATCTTCTGTAACGAACACTTCACCGTGCTGAGTAGGGCTCATTGTGCCCGGGTCAACGTTGATGTAAGGGTCAAGCTTCATCATAGTCACTTTAAGACCACGAGCTTCTAGAATAGCCGCAAGAGATGCTGCTGCAATACCTTTACCTAGAGAGGATACAACCCCGCCAGTAACAAAAATGTAATTTGTCGTCATGTTTAACCTGAAATTGGTTGAATGAGGGAAATGGAGTGCTTCTGGACGGGAGATAAATATACCAGAAGCTCCTTACCGCCACAACGTGAAATCTATCACACCGTAATTTTTTATTTTTTGCTTCAAATCAAAGTGAGCAAAGACAAACCAAAGTCCGTTTTCGTGTAACCAAACAAGCTGACCTTATATTATGTATTCTGCCAGTTTACCTCTGCCTCGATTCTTCTTGTTTTACTTCATCCCAAAAATGGTCAAGTTCTGATAAAGAACAATCTGTAAGTACTTTGCCTGACTGCTGGACCTTGCCTTCAACTTGTTTAAAACGTCGCGCAAACTTTACGTTTGCTTTTCCTAGCGCGACTTCTGGGTTTTTATCAAGGTGGCGAGCCAAATTGACAGTCGCAAATAGCAAATCACCGAGCTCCAACTCAACTTTCTCTTCATCGGGCTGAACTTGCAGTGCCTCTTCCATGACTTCGTCAATTTCTTCTCGTACTTTATCGACAACCGGGCCAAGTGAATCCCAATCAAACCCAAATTTTGCACATTTTTTCTGAATTTTTGTAGCACGAGAAAGTGCCGGTAAAGAGTTTGGTATTGAGTCTAGGATACTTTCTTCCGCTTTGCCTACTAGGGCTTTTTCTTTTGCTTTTTCCGCTTCCCAGTTCGCGTTAATTTCCTCGTCAGATTCAAACTCAACATCTGAAAAAACATGCGGGTGGCGACGAGTCAGTTTTTCGTTCACGGTTTCGACGACATCCGAAAAGTCAAACAGCTCTTGCTCTTTCGCTAGCTGACTGTAAAAAATCACCTGAAACAACAAATCCCCTAGCTCTTCTTTTAGATTGGGCCAATCTCGATTTTGAATCGCGTCCACCACTTCGTAGGTTTCTTCTATAGTATGCGGAACGATGGTGTCAAAGGTTTGTTTTAAGTCCCAAGGGCAACCGTTTTCTGGGTCACGCAGCTTCGCCATGATTTGTTCTAACTGTTCAATTGGATGACTCATTTTTTGTTCCTTTAAACCTTTCTATTAAAGAAAAAGGTGAGCAGCCAAAACCACTCACCTTCTACATTATATTTTCTCAGCAGCTTTCACTAAGTAATTGTTACTTTGACAAGGCAACAAGTTTTCGCGACTCCTGAGCATAGCCTACTATGTGATGCCCCTGAGCCGGCACGTCGGAATAAGTGCAGCTAACGCAGATAAAAAGCCAAATATGACGCAAGCGTAACTCTGTAAATAGTTGAAGTTGTAGCTAGGCGACAAACAAACGAGACTCCATCACATGGTTCACCATGTGATGAGCCTGGGCCGGCACTCCGGAGTGCGTGCAGTCAACAACGCTACAACGATAACTATGACGAGAGTTTTAGCCGAGGCGTTTCACCGTCATGACATCCTTGATCTGTTCCACACGCTTCGAAACCCGCGAAAGCACCTCAATATTGGTGACTTCTAGGTCAAAGTCCATGATGGCAAGTTGACGTCTGTAGTCGACTCGGTTCTTCATACTGGTCACTTTGATCTTTTCGTTGGCGAACAGTGTCGTAATGTCTTTGAGTAGACCGCCTCGCTCCATCGCTTCAACACGCACGGTGAGGATGTATGACCCCACAAAGCCGCTGCCCCAGACTGTATCGATGATGCGCTCTGGCGCATGATGGCGCAGTTCTTCTAGCTGTTCACAGTCACTACGGTGTACTGAAATCCCACGACCTTGCGTTATGTAACCAGAGATATCGTCACCTGGAATTGGCTGACAGCAACGTGCTAGATGTGTCATTAGGTTATCGACGCCTTCTACTACAACTGCGTCTTTTTTCGGTCGGCTTTGCGCGGGTGATTTATGCTCAGCTTCTTGCAGTTTTTCCAGTGCTTGCTGGTCTTCTTCCTCTGCCGTTGGCTTGTTAACTAACGCGTTGATATGGTTAATGATTTGGTTGATGCGCAAATCACCGCTACCTACCCCAACATACAATTCATCTGGTGTTTTGACGTTAAACCGCTTGAGGGCGTAATGCTCTGCATCTTTTAACGTTGCGCCAATTTTGGCTAACTCATGCTCAAGGATTTCACGACCTGCTTCGAGGTTCTTCTCACGGCTTTGTTTTCGGAACCAGGCGTTAATTTTGGCACGCGCACGACCAGAATGAACGAAGCCTAATGATGGGTTTAACCAGTCACGTGATGGGTTAGGTTCTTTCTGAGTGATAATCTCGACTTGGTCACCCATATGTAATTTATGCGTGAACGGCACAATACGACCTCCGACTTTGGCACCGATACAACGGTGTCCCACTTCAGAGTGAATGTGATAGGCAAAATCTAGCGGCGTTGCCCCCATTGGCAAATCGACAACATCACCACGTGGTGTAAAGGCATAAACACGGTCATCAAAGACTTGGCTACGCAGTTCATCGAGCATTTCGCCAGAGTCAGACATTTCTTCTTGCCAATCCAGTAGCTTACGCAGCCACGTGATCTTCTCATCATAACCGCTTCGGCTGCTTGCCCCTTCTTTATATTTCCAGTGCGCTGCAACACCCAGTTCCGACTCTTCATGCATTTGCTTGGTACGAATCTGGATCTCGATGGTTTTGCCTTCTGGCCCTAGAATTACTGTATGGATCGATTGATAACCGTTTGGTTTAGGGTTAGCAACGTAGTCATCAAACTCGCTCGGTAGATGCTTGTATTTGGTGTGAACTACGCCTAAAGCCGCGTAACAATCTTGCAGTTTGTCTGCGATGATACGCACTGCTCGCACATCAAACAGCTCATCAAAGGCCAAACTCTTTTTCTGCATTTTTCGCCAAATGCTGTAGATGTGCTTAGGTCGACCACTCACTTCGGCATTGATGCCCGACACTTCCATTTCGTGCGTGAGGTCTTCAACAAAGTCTTTGATGTATTGTTCACGAACGATGCGTCGCTCAGAAAGCTGTTTGGCAATTTGTTTGTAAGTTTCCGGTTGTTGGTAGCGGAAAGCGTAATCTTCAATTTCCCATTTCAGCTGACCGATGCCTAATCGGTTTGCTAGCGGCGCATAGATGTTGGCACACTCTTTTGCCGCCGCACGTCGAACTTCATCTGGCGCTTTTTTAACTTCAATAAGATTACAAATTCGTTCCGCGAGCTTGATAACTACGCAGCGGAAGTCATCCACCATGGCAAGCAGCATGCGGCGTACGTTATCTACCTGAGATGACGCTGCACTGCCTTCCATGTTGACGTTGAGTTGGCCAATAGCCGCCATTTCTTCAACGCCGTCGATTAATTTTATGATTTCTTTGCTGTATTTCTCTTCCAGAATTTCTCTGTTAAAAGCACCACTTGAAACCAAAGGAAACAGTTGAGCAGCCACTAAAGTGGCTTGATCCATAGACAAGGTGATCAAAATTTCGATCATTTCTCGTCCACGCCACAACAACAGCTCCGCTTGCTCGTTATCAGCTAATACCGTCTGGCAATCTCGATATACTTCGATTAAGCGTGAGGCTGTGTTTTTCTCTTGTCCTAGGCTAGCCACCCAGTTTTCGAGTTCAAACTGTTCATCTTGGTTTAAATGCGCGCTTCTTACCGCAACCATCTCATCATCCTAATTATTATATTCGTGTGGTTTGACTAACACCGTCCAGGTTAGTTCTTTTTACCGCGCGTACACGCTGGCTTTATGACCACCCACCACAAATAAGGGGTCAAAGTCCTAAAGTTAGGACTTTTCAAACAATGCCATCGATTCTAGATGACTGGTATGAGGGAACATATCCAGCATACCTAATTTAGTTAATTTATAGCCTTGCTCTATCAAGCTTTGACTATCCCTAGCAAGGGTAGCAGGATTACAAGAAACATAAACTACACGCTGTGCGCCAAGCTCAGAAACTTGATCGATGATCCCACTCGCTCCCGCGCGTGCCGGGTCTAATAATACTTTATCAAACCGCTCTGCGGCCCAGGCTTGGCCTTCAAAATCTTGCTCAAGGTTAGCGTGATAAAATTGCGCGTTATTGATTTGGTTCAAAGATGCATTGTTTGTGGCTTTTTCTACCATCTCTGCAACACCCTCTACTCCAACCACGTGCTTAGCTAATTTCGCAACTGGTAAACTAAAGTTGCCTAAACCACAGAACAAATCTAACACTCGGTCACTCTTTTGTGGGTCTAACCACTCAACCGCTTGCTTGACCATTTGTTGGTTTACACCTTGGTTTACTTGAATAAAGTTATTTGGTGCAAAAGGGATTTTCACTCCAACTTCTTGATAAAAAGGCATATCGCCTTCGATAAGGTCTAATTGTTCTGTCGATGGCATTAAGTACAACGATGCGCCATGACGTTTTGCCAACTCCGTTAGAGATTGAGTTTCACTCGTTGTCAGAGCACTCAAGTGGCGCAGCGTAATACACGGCCCATTATCACCAAGTACCAGCTCTACATGACCCAATTGTTCAGGCTTTTTGAACGCTTTTAGGGCTGAGTAAATCTCTGGCAGCAAAACATTCAGTTCCGGTGCCAGCACTGGGCAATCGGTCACTTGCGCAATTTGCTTACTCTGCTTTTTACGGAAACCAAAATGTAGCTGACGTGTTTTCTTATCAACAAACAAGCTCACTCTCGCACGGCGACGGTAGGCCTGCGAATCTCCCAATAACGGGGCATCTAGTTCAATGTCACTGCCTGAAAATTTTCGCATTAGCTGACGCAACGTTTGCTGTTTGTACGTCAATTGTTGGCCATAATCTAGATGCTGCAAATCACAGCCACCGCACTCATGATAATGTGGGCAAAATGGCTCCACACGAGCTTCACTCGGCTTAAGGATTTTAATCAACTTACCGCGAGCGTATTTGCTCTTTTCTTCCACCAATTGAGTGACCACCTCCTCACCCGGCAGTGCTCCACCAATAAACAATGGCTTCTTTTTGAGGTAAGCAATGCCTGCGCCGTGGTGATCTAAACGCTCTACTTGCACTGCTTGGTGCCGAGTATTGAGTTGGGTTTTCTTTTTCGGTTGAAAGATGCGTGCCATGCTCTGTGCCTGATTTATATGTAATTGCTCTTCGGCTTCACTATTCTTGATTGCAGCCGTTGTGTGATTCGAGTGACTTGATTATGCTTACCGTTTATTCGGTGACGTCACTTCTTTGCTCAAGGCTTTATCGTGCGCTTGAGAAATAATGCGTTATTTTCCCATATCCAGACTCCGATGTAATTAGATAACATGACCAGATATGGCTTACGAGCACGTGTAATTACACTAACTCTCGCTCCCACTCTCATTATTGGTTTATTACTGAGCGGCTTTTTCTCATTTAACCGCTACCAAGACCTTGAGAAACAAGTTATCACCACTGGTAACAGCATTATTGAGCCGCTGGCGATTGCCAGTGAAACTCATCTACTATCAGAAAGCCGAGAGGCGGTACGTCGCTTGATAAGCTACGCGCACCGCAAAAACTCCAAACTGGTTCGTAGTATCGCGGTATTTGATGAACATCATGAGCTCTTTGTTACCTCTAACTTTCATCCTAATTTTGAAGCCTTGATGTTTCCCAAAGATAAACCGATCCCGCAACTGGGTAATTCGGAAATCTACGAAAACTCACTGATATTACGTGTCCCCATTTTGTCAGAAGGTCACTACTTAGCGGAGTTGTCGAACGAAAGCCAAGGCACAAAAGCGATTGGTTACATCGCCGTCGAGTTAGATCTCTCCTCCTTGAGGCTGCAACAGTATCAAGAAGTCTTTTCTGCTTTTTTAGTTCTGGTTCTCGGTCTTGGCTTAGCAAGTGTGTTTGCTTCACGTCTAATGCACGATGTGACCCAACCTATCACCCACATGAAGAATGTCGTTGACCGCATTCGCCGCGGTCATCTGGATGTGCGTATCGAAGGCAAAATGCACGGTGAGTTAGACCAGCTAAAAAATGGCATCAACGCCATGGCGGTATCGTTATCAGAATATCACGTGGAGATGCAGCACAGTATAGACCAAGCCACGTCCGACTTACGTGAAACGCTTGAGCAGCTAGAAATTCAGAACGTTGAGCTGGATATCGCGAAGAAACGCGCGCAAGAAGCGGCCAGGGTTAAGTCAGAGTTCTTGGCGAACATGTCGCACGAGCTGCGTACTCCGCTCAATGGGGTGATTGGCTTTACTCGTCAAATGCTTAAAACGCAGCTTTCTAACAGCCAAACGGATTACCTACAGACGATTGAGAAATCGGCGAACAACCTGCTGAATATCATCAATGACATTCTCGACTTCTCGAAACTTGAAGCGGGTAAGCTGGCACTCGAAAACATTCCTTTTGATTTCCGAGAAAGTTTAGAAGAGGTAATTAACCTACAAGCCACAAGTGCACATGAGAAAGGGTTAGAAATCACCCTAAAAGTGGACCCTAAAATTCCACCAGGTTTAGTTGGGGATCCACTACGTATCCAGCAAATTTTGACGAACTTAGTCGGTAACTCAATCAAGTTTACCGAGCGAGGCAACATTGATGTTAGCGTAGAAATGCGCTCTCAATCAGGAGACTCCGTCGAACTGCAATTCATGGTGCGTGATACCGGTATTGGTATCTCTGAGCGTCAGCAAGCGCAGTTGTTCCAAGCCTTTAGCCAAGCAGATGCAAGTATTTCACGTCGTTACGGCGGTACTGGTCTTGGTCTGGTTATCACTCAGAAACTGGTGAGCCAGATGGGCGGCGAAATCAGTTTAACCAGCCGTCTACACCAAGGTTCAACCTTCTGGTTTACGGTGCGCTTGCACTCAACCGAGATGCCAATGAGCGAACTGATTGAAGTGGAACTTCTGACTGGGAAGCAGTTACTGCTGATTGAACCAAACATGCAAGCCGCATCCGTAACCCAACAGATTCTAAGTCAGGAGGGTATTTTAGTAACCTACCGCTCTTCGCTACCAAACAACGAAGAACAATATGATTATGTACTGTTGAATTTAGCGGCCAACCAGACTCACGATGCGGAAGTTATTACACCTTGGATAGAACAAGCGAAACGCATGGCTCCGAGTGTTCTCCTAGGGACACCGAGTACCGAATTGGCGCTTGCGGACCAAATAATGACAGAGCATCACGTCCAGTGCCTGACGAAACCATTGTCTCGCCGTAAGTTGCTACAAAGCCTGATTAGCGAACATGTAGAATCGCCACCGGTATTAAGCGCTCCAATTACGCCAAGCGAAGGGGACCGTTTACCTCTCACTGTACTAGCAGTGGATGACAACCCTGCAAACTTGAAGCTGATCTCTGCACTGCTCCGCGAACGAGTAGAAACCGTCACAGCCTGTAGCAATGGCCAGCAAGCGGTGAACCTGGCGACAGAGAAAAAGTACGATTTAATCTTCATGGATATCCAAATGCCACAAATGGATGGTGTGACCGCTTGTAAGCACATTAAAGAGTTGGAGCTAAATAAAGACACGCCAGTGATTGCGGTAACGGCGCATGCCATGGCAGGGGAACGAGACCGCTTGCTCTCGGCAGGAATGGATGACTACTTGACCAAACCTATTGAAGAGCATGTGCTACAACAGGTTTTGGTTCACTGGAACCCAAATGCTTGTACAGAGAGCATTGGCAAAGTCGCCCCTTCATACGTTGATGAACCTGAAGGAAGCGCACCACAATCCGTCTCTTCACCTCAACAGGATGTGATTATTGATTGGCAAGCGGCCTTGAAACAGAGCGCGAATAAAGAGGATCTCGCTAAAGACATGCTGCGCATGTTGATTGAGTTCATCCCTGAAGTAGAAGCAGTCGTTGACCAAGCTCTGGAGCAAGAAGATATCTCCCGTGATGACCTAATTCATGTCATCCATAAGCTGCACGGCAGTAGTTCATATTGTGGCGTTCCAAGACTGAAGTCACTCTGTGCGACGCTTGAGCAAGCACTGCGCTCAGGGGTCAGTCTTGAGGAAGTTGAGCCTGAAATGTTCGAGCTGCAAGATGAAATGATTAAAGTCATAACGACTGCAAAATTATACCTTGAACAGTAATCTGCTCGAGAGACAAGAAAGCCAGAGCATCTGCTCTGGCTTTTTAGTATTTTGTTTAAGACTTACAAGCTAGGATTCAAAAATGACCGTCGCCACAGCGTAATGACGCTCATCGGAAATGGACAGGTGAATGTGGTTAACGCCCATCGCATCCGCTATTTGCTTGGCTGTGCCCGTCAATGCGAGCACTGGTTTTCCAAGCTCATCGTTCGAGATGGAAAAATCGTGAAACGTGACCCCTTTTGCGATCCCTGTCCCCAATGCTTTTGAGGCCGCTTCTTTGACTGCAAAGCGCTTAGCAAGATAACGACCTTGCAGCTGAAGCTGTGAGAATTTGGCCATTTCTTCTTCTGAAAGAATCCGCTGAGCAAAAGGTTCACCACTACGAGCTAACGCTTTTTCAATACGCTCAATTTCTGCAATGTCGGTCCCTAACCCTATAATCGCCATCTAGATAGCCCTATGACTGGCGAGCCTCAATCATCAGTGCTTTCATGTCAGCAACCGCTTTATTTAAACCATCAAATACCGCGCGACCAATGATTGAGTGACCAATGTTGAGTTCGTAAATTTCTGGTAATGCAGCAATTGGTGCGACATTGTGATAAGTCAGGCCATGCCCGGCATTAACAATAATACCTAGATCATGTGCATAACTCGCAGCAGCGGCAATCTTCTTCAGTTCAGCTTGTTGTTCGTCTTCTGTAGTCGCATCTGCATAATGGCCAGTATGTAGCTCAATAAACGGAGCGCCACACTTTTTCGCAGCTTCAATCTGTTGACGGTCAGCATCAATAAATAGCGAAACTTTAATGCCTGCATCTGTCAGCTTTTTCGTCGCAGCTTTAATTTTTTCAAGCTGCCCTACTACATCTAAGCCACCTTCCGTCGTCAGTTCTTCACGCTTTTCAGGCACTAAACACACAAACTCTGGTTTAGTTTGCAGCGCAATCTCAACCATTTCGTCAGTCACTGCCATCTCTAGATTCATACGCGTTTGAATGGTTTCACGCAGAATACGTACATCACGATCCAAAATATGGCGACGGTCTTCACGTAAGTGGATAGTGATACCGTCCGCGCCTGCACGCTCTGCAATTTCAGCAGCGTGAACAGGATCTGGGTATTTTGTACCACGTGCATTACGTAGAGTGGCAATATGGTCGATATTGACGCCTAAATAAATTGAGCTCATTTTCCGTTACTCCGTGCTCTGGGGGTCTGAATGAAAAATTCACGACTTTTTAAAGGTTTGCCGCCAAGATACGGCTTTAAGGCTATACGTGTAAAGCGTTTTGCCGCTTTTAGCTGCTCTTTAGTGACGAACCGCCGCTCACTGATAGCAATCAGTTCATTCCCTAAAAACGTGAGGTTATCGCGCCTAACCGAAGCAATAAACCCTTTCTGTTCCCGGTAACGATAGGTCATTTCTGGATCGACGGGCTCGCCGGTACCTGCACAATGCAAAAAATCCACGCCATACCCCATCGCAGACAGCAAGGCTAACTCAAAACGACGCAGTGCAGGCTCAGGGTTCTCGTTGTGCGCCAACTCGGTTAACGCATGCAAATAATCATGAAATAGTGCTGGCATCGGCACTTCAGCCATCAAAATACGGCCAATCAGTTCATTGACGTACATGGCTGAGTAGAGATTAATGCCCGTTAACGGTAAACCTAGGCTTATCGGCTCGGCTTGACGCAAAGTTTTCATTGAGCCTTTCCCCGACCATTTAAGTAATAGCGGGGTAAAAGGTTGCAATGCGCCTTTTAAGTTCGAACGTTTACTGCGCGCGCCTTTGGCCATTAAAGTCATTCGGCCATATTCCTCACTAAATACATCAAGGATTAAGCTCGATTCACTGTAAGGGCGTCGGTGCAATACAAAACAGCGCTGTAAACCTTCGGAAGACAGATTACTCATCTAAGTCATTGTGCCTAAAAAGTGTGAAATAAAAAATAAGGAGCCGAGCGGCTCCTTATTTTAATCGATACTGATTTTTCATCGATGTTGGAGCGAAGCACCTTCGCAGCCAAGATTATAAATCGTCTATATAACCCAACGATCGCAACGCTCGTTCGTCGTCTGCCCAGCCAGATTTCACTTTTACCCAAGTTTCTAGGTAAACCTTACGACCGAACAATTCTTCCATATCTAAACGCGCTTCGCGACCAATGGTTTTAATCTTCTCGCCGCCTTTGCCAATCACCATTTTCTTCTGGCCATTACGCTCAACAAGAATCAAGGCATTGATGTGGAAACCGTCGGTTTCTGGGTTGTAATCAAAACGTTCAATTTCAACCGTTACTGAGTATGGCAGCTCTTCACCAGTAAAGCGCATCAGCTTTTCACGCACAATCTCAGACGCCATAAAACGCTGAGAACGGTCAGTCACGTATTCTTCTGGGAAGTGATGCGTTGCTTTAGGTAAGTGATTACGCACGTGCTTACGCAGTACGTCAATGTTCTTACCTTGCTTGGCAGAGATTGGCACAACATCCACGAAGTCCATCTTCTTCGACATCTCCGCCATGTGTAGCATCACGTCGTTACGATCTTGTACGTTGTCGACTTTGTTTACACAAAGCACAACTGGGAAGTTCGATTTTTGAAGTTTGGTCAGCACCATCTCATCGTCTTTAGTCCAATGCGTACCATCGACTAAGAAGAACACAAGGTTTACATCACTCAATGACGAGTTAGCTGCACGGTTCATCAAACGGTTGATCGCACGCTTTTCTTCAATGTGAAGTCCAGGCGTGTCGACGTAAATCGCTTGGTAATCGCCGTCCGTATCCACACCCATAATACGGTGGCGTGTCGTTTGCGGCTTACGAGAGGTGATCGAAATCTTCTGACCCAAAATCTTGTTCAAAAGTGTCGACTTACCTACGTTTGGACGACCAACAATAGCAATAAAGCCACAGTGTTGGTTTTCTGGCGAGCTTGGCTCACCTTGTGATGCGAAAAACGCATCGATATCGAATTCGTTATCAGCCATTTGTTAATTGCTCAAGTGCTGTTTCAGCAGCCGCTTGTTCTGCCTTGCGGCGGCTGGTGCCTTTACCGATTACAGGCTTATCCACACCTGCTACTTCGCACTCAACCGTGAACTCTTGGTTGTGCGCTTCACCTTTAATATTAGTCACTGTGTAGACAGGCAGCGGTTTTCTTCTGCCTTGTAGGAACTCTTGTAGGCGAGTTTTCGGATCTTTCTGTGAAACGCCTGGTTTAATGGCTTCAAGGCGTGACTGATACCAACTCAGTACAATGCCTCGCACAACTTCAAGATCACTGTCTAGGTAAATTGCGCCAATAATGGCTTCAACCGCATCGGCTAAAATAGAGTCTCGGCGAAAACCGCCACTCTTCAATTCACCTGGACCTAATTTTAAATAATCTCCTAGATCGAATTCACGACCCAGTTCCGCCAATGTATGTCCGCGAACCAAAGTAGCACGCATGCGGCTCATGTCACCTTCGTTCACTTTTGGGAAACGATGGTACAGATCATCAGCGATGACAAAACTTAAAATTGAATCGCCCAGAAACTCAAGACGTTCATTGTGCTTACTGTTGGCGCTGCGGTGCGTCAGCGCCAAATTGATAAGCCCGGCATCTTGAAACTGGTAGCCGAGCTTTCTCTCTAGTTTATCAATTGGAGAATTCATACTCTCTCGATATTTGAATGGTTAGTGAATGCCACCGATGCGGTTAAAACGCACACCAGTTGGAATCCATGAAGGTAGAACACTATCTGCGCCACGATCAAACTCGAAGCTGATCCAGATCGCGACAGCTTTACCGACTAAGTTTGCTTCTGGAACAAAGCCCCAGTAACGGCTGTCAGCACTGTTGTCACGGTTATCACCCATCACAAAATACTGACCTTGTGGTACAACCCACTCTGTCGTGCCGCTGCGTGGGAAATATTGCTCCACGCGGTTACGCACTAGAGGGTTAACCAAAATATTGTGCTCAACGTTACCCAATTTCTCATCTAGTTGGATCATTGGAATACCGTTCGAGCTAAACTGACTTTCTTCAACATTGCTCAGTTTAACTGGCTTACATGCCGATTCGCCTTGGCTTTGCACGCAAAGCTGCTTATCACTTGAATAACGCACGATATCACCAGGTAAACCAACTACACGCTTAATGTAGTCCACACTTGGTTGTGGTGGGTATTTGAAGACCACGATATCACCACGCTCAGGCTTACCAGTTTCCACTAGCTGAGTACGCCATACTGGGTCTTTTAGACCGTACGCGTACTTCTCAACTAAAATGAAATCGCCAACCAGCAAGGTAGGCATCATTGAGCCTGATGGGATTTGAAATGGTTCGTAGATAAAAGAACGTAATACTAAAACGAACGCGATCACAGGGAAAATAGAGACGCTATTTTCAACCCACCAAGGCTGACGCTCAACTTTTTGCAAGGTCACTGCATCCAAACCATTAGACGTCTGAGCTTGAATCTCAGCCAGTTTTTCCTGACGCTTTTTCGCGAAAACCAGCTTTTCCAATAGCCAAACCACGCCAGTTACCAAAGTCGCAATAACCAACATCAGTGAGAATGTATTCGCCATTAAATTCCCTTATCTAAAAATACGAAAGTGAAAGAGCCGAAACCCTTTCACTTATTTTAATATCTAACGTCTTAAGACCGACAAGTGTGAGACAAAGTTCAACTTTAGTCTTTACCTACGTGAAGGATGGCTAGGAACGCTTCTTGAGGCAGCTCAACGTTACCGATCTGCTTCATGCGTTTCTTACCTTCTTTCTGTTTCTTCAGAAGTTTCTTCTTACGACTTACGTCACCGCCGTAACATTTCGCAATAACGTTCTTACGCAACTGTTTTACCGTTGAACGAGCGATAATGTGGTTACCAATTGCCGCTTGGATTGCGATATCAAACATTTGGCGAGGGATGAATTCTTTCATCTTCTCTACCAACTGACGACCGCGAGTCTGAGACTGATCTTTGTGTGTGATCATCGCCAATGCATCAACAGTGTCACCGTTAAGAAGAACGTCTACACGTACCATGTTCGAAGCTTCAAAACGCTGGAAGTTGTAATCCAAAGATGCGTAACCGCGTGATGTTGATTTCAGACGATCGAAGAAATCCAGTACCACTTCAGCCATTGGAATATCGTAAGTCACAGCGACTTGGTTACCGTGGTAAACCATATCAACTTGACTGCCTCGCTTTTCAACACACAGAGTGATTACGTTACCTAGGTACTCTGAAGGCACAAGGATATTACAACGTGCAATCGGTTCACGAATTTCTTCAATGTCATTGATCGCTGGTAGTTTTGCTGGGCTATCAACATACAGCAGATCGCCATCTGTCTTCTCAACTTCGTAAACTACCGTTGGTGCTGTGGTAATAAGATCCAAGTCGTATTCACGCTCTAGACGCTCTTGGATGATTTCCATGTGCAACATGCCAAGGAAACCACAACGGAAACCAAAGCCAAGTGCCGCAGAGTTTTCTGGCTCGTAGAATAGCGATGCGTCGTTAAGGCTTAGTTTGCCTAGTGCGTCACGGAAGTTTTCGTAATCGTCGGAAGATACAGGGAACAGACCTGCGTAAACCTGAGGTTTAACTTTCTTAAAGCCAGGTAGCGGTTTATCACAACCATTCTTCGCTAGAGTCAGCGTATCACCAACAGGGGCACCAAGAATGTCTTTGATACCACAAACAACCCAACCTACTTCACCAGTACGAAGGGTATCGGTATCTACTTGTTTTGGCGTAAAGATACCAAGGCGGTCTACACCCCAAACTTGGCCCGTACTCATCACTTTGATCTTATCGTTCTTCTTCAGTTCGCCATTTTTAATACGCACTAGAGAAACAACGCCAAGGTAGTTATCAAACCATGAGTCTATGATCAGCGCTTGTAGTGGCGCATCTGGATCACCTTCCGGTGCTGGAATCGCTGACACAATGTTCTCTAGAACGTCATCAACACCAATGCCTGTCTTCGCAGAACAGCGGGTTGCTTCCATTGCATCGATACCAACGATTTCTTCAATTTCTTCCGCTACACGCTCAGGATCGGCTGCTGGTAGGTCAATCTTGTTCAAGATTGGCACAACCTCTAGATCCATTTCGATCGCGGTGTAACAGTTAGCCAGTGTTTGAGCTTCAACACCTTGACCCGCATCCACAACCAATAGCGCACCTTCACAAGCCGCTAGAGAGCGTGATACTTCATATGCAAAGTCAACGTGCCCCGGAGTATCGATGAAGTTCAGCTGATACGTCTCACCGTCTTTAGCGGTGTAGTTTAGCGTCACACTCTGAGATTTGATGGTGATGCCACGCTCACGTTCAAGATCCATAGAATCCAGAACCTGTGCGGCCATTTCACGATCGGTTAACCCGCCACAAACTTGGATTAGACGGTCTGATAGGGTCGACTTACCATGGTCGATGTGGGCGATAATCGAAAAGTTACGAATGTGCTTCATAGATTTAGGGTGACTAACTCTTTACAAATAGGGACAGTAAGAAACGCCATCTACTGACGGCATTTCAATCAAGTTGGCAGATTCTACCGAATTTCGTTAACGGGCGCACGTAATTTAAAGTACATACCCAAATAACCTTTAGTGGAGGGGGACAGCACTTACTGGATTGGCTCTCCAAGTACCCGAACGAGGGTAACTTGGCGCTTGGATTCATCTTCTAACGGACGAGAAACACGTTTTGCGATCCACATTCCACCAGCGGCAAACAATACCGATGCCAATATGATGATGCCTTCCCCGCCGGCTGTCAGCGGCGCTAATAGGAAGTGACCAAACATCGCACCGATAATCAAACCAAACAATGGCAGTAAATAAACCGCCATTGCTGATTTTATTAGGCTCGACTCAGGAAAACCAATCTCGACGACTTGACCTATTTTCACCGATTTATCCGTGCGCAGGTGCCAAGATAAACTCTTGTTACCAATGGCTTTAGTAACAACGCCCGTTCCACAGCTTTTCTGTGAAGAGCAACTACTGCAACTGGTCTGCTGTTCGCAACTTAAATCAATTTCGAATTGCTTGCCGCGACGATGCACGTCTGTAACGGTAGCCAACGCGGTCATCATTGTTATTTACTCTTTGTTACATTAAATGTGACAGATTGGGCGATACGCTGTGCTGTGGTCGGTGGAATGTCTCCTACGACGGAGATTTCATGTTGACCGCTCACAAAACTGTGTAGCGTTCTTCTGCCTTGGCGAACCAACTGCCCTTTTAACGAATGCTCATCTTTGTTTGCTACGTAAACAGAGAAGCTAAACAGACCATCAGAATACAGCTGACTCTCCACCATTTGGTTAGTAACGGCCATTCGATAGCGGTTGAGCTCGTTCGGCTCGAAACCCTCAGGGATCCAACCAACCTGCCAATTACTGGTCCCAATATCGCCTTTTGGCATGGTGAGAACAGCAGGTAATTGAACATCTTGCAGGCCACTCATTAACTCTGCGATTTTTGGGTTTACCGTGTAAGAAATAGTGCGATATTGTTCAAGCATCTCACCATCGCGGTCCACAAGGTCGGCACGTAACGGCAATTTACTCTTCTCATCGATCCATAGTACGTATGAATAGCGCAGACCGTCTTTAGGAACAATACGCAGCACTTGTGTTGCCACACCAGCTTCACGAGCTCTACCCACTTTTACATAGTCGTAATACAAGTTTAGCTCATCGATATTGGTGTTGAGCATAGGCATAGTCGGAGCGACCATTTTACCTGACTCGATGGTGAACGGTTCTAAACCCGTTTCGATGTAACTTACTTCAGTTCCGCGACGAATCACTTCACGCACGGGGCCACTTAAGTAGACAAGATGAGCATATTGATCGTCACCATGCGTGGCATGACGATACAGCAACGGCTCAATGCTGTTCTTTTTGATAAGGATATAAGAGAGTTCGTAACTTAAATTCTTACTCGCCTCGCTCATTTGATGCAATAAAGCCTCCGCTGGCTTATCACCAGCAAAGGCTTGAGAAGACATCATACTGAACAGAGCGCAAGCGCTGATCAGAAATTTTTTCATTCAATATCCGGATTCAGATTTGCATCTTGTTGAGATGCATCACTGTTAATTCGTAACTGCAATTCGTAGTCTCGCAGCATAGCATGAACACGCTTGCGCTGCTCTTGCATATTTGCCTCGCCTACAGAACGTTCTACAGACTCACGAGTCAAACTCACTGGTTCTGCGCTGCCAGCAAACGGAACCGTCTGCAATACAGGTAATTGATCTGTTTGCGGCGACATTGAATCGCTACCACCGTACTGCTGTACACCTAAAATAACAACAAGCGATACACATGCAGCAACAGCAACTTGACCAAACTGCGTCAACCAACCTGGCAATTGACGTTTTGCTTTTTGCGGTTCTGGTTGCGACTCTTTTGGCGTATCCGCAATTGAGATAACATTTGCACTGTGCGAATCAAACGCACGGTGTGCAGGTTCATCTTCTAACGCTAACGCCACGCTTTCAGCAATATTCCACTCAGGTTTTGCTGGCGCTTCGCCTCGCATCACATCACCAATCAGGTGATAGTTCTGCCAAGCATCACGGCTCTCTTGGTCTTGCTCTAACTCTTGAATTAAAGCCTTATCGACCAATTCTCCATCCATGAGAGCTGAAAGTTTTTCTTTGTCAGCCATTATTTTCACCATAGTTATTACTTGTACTAGCGTTGCAAAAGAGGTCTGATTTTCTTTTCCACCGCCTCACGAGCACGGAAGATACGCGATCGTACCGTTCCTACCGGGCAATCCATCACTTCTGCAATTTCTTCATAACTCAAGCCATCGAGCTCTCGTAATGTCATTGCGGTTTTTAAATCTTCAGGTAAAGCTTCGATTGCACTGAACACCACCCGTTGCAATTCTTTGGACAACGTTAAGTTCTCAGGGTTCGATATTTCTTTAAGTGCACTACCTGTTTCGTAAAATTCAGCATCTTCAGCATCGACATCTGTCGCTGGAGGTCTACGCCCTTGAGCAACAATGTGATTTTTCGCAGTATTCACTGCAATGCGATACAGCCACGTATAAAACGCACTTTCCCCACGAAAGCTAGGGATAGCTCGGTAAGCTTTAATAAACGCTTCTTGTGCTACATCTGGTACATCGCCAGGATTACTAACGTATCTGGAAATAAGATTACATACCTTATTCTGGTACTTTGTTACCAACAGGTTGAATGCTTGCTTATCGCCATTCTGAACTCGCTCAATCAATACTTGATCGGTCAGCTGCTCGTTCATTCGAGCGGATACTCCTATTTGTTATGCCCCTACTCTTCTCAGATATGGGTACTAATTATGCAAAACGTAGTATTGACACCACTGCTTACTTGAGCACTATTGTGACCCTAACGTGAATGAGAAAGTTCCATGGTTTCTCAAGTTTTTTGTCATTGTTTTTTCACAGTGTGATGTCTGTACCCAAATGACCACCGCTGCCTGACTTTAGTCTAAGTTTGACAAGCGAGCATCTTGGAGGGAAATGGGTATAATGAATGATCTCTGTCCCAGATTGTGCTGGGTCGAGCATGGAAAAGCAATGGCATTGACAAACTATTACTTTTCATTTGCATGGCTAATGGCTATCTGAACACCGCGTTACAAATTATAACTTAGGAAGCATGCTCATGCTCTGCATGAAAAAGAAGAGTGGCTCAGTCACCGCCGTAACACGGACGTCGATAGGTCTCCCAACTTAGCCCTTAGCGACAGATGTCGCGATAATGGAATGCACATGGTGTGCAAATAATACACAAGGTAACTTTGTTACCTTAGCTTGGGATTATAAAAGTTATATGAACACAAATCGTGAACATGAGTGTGATGTATTAGTGGTAGGGAGTGGCGCGGCAGGTTTGTCGTTGGCTTTGCGCGTTGCTAACCACTGTAAGGTGATGGTGCTGAGTAAAGGACCACGCAGCGAAGGGGCGACCTACTATGCTCAAGGCGGTATCGCTGCCGTATTTGATGAGTCAGACACCATTGATTCACACGTTGAAGACACGCAAATCGCCGGGGATGGTATTTGCGATGAGGAGACCGTAAGGTTCATTGCTGAGCATTCAAAAGAGTGTGTACAGTGGTTGATTGACGGTGGTGTCCCATTTGATCGTGAAGAAGATGACTCTGACGATGAACCTCGCTACCACTTAACTCGTGAAGGTGGTCATAGCCGTCGTCGTATTCTTCACGCGGCAGATGCGACAGGTATGGCGATGCAAACCTCCCTGCAAGATAACGCTCATAATCATCCAAACATTCATGTTCTCGAACGTCATAATGCTCTGGACTTAATCACCGAAGACAAAATTGGCGGTGATAAAAACAAAGTTATCGGTGCTTATATTTGGAACCGCAACGAAGAGCATGTCGAAACCGTGCGAGCCAAATTTGTGGTTCTCGCTACAGGTGGTGCTTCAAAGGTTTATCAATACACCTCTAACCCAGATGTGTCGTCTGGTGATGGTATTGCGATTGCTTGGCGTGCAGGGTGTCGTGTGGCTAATATGGAATTTAACCAGTTCCATCCGACGTGTTTATATCACCCAGAAGCACGTAACTTCTTGCTAACTGAAGCGTTACGTGGCGAAGGTGCTTACCTGCGTCGTCCAGATGGTTCTCGCTTTATGCCAGATTTCGATGAACGTAAAGAGCTTGCTCCGCGTGACGTCGTGGCTCGTGCTATCGACTTCGAAATGAAGCGTTTAGGCGCCGACTGTATGTATCTCGACATCAGTCATAAGCATGCTGACTTTATTACGAAACACTTCCCTACCATTTATTCACGTTTGATGGACTTGGGCATTGACATGACTAATGAGCCAATCCCAATCGTACCTGCTGCACACTACACTTGTGGCGGTGTCATGGTGGATAGAAATGGCTGCACCGATCTGAAAAATTTGTATGCGATTGGTGAAGTTAGCTACACCGGGCTGCATGGTGCTAACCGCATGGCATCAAACTCACTTCTCGAATGTGTGGTTTATGCTTGGTCTGCGGCAAAAGATATTCTAAAACATCACACTAACGTTGAGCTCCCCTCACAGGTGCCATGTTGGGATGAAAGCAAAGTAACCAATAGTGATGAAGAAGTGATCATTCAGCACAACTGGCACGAGCTTCGTCTGTTTATGTGGGACTACATGGGCATTGTGCGAACTGACAAGCGTTTAGAGCGCGCCTTACGCCGTATCCAACTATTGCAACAAGAAACACACGAGTACTACAGCAATTTCCGCGTGTCGAACAACTTATTAGAACTGCGTAACCTTTTACAAGTAGCAGAGTTGATGGTTCGTTGTGCGATGCAGCGTAAAGAGAGTCGAGGTTTGCACTACACGCTTGACTATCCGAACCAACTGGAAAACAGCGGCCCAACGATTTTGGTTCCAGCTAAACAGCTTTAACTTTACCAAGTAAACTATTACATCAGCAGGGAGCATTAGCTCCCTGTTTCATTTCCCATTGGCGTAATACCAAAGATAGTTGACGATACTGCTCATCGTCACAGCTATCACGCCAAATCGTAACACTACGGCCAGATTGCAATTGGAATGTTATCTTGAATGGTGATGCCGATGTATCGACTCGCTGTAAATGACCCTTTTCGGACTCAATATCTTCCGAGTATTCGCCATACTCAAGGGCATCAAACCTGACCGAGCCATCGCAGTGCACATACCAATGCCCATGACTTGTAGGTTGAACAAGACTTTGGTTTGAGAAAGCCTTCACAATCAGTAATAACAAATAAGTCGATAATACGAGCGGAATGCTAGAGAAGATAACAGCCCAAGTCATCAATAAGAAAAGTACAACATTGAAGACTCGGGCAGTCAGAGAGGGAGAAGCAGTAAAATTAACGAACTTTGCTGAGGTTATGGGCGACAATTTTATCAACCATTGCTGCATGACCTAAATTTTCGCTACGGCCATGCCCCATTACCCAAGTAAACAGATCAGGATCATCGCATTCAAGTAAAGAAACAAAGTCACGCTGCTCTTGTTCACTCAGAGTATCAAAGCACTCTTCAAAAAACGGCATAATTACTACGTCAAGCTCAAGCATGCCTCGACGACAAGCCCATTTAATACGCGCTTTTTCTTCCGGAGTGTACATTCACTATTCCTTCATAGATGTCTTGTTGTTAGTGCGGAGTGTAACAAGGGATGTGCTACGTCACTAGTGTGCGGGTCACAATACGATAGTGAAAGCAGACAAATGTTGATTCGTAAATCGCTCCCCTAGTATCTCAAGGTTATTTGGGTATAACATAGCGGAAAAATATCTTCAAAAGGCATTGTAATTATGGAATGGCAAACTCGTTTTTCAGCATTACCTCTCTCAACTCAAGACGCACTTCCAGAGTTATCTATCTCACTGCTGGATAACTTCGGCATGATCACCATGATCGGTGATGATAAAAAATCATACTTACAAGGTCAGGTTACCTGCGATGTTGTTTCTTTAGAACAAGACCAATCAACACTGGGCGCACATTGTGATGCAAAAGGCAAAGTGTGGAGCGTGTTCCGGCTTTTCCATCATCATGATGGCTACGGCATGATCCAACCAAAATCGGCGATTGACGTAGAACTTGGTGAAATAAAGAAATACGCCATTTTCTCTAAAGTAACGATTGAAGCTTCTGATGACGTTATCTTAGGTGTTGCTGGCGTCAAAGCCGACGAATTCATTTCAACAATGAGCAAGACAACTGGCAGCGTTCGCCCAGTTGACGGTGGCACAGCAGTGCAAGTTGCACAAGATCGTTGGTTACTGATATTAAGTGCGCCAAAAGCACAGCAAATCGTTGAAACTACCGACGCTGTCTTTACGACAAATGAGCTTTGGAATCGTTTCGATATTGAGGCAGGTTTACCATTTGTCTCTGCATCCGCGCAGAATGCTCACATTCCACAAGCACTCAACGTGCAAGCTTTAGGAGGCATAAGCTTCACAAAGGGCTGCTACACGGGACAAGAAACGGTAGCACGAGCGAAGTATCGCGGTACCAATAAACGTGCGATGTATATCGTAAAAGGTGCAACTTCTGCTCCATTCAGTGACGAACCAATTGAGCTCGAACGCAGCGTAGGTGAAAACTGGCGTTCAGTAGGTGCTTTGTTAAATCACTACCAGTTCAGTGACAATCACGCGATTGGCCTGATCGTACTGCCTAATAATCTCAATGAAGACACTCGTCTTCGTTTGGTTGCGCAACCAGAATGTGAATGGACAATCGAATCACTGCCTTACAGTCTTGATGATGAGTAATACAATCAATACTCCTTTGATGCAATTTCTCACAGACCAACACATTCCGTTTCGTCTGTTACCGCATCAAAGACCAGCAACCACCATTGAGGATGCCGCGCACCAACGCGGCATTCGCCCCTCTCAAATGGTGAAAGCAATCTTGCTACGAGACATGGGTAATCAATATGCACTCGCCTGTGCGCCAGGTGATCGTAGCGTTGATCCCAAAAAAGTGCGCTCGTTACTGAAATGTCGCCGGATGACTTGTGTTGATCAAGCCGACGTTGAGTCCATCACTGGTTACAAAATTGGTACTGTCACTCCTCTGTTACTCAAACGTCATATGCCAATCGTGTTCGACCCTAGCTTACTAGAAGAACAGGAAGTCACGATCAGCAGTGGCGATCGAATGGCTGGGCTGGCGCTTTCTATTCAAGATCTTATCCAATTGTGCCAGCCGACCGTAGCTGAGATCTGTCGTTAATCGTCTAAAAACAATGTAATGACACGTAGTGTTTCTATCACTGCGTGATCTCGCTCATATCTACAAAAATAGACATGAGAATTTTTAATCACATATAAAACATAAATAGTCACAAAGATAAAACTCGTATATGCTGAATTTGTTGGTTAAGTTTCAAACAAGCACTTAACCGATATAAAGTGAGTCAGCTAGCTGAGTGACAGCATTCATGCAGTTAGTTATCCACTTTTGTGTAATGCATCTGTGACTATTCGCCCGCTGAAGCGGGCTTTTTTTTACGTGGAACTTTTTCTCTTTCATTTCCTCTAATCGTTAGAACGTAAAGTGTGTTACGCGAAGCACGACCTTAATAGAAACAACTAGCAAACAACCGTTTTCGTTCTATTCTTAATTCTGTAACAAAACTATTGCTTAATGCGTCACGTAAAAAGGAGTGTATTGGCGTAAGGGTTCCTTTAGAGAGGTTATTTTTGGGGTAATCCTCACGCTATTTAAGAGATGACACTGTCAAATTGTCTAAGACAACACAATTCTCTGACGCAACACCCTACATCTGTATTTAATACTATTGCTGTCACAATAATTTTCGCGTCCAGAACGTAGAATACCTAGGCTAGGTTAGATAAAAGGAAAGTAAATATGAGACTGTTTAAGCGCTATACACCAAGTATGATTGCTAAACATATAAGTCGTCTTTTTAAAGGAAGAATTTATATTTACGGGGTCGGTAGATTCGAGTTTGATAACGGTAAGTTAATACTGCCGGAGAAAGCAGAGCAACGCCACTTCCGAGCGGTCAAAGAGATCAATCAAGAAATAATGAAACTCCGATGCGCATATGCTTAGCAAAATGTTGATAAAACAAAGGCTGGATTAACCAGCCTTTTGTGTATTTGAAGTTCGCTTTGCACTTACTGACGCGCCAGATCCGGCAAGTGTCCCTTTAAACCAAGCGCGCGCTTCATGATCTCATCTTTCGCTCCCGGCAGTTGCCCCGCTAAACTCAAGCCAATGCCACGAACAAGCTTTTTAGCAGGGTTCTCGCCAGAGAACAAATCTCGAAACCCTTGCATAGTAGCGATCATCTTTGCCGCTTCCGCTTTTCGCCAACGCTCGTAGCTTCTTAGGTTGCGTTTACTGCCGATATCTTGACCCTGCTTCCAAAGTGCTAATACTTCTTGAGCAAGACTGGCCGCATCTAATAAACCTAAATTCACACCCTGCCCCGCTAATGGGTGAATGGTATGGGCCGCATCACCAACCAGCGCGACTCGCTCGACAACAAAATCTCGCGCATAGCGCATTTTCAAAGGAAACGCAGCACGCTCTCCCACTACTTCACATAGACCAAGTCGAGCATCAAACTCACTCGTCAACGCTTTATTGAAATCATGTTCACTCATTGCCACTAACTGCTCTGCTCGATTTGGCTCCGTGGACCAAACAATAGAGCACATATCTGGTTGCGACATTGGCAAAAATGCCAACGGTCCGTGAGGAGTAAATATCTGGCGCGCAATGCTGTTGTGTGGCATAGCAGTTTTGACATTCGCGACCAAAGCATGATGACCATAGTCCCAATGCGTTAATGGAATATCCATTTGATGGCGAAGCCACGAATTCGCCCCATCAGCTCCGACCACTAATTTAGCGGTCATGGCTTGGCCATTATCGAGCGTCAGCCAGCTTTCTTGCTCACCGACCGCGAGAGTCGCGCAACGTGCAGGCATAAACATAGTGACGTTATCGAGCTTTTGGACTTGTTCAAGTAGCGCAAGTTGAATCACACGATTCTCAACAATGTGCCCTAAATCAGGTTGTGCCATACTTTGTGCATTAAATTCAATACTGGCAAAGCTATCTTGTTCCCATACTTCCATGCCATGGTAAGGTGAAGCTCGGCGCTGTTCTATGCCCTGCCAAGCACCAAGTTTACGCAAAATCGTCTCACTAGAGCGGCTCAGCGCAGACACACGAACATCGGGCAATTCTTTCAACGAATCATCTGGCACTTTACCTTCAATAACGGCGACACGCAGATCACTGTCTTTGAACGCGGCAGCAAGTGCCAACCCAACCATCCCTCCGCCGATGATGGCGATATCTACACTTTGCATCATTGCTTTTTATTACCTAATTCAGTGCGGCCGTTCATCGTTTTACCAAGCCAAGAGTATGGCGTAGTAGCGGCTGCTTAAAAATAGAAAGGTTATCCATCGCTGCTAAGGCAGTATTTCGGCCAATTCGCATCGCGGGTAAATCATTTGAAAAAACATGCACCAAGGCACTGGTTAGCCAAATAGTTTCGCTTCGATCTGCTTCTCTACGTTGACTAAAGCGCATCAGGCCTTGATAAAGACCCACATCCTCACTTTGCTGCACAATTTCTTCTGCTAGTGAGACTACATCGCGAATACCGAGATTAAAGCCTTGCCCAGCTATCGGGTGCAGCGTTTGCGCCGCATTTCCAACAATCGCAAAGCGATGTGAAATATTTTGCTTTCGATGGCGAAGAAGCAATGGGTAACTTGCACGACGCCCCACTTTTTTCATCGCGCCTAAACGCCAACCAAAATCGTTCTGTAAACGCTGGAGAAATGCTTGATCAGATAACTCAAGAACGGCTTGGGCTTCTTCAGGGTGCAAACACCAAACTAAGGACATTCGATTGTCACTCATTGGCAATAAAGCAACAGGGCCATTTTCAGTAAAACGTTCAAAGGCTCTACCTTGATGAGGTTCTTGAGTCACAATATTTGCAATGACAGCCACTTGTTCAAAATCTTGCTCAGAAAGTTCTAGACCAATTTTCTGACAACAGGTCGAAACAGCACCATCTGCAGCCACCAACAGTTTTGCTTCAAGTTGCTCACCACTTTTCAACGTCACATGGGTGCAGTTTTGCTCGCGCTCGATATCAGTAACCGAGTCAGGACAAAACAGCGTAATTGATTCGCTGCTGTCTAATAATTCTTGATATACACGCCCAACATCGGCTAATTCTACAACATACCCTAGAGCTCCCACCCCAACCTCTTGCTTGGTAATCTCCGTCATCCCAGCATGAGAACGGTCAGAAACGTGGATATGTTCAATGGAGGTGACAAACGGTTCTACTGACGTCCAGAGCTGTAGTTGACGCAACAGATTGACAGTACCGTAAGACAATGCGATTGAGCGAGAGTCAAAACCAGGGTGCATATCTGATTGCGCTTTAAAAGGCTCAACGACGGCAATGCGGAGCTTTCCCTGAGACAAATGGTCAATCGCCAATGCTAATGTTGCACCAGCCATGGCACCACCAGCAATGACTACATCATATTGCTTCATACTAACCTCTGGACAGTCTACGATTAGTGAATAGTAGGTTTTTTGTCGCTGCTTTCAGGACGAACACCAAATTCAGCATGAATCGTTAGTACGCAAGCTTTGATGTGCTCAATCACTTGCTCTAGCAATTGCGCTTGTTCACCAAGATCGTCATCTTCATCGATGCCTAATTTGGCAATCTCTTCTAGGTCAGCCAGTGCTTCTTTAGCGTCATCAGATGCTTTATTAAGCGCAACGCCTGCTAGACCTAACCCAGAAATAAAGTGGTTTACAAAGTCGGACACACTGTCGGCTAATGCGAATAAGCCTTCTTCGCCCGGCTCATCTGGCAATAGTAAAGACAGCTCCATTGATGTGCCAGTAAGCTCATTAACAGTAACGTTGAATATGCTCTGAGCAAAAGTGAGTGCTGTCGAGGGCCACCCCATCCCATCATTGGTGTAGTCAAAAAGAATCGGCTGCCAAGTTTGATCATTGATCGCCAATCCACCACTTAACATGCCAACAAATAAGCCATGTAACTCCGCCGGTGTCACTGCCAGGCTTGCCGATTGCAGTTCAGCAGCAATAGATTGGTATTCAGGAAGGGTGATTTCACTCATAACTTGGCTCATTCTTGCGTAATAATGTATTGGTATATCCTACCATCAAGGTTAGTGGTCTGAAACGGCTATCAAATTCAATTTTGGACAGCATTTGTTCAATTTGCCCAATTCCTGTGTGATCTCGTCATCATTTCTCTTTCTGTGATGGGAAATGCTTGAATCTTAATAGCGGTTTTCCTATAGTTTGCTCCTCGGTAGTTGTATGAAGCAACACCTTAGATAGCGCGAATATAGAGTTTATTCATCATGAGCAATCAAGCGATCGACGTTGAAATATTAGGCAAACTTACACGAGTGAATTGTCCGACAGGACAAGAAGAGTCTCTTGTTGCAGCGGCAAAAGATCTGGATCGCCGATTGAAAGAAATGAGCGAACGTACTAAGGTAACCAATGAAATCCAACTGCTGACCTTTGCTGCATTGAATATTTGCTATGAGTTGCACACCAAGTCATACGAATCCAATGGTCAACAGCAAGAAATTACTGAGCGAATGGAAAAGCTCACCGCGTCTTTAGAGAACGCACTAAGCAAAGTTACGCAAGGACAGCAGTAAATACAAAATTTACCCTGGGGTGTGCGTCAGCAGGATTTAAGTCCCTGAGCCGATAAGCAATACCTAAGGGTTAGTATTTGGTAACTATTGAGCAAGCTCGGCATGCACCGAGAAGCCTACGGTTGTCATTGCTGATCCGCCTTGAACCAGCTGGTTCAAGGGCCACAATCCTCAACGGCACCCTGGGGTATTCTCTCTATGTCAGACCTCTCTCGACAAGACTTCCGCAAACTGATTCGTGAAAAGCGCAACGCTCTGTGCAGTGATACGCAATACCAAGCGGGAATCGACCTTATTACTCAATTTTCCCAACTTCCTGAAATCGATCAGGCGCAACATATTGCCATCTACCTTTCTGCAGACGGTGAGCTTGATACTAAACCGCTCATTGAATGGTTATGGCAACAGGGAAAATCGGTTTATCTGCCCGTCATCCATCCCTTTTCTAAAGGTCAGTTACTGTTTCTTCAGTATATAAGTGATGAACAGCTCGTCTACAACAAGTACGGCATCTTAGAGCCCAAGCTCGATATCAGACACCTCAAACCCGTTCGCCAGCTTGATTTAATCTGCACGCCTTTAGTTGGGTTCGACAGTATCGGACACCGCTTAGGCATGGGCGGAGGGTACTACGATCGTACTCTGTCACGTTGGTTTATAACTGGAGAGGGAGCTAAACCTGTTGGTATCGCTCATGACTGCCAACATGTAGAACGCTTACCAATTGAAAGCTGGGACATTCCATTACCTAAGATCGTGACCCCAAGCCAAATATGGCAATGGGAAAGTGACAAGTAAGCCGCTATAATCACGCCCGCAAACGTTAACGAACATCTATTCAGGAGATTGGCATGACTCAAGATGAAATGAAAAAAGCGGCTGGTTGGGCAGCACTAAAATATGTTGAGAAAGGCAGCATTGTCGGTGTTGGTACTGGCTCTACCGTGAATCACTTCATCGATGCACTAGGCACTATCAAAGATGATATTAAAGGTGCAGTGTCTAGCTCTGTCGCTTCAACTGAGCGCCTTAAAGAGCTTGGTATTGAAGTATACGAGTGTAACGATGTAATGAAGCTGGATGTGTATGTTGATGGCGCAGATGAGATCAACCCAGCACGTGAAATGATCAAAGGCGGCGGCGCGGCTCTGACTCGTGAGAAAATTGTCGCAGCAATCTCTGATAAGTTCGTATGTATCGTTGACGGCACTAAAGCAGTTGACGTACTTGGCCAGTTCCCATTGCCTGTTGAAGTAATCCCAATGGCACGCTCTTACGTGGCTCGTGAATTGGTAAAACTAGGTGGTGATCCAGCTTACCGTGAAGGCGTTGTGACTGACAACGGCAACGTGATTCTGGATGTGCACAATATGCAAATTACCAATCCGAAAGAAATGGAAGACAAAATAAACGGCATCGCTGGTGTGGTGACTGTGGGTCTTTTCGCTCATCGTGGTGCTGACGTAGTGATCACTGGCACACCAGAAGGTGCAAAAATTGAAGAATAAATAACAGCCCAAAATGAACCTATCTGGTTCACTTTTCTGTTATTTCATTACATACGGTGCTGCAAGGCACCGTTTTTTATTCCTTTCTATAAGAAAATTATCTCTTATTCCGTAATTTTCTTACCCAAAGCAATTTTTTTTTGTTACTTTATTGAACAGAAGACGCACAGGGAAACGTTTGTCTTCCTACAAAACTGTTAATTATCCCCTTTTTAATAGTTTTGCCCAATGTGCGCCATATTAGCCCACCTTTCCATTTTAAGGACGAGAAAAAATGGCCAAAGTTTCACTGGAAAAAGAAAAGATTAAGATCCTCTTGTTAGAGGGACTCCACCCTTCTTCAGTTGAAGTTCTTCAAGCAGCTGGTTATACCAACATTGAATACCATAAAGGTTCCCTTCCGGAAGAAGAACTAATTGAAGCGGTAAAAGACGTACACTTCATTGGTATCCGCTCCCGTACGAACCTATCCGAAGAGGTAATCAATGCGGCGAACAAGCTGGTTGCAATTGGCTGTTTTTGTATTGGTACTAACCAAGTAAACCTAGACGCAGCAGCAAAACGCGGTATTCCTGTCTTTAATGCACCATTCTCTAACACTCGAAGCGTGGCAGAGCTTGTACTTGGGCAAATCCTTTTACTAGTGCGTGGTATTCCTGAAAAGAATGCACTTGCACATCGCGGTATTTGGAAGAAAAGTGCAGACAACTCTTACGAAGCTCGTGGTAAGTGCCTTGGCATTATCGGATACGGTCACATTGGTACTCAGCTTGGTATTATTGCCGAAAACTTAGGTATGCGCGTTTACTACTACGATATTGAGAACAAACTGTCCCTTGGTAATGCGACGCAAGTACATACCATGAGTGAACTACTGAACAAATGTGATGTGATTTCTTTGCACGTTCCCGAAACACCGGAAACGAAAAACATGATGGGTGAAGCTGAATTTGCTCGAATGAAACCAGGCTCCATCTTTATCAACGCGGCACGTGGCACCGTTGTGGATATTCCTGCACTTTGCCATAGCTTAGAAGCTGGTCACCTTGCCGGCGCTGCAATTGATGTATTCCCAACTGAACCAAAAACGAATGCTGACCCGTTCGAGTCTCCTTTACAAAAATTCGATAACGTCATCCTCACTCCACACGTTGGTGGTTCAACACAAGAAGCACAAGAGAATATCGGCTTAGAAGTGGCGGGTAAACTGGCTAAGTACTCTGATAACGGATCGACACTTTCAAGCGTAAACTTCCCTGAAGTGTCATTACCAGAACACAGTGGTGAGTGCTCTCGTCTGCTTCATATCCACAAGAACCGTCCTGGTATCCTAACTCAGATCAACACCATCTTTGCTGAAGAAGGCATTAACATTGCCGCGCAGTACCTACAAACAGCCGCTGAAATAGGCTACGTAGTGATCGACGTTGAAACTGAACGCTCAGAAGAAGCTCTAACAAAGCTCAAAAACATTGAAGGCACAATCCGTGCTCGTATCCTTCACTAAACAGTGAAACAGAAACGACAAAGGCAGGGGTTGTAACTCCCTGCCTTTTGCTTTTTACTGTTTGCTAAGCCTTACTTTAGCTTATAAATGACATCGACTTGATCGCGAATGATCATAGTTGAATCTTGGTAGCTATTCGCTCCTTCTTTACTATCCATCGCCATTGAACGCATTAACACAGGCTGAACGTGCATCTGTCTGTAATTGATCTGCCATACATCGCCCAACTTTTTCTCAAAACCAGTCGCTAATGACCCTGCTTTTTCTCTTGCGTCCTTAATCGCAGCCATTCGTGCCTTTTGCTGATACTCGGCTTGGTTGCTTACCTTAAGTTGAATATTATCAACCTGATTAATTCCCGCTTCTAACGCCATATCTAGGTATTGGTTAAGGTTTTTCAGATCCGTCACCGTGACATCAATACTGCGAGATGCTCGATACCCAACAAGTTCTGCTTTTCCTGATTTAGGGTAATGGTACTGAGGAGCAAGGTATAAATTCGAGCTAGTAATATTGTCTTTTGATAAGCCGGCATCCGATAAGCTTTTTAGAAACTCTTCAACGGTTTTATCTACGGACAATTTCGCTTGTTCGGCCGTCATTGTCGTATCGACTACTTTTACAGAAAACGTAGCCATATCAGGTGTGGCCGTCACTTCGCCATACCCCGTTGTCGTAACATGAGCAAACTCTGGCGTATTCGCCAAAACTGAAGCACTGGTAAGGCTGAGTGCTGAAGCCAGCAAAAATGAATACAATTTCATTCAATAAATCCATCCATACAAAATTAAGTACTTAATCTCAGATTCCAACATCACTATCATGGCTGAGAAAGCGTGTGGTTTCATAATAGAAACTTCCGCCGATTATCCAAGCACCCATAGTGACTTCTAACACAACTTTGACTATGTAACATTGGCGTAATTTTTAAACAAAACACACTTAAGTTAACGATATGCAGCTCTGACAAACTTATTGAGGTAGATGCTGCTGCGCATACCCCACTATCGCGTGTGAGATTTCTTGTAATACCCCAGTTTCTAACTGCCAGTGGTGCCAATAAATCCGATGGGACATTAAAAAACCTGGAGTCACATCAACCAACACACCTCTGTCTAATTCGTCGGTAATTTGCAAGCGGGGGATCAAGCAATAAGCAACACCAGCTAACGCCACTTTTAGAAACGCTTCAGAACTACTGATGTTGTGATGAATAACGCTGTCAGGATTGACGTTAAAATGCTCGGTAAGAAATGTTTTATGTAGATCATCATATTGGTCATATGAAACGGCCGGTGCTTTTGCCAATGTCTGATTATTTACGCCTTTAGAAAAATAACGCTGATAGAACTCTGGGCTCGCGACACAAACATAATCGATGCGACCTAAATAGTCTGCTCTGCATCCGGGGATTGGCTGGGACTCCAAGCTGATCGCTCCTGTCACTTCGCCACTTTTGAGTTTTTCAATAGAGCGGTATTCACCATAGATAGTCAGTTTTAGTTCAACTTGACGCTGCTTCATAACATTTTGCAGCGCTGGCAGTAGCCATGTTGCAAGGCTATCTGCATTAGTCGCTAAAGAGAGTTGCACAGGTCGCGTACTGGTATCATTTTTTAATTCGGGGAGAATTTCATGCTCTAGCAAGCGTACTCGCCGATAAAGACCCAACAATTTTTTACCAATTAGCGTTGGCTTAGGTGGCTGGCTTCGAATTAAAACAGGCTGCGCGAGAAACTTCTCTAACTGCTTGATACGTTGAGAAATGGCGGATTGAGAAACAAATAAATGCTCGGCAGCACGCTCAAAGCTACCCTGATAAACTATAGCGTCTAATGCCTCAATCCATTTGTAATCTAACCCTCGCATACCTTTCCTCTCACTCTTGATCAAACGCCTCCCGTTAAATTAGTCCATCTAATGTAAGATTAAAATCATTAATTATACTTATTTAGATAAACGCTTTATCTTTCCCCTTTCTGTAAATGTATTTGTTATTTTGAAGTGAGGTGAAGTGTGAGCTTGTGGGTTCTATTGCAAGGTTTTGGTTTAGGAGCATCAATGATCATTCCGATCGGGGCGCAAAATGCGTATGTTTTAAATCAAGGCATAAAGCGTAACCACCACCTAACAACCGCCACTATTTGTAGCGTGCTAGATATGATTTTCATCTCTCTAGGTATTTTTGGTGGTGGTGCAATTCTGTCTCAAAATGAAATCTTACTGACGTCGGTGACACTTGGTGGTATTGCTTTCTTGAGCTTCTATGGACTGCTCTCACTAAAAAGTGCTTTTAAGCCAGAGAGTGAATCGGAATCAAAAGGGGAGATCGTAGCTCGAGGTCGTCGAACGGTTATTCTAGGTGCGTTAGCCGTCACTGTGCTTAATCCGCACTTATATTTAGATACAGTCGTTATTCTAGGTTCGATCGGTGGACAATTTGAAGGCCATGATCGCATTGCTTTTGCACTAGGTACGATTATGGCTTCCTTTGTTTGGTTCTACACTTTATCGATAGGAGCCGCCAAACTAGGTCCAACACTCTCTAAACCAAAAGTGAAAAAAACCATCGACATTGCAATCGCAATGATGATGTTCACAATAGCGTATATCTTAGCGAGTGAGCTTATTGATAAGTATTGGTAATCATAAGGTAGTAAGGCAGCAAAGACATGGAGTCACTAAAACGTATTTATAACAACAATAGAGAGCGATTCAACGCGCTCTCTATTCCTTTTCGGGAATGGCAGCACGAAGCCATCTTAGACTTTGAGACAGATATACGCATTGCGAGAGAGCTTGGTTGGACGGGTACGCATACCAAAAGCCTCTTTTTAACACTCAAAGGACAAGGTTACGCGGTTTATCTGACAGATAAGGACTCGCGCCTCGATGCCAAGCAGATTAAAGCGATTACAGGTAAACGTCCCTCTATTTGTAATGACGATGAAATGGTCGAAGTGTTAGGTTGCGTACCCGGCGCGGTTTGCCCAATAGGCTTACCGGAATACATCACTATCATTGTTGATACCAATCTCTATCAACATCAAGAGTTGCTCTATACGCCTGGCTTACCTGAGTTCACATTTGGATTTGCAGGTAAACATCTAAAACGCCTCTTACTTGCTGGTCATCACACCCTTTACGAAGTATAAAAAAGCGAGGCCTATTGGCCTCGCTTTTGAATATCGACTGCTTTTGATTAAGCGTCGACTTTGTTCAGGTGAACATCCATTTGTGGGAATGGAATCTCGATACCATTTTCATCCAATGCTTCTTTAATACCTTGCATTGCATCAAAGTATACGCCCCAGTAATCTGCAGTTTTCACCCATGGACGAACCACAAAGTTAACTGAAGAGTCTGCTAACGTAAGTACACCAATTGTGATATCTGGGTCTTTCAAGATACGTGGATCTTTCTCTAGCGTCTCACGAATCACTTTCTTCGTTAGTTTAAGGTCAGCTTTGTATGAAACACCAATCACTAGGTCGACACGTCGTGTCGCATGGCGAGAGTAGTTAGTAATGGCACCGCCGATAACTGAAGAGTTAGGCACAACAACCATTTTGTTGTCTGGTGTTTTTAGAACTGTTTGGAAGATTTGAATTGCTTCAACACTACCCGCTACACCACCGATTTCTACGTAGTCGCCTGATTTGAATGGACGGAACGCAACAATAAGTACGCCTGCTGCAAAGTTTGATAGTGAACCTTGTAGTGCAAGACCAACAGCAAGACCTGCCGCACCAATCACAGCAACAACAGAAGCGGTTTGAACTCCTAATCGACCAAGAGCCGCGATTAGCACGATTACAAATAGCAAGTAACGAACAAGACCGTGAATAAATTCAACGACGGCCTTATCCATGTTTTTCTTTTCTAGTACTTTAGAAACACTACCAGCGACTGCCTTAACGATAAGATTACCGATAAACAGAATAAGCAGCGCAGAGATAATGTTCACACCGTACTGAACCAGTAGATCTGAATTGTTTGTCAGCCAAGTTTCAGCCTGAGTTAGACCATCCGTTAAAGTGGTATCGATACCCACCGATTCACCTGCCATAATTCTTATCCTCAAAAATAAAGAGATATAAATCCAATTGCCGTTAATTTATGAACCTTGTTTTTTAAAGGCTCTTTTCTAAAACAACATCCCTATTGCTCCACTGAACAGTGTCAGATTTTTGGCACAATATCCCAACTCTGACTTTTTTCAAAGTCAGAGTTTCGCAAAGATATGCAAAACAAGACTTTATCAGAGCTTTCTGACACTGACTTGTTACAGGTTACGCAATGCACTCTGATTTCGCCACTCTTAAGACTGATATTCCCATGTTTTCTTTAAAAAAACGTTAAAGGTGAGATATCTCACTAGCAAATACAATCTAACGCATAAAAATATCGGGAGAAAGCAGCCGGGAAAAAAATGATAGACATAAAAAAACCCGCTCAAAGAGCGGGTTTTTAGGTAACTTAATCAGTAACGATTATAGTACGTCAACTGCGTTAAGGTCAGCAAATGCTTGCTCTAGACGAGTAACCATTGAAGCTTGGCCTGCACGTAGCCATACGCGTGGATCGTAGTACTTCTTGTTTGGTGCATCTTCACCAGTTGGGTTACCGATCTGACCTTGTAGGTAATCGTGGTTTTCAGCTTCGAACTTACGGATACCATCCCAAGTAGCCCACTGTGTATCAGTATCGATGTTCATTTTGATTACACCGTAGCCGATAGATTCACGGATTTCTTCTAGAGAAGAACCTGAACCGCCGTGGAATACGAAGTTTAGAGAGTTCGCTGGAAGACCGAATTTCTCAGAAACGTGCGCTTGAGAATCACGTAGGATAGTTGGAGTTAGTACAACGTTACCTGGCTTGTATACGCCGTGTACGTTACCGAAAGATGCTGCGATAGTGAAACGGTGGCTGATTGCGCTTAGTTTCTCGTATGCGTATGCAACGTCTTCTGGAGAAGTGTATAGTTCAGACGCATCCATATCAGAGTTGTCAACGCCGTCTTCTTCACCACCAGTACAACCTAGTTCGATTTCTAGAGTCATGTTCATTTTAGCCATGCGCTCTAGGTACTTAGCAGAAATTTCGATGTTCTCTTCTAGAGACTCTTCAGAAAGGTCGATCATGTGAGAAGAGAATAGTGGCTTACCAGTTTGCGCGAAGTACTCTTCACCAGCGTCTAGTAGACCGTCGATCCAAGGAAGTAGTTTCTTAGCTGCGTGGTCAGTGTGTAGGATTACTGGAACACCGTAAGCTTCAGCTACAGCGTGAACGTATTTCGCACCAGCAACAGCACCTAGGATTTGAGCTTCTTGACCTTCAAGTTTTAGACCTTTACCAGCAAAGAAAGCAGCGCCACCGTTAGAGAACTGAACGATAACTGGAGCTTTAACTTTTGCAGCTGCTTCAAGTACTGCGTTTACAGAGTCAGTACCCACACAGTTTACTGCTGGAAGTGCAAAGCTGTTTTCTTTTGCAACTTCAAATACTTTCTGAACGTCATCGCCAGAGATAACACCTGGTTTTACGAAGTCGAAGATCTTAGACATGGATGTAATCCTATTTATCTGTCGTTTTTAAACAAAACTTGTTAAGTTGAAAATCTTGCAAACGTTTGCTCACAACTGAGGCTATTCTAGCAGAGTTCCTCACACGTTGCAGCAAACAAGAAAGCGGGAGAATCACTCCCCCGCTTTGCTTTAATTACTTAGCGCGTGCTTCTAGCATTTCTACTGCTGGAAGAACTTTACCTTCTACGAACTCAAGGAAAGCGCCACCGCCAGTAGAGATGTAAGATACATCCGCTTTGATACCGAACTTGTCGATAGCTGCTAGCGTGTCACCACCGCCTGCAACAGAGAAGCCTTCAGAAGCTGCGATAGCTTCAGAGATACCTTTAGTACCTGCTTCGAAGTTCTTGAATTCGAATACGCCTACTGGACCATTCCATAGGATAGTCTTAGCGTTTTTAAGGATTTCAGCTAGTTCAGCTGTTGAATCTGGACCAAGGTCGAAGATCATGTCGTCGTCTTGTACTTCAGAAACGTGCTTAATTTCAGCTTCTGCGTTCTCGTCGAATGCTTTCGCACATGCAACGTCAGTTGCTACTGGAATTGCACACTCGTCCATTAGCTTCTTAGCTGTTTCAACTAGGTCTGCTTCGTATAGAGACTTACCAACGTTGTGGCCAGCAGCTGCGATGAATGTGTTAGCAATACCACCACCAACAACGAGTTGGTCAGCGATTTTAGATAGAGACTCAAGAACCGTTAGCTTAGTAGAAACTTTTGAACCACCTACGATAGCAACCATTGGACGAGCTGGCTTGTCCATTGCTTTGCCTAGCGCTTCTAGTTCGTTCGCTAGTAGAGGACCAGCACATGCTACGTCTGCGTGCATACCAACGCCGTGAGTAGATGCTTGAGCACGGTGAGCCGTACCGAATGCGTCCATTACGAATACGTCACATAGTGCTGCGTATTTCTTAGATAGCTCTTCGTCGTTTTTCTTTTCGCCTTTGTTGAAGCGAACGTTTTCAAGAACAACAAGTTCACCCGCATTTAGCTCTAGGCCATCTAGGTAGTCTTTTGCTAGCTTCACTTCGCAATCTAGTGCGTCGTTTAGGTAGTTAACAACTGGTTGTAGAGAGAACTCTTCAGCGTATTCACCTTCAGTTGGGCGACCTAGGTGAGACGTAACCATTACTTTAGCGCCTGCTTCTAGGCAGTGCTTAATAGTTGGAAGAGATGCGATGATACGTGCATCCGAAGTTACTTTACCGTCTTTTACTGGCACGTTTAGGTCAGCACGGATAAATACACGTTTACCTGCAAGATCCAGGTCAGTCATCTTGATTACAGACATGATGTGTCCTCTCAAATATTTAATAATTAAAGTTTTTGAAAACTCGGCAACCCTGCCAAGCCTGTTAATTCTTCAAACTGGTTATAGATATGGAGATATTATGGATTTATTTCAAGGCTTGAAATAAAAATTCTCCATCACTTCTTCGTCATTACTGTTCCACTTGCGAAGAAGCTTGCATTGCTAAGGCAGTATCCAGCATCCGGTTAGCAAAGCCCCATTCGTTGTCGCACCAAACGAGCATTTTTACGAGTTGCCCGTTACTCACTCTAGTCTGGCTTCCATCCACAATCGCACTATGGGGGTCGTGGTTAAAGTCGATGGAAACGAGTGGCGATTCAGTATAGTCAACAATGTTACGTAATGTACACTGAGATGCGTTAACAATGGTTTGATTTACGTCATTAACTTTCACATTTGTACTAATTGTGACACTTAAATCCATTGCAGTGACGTTAACCGTTGGAACACGAACAGAAATTGCTTCGAATTTGTTGGAAAATTTCGGGAAGATTCTTTCAATCCCCTTATGCAACTTAGTGTCCACCGGAATAATAGATTGGCTTGCAGCGCGGGTACGGCGTAAGTCGTTATGATACGCATCGATTACTTGTTGATCGTTCATGGACGAATGAATTGTCGTAATGGTGCCAGACTCTATGCCGAAGGCTTCGTCTAATACTTTAATGATGGGAACGATACAGTTGGTGGTGCAAGAGCCATTGGAGACAACACGGTGCTCGTCTTTCAGAGTTTCGTGGTTCACGCCATAGATAATCGTATTATCTAGGTCGTTTGCACCCGGGTGCGAAAACAGTACTTTCTTCGCGCCAGCTTCTATATGCGCTTGCCCATCCGCTTGCGAACCAAATACGCCAGTGCAATCCAAGACGATATCAACTTCTAAATCACGCCAAGGAAGTAATTCGATTTCGGAGAGATGGAGAATGCGAATGGAATCATATTCACCGCTGTCATGATGAACATGCAAATGTTCTTGGTCATGGGAAATTTTTTTACCAAAGCGACCATGACTGGTGTCATATTGCAGTAGGTGTGCCATCGCCTCTGGCTGTGCTAGTTCGTTTACCGCCACAACCTTGATCTGCTGGTGTTTTCCGCTTTCATACACCGCTCGCAGAACATTACGACCTATACGTCCAAATCCATTGATCGCAACCTTTAGCATTTATCCTTCGCCCTACCAAAAATTTCGTGTCACAGATACTACCTGATCAGGCTGACAAACGCACCTGTTGAATCAAAGTAAAGCAGGATTAAAAAAGGTCGAGACTATGCTCGACCTTATTACAACGATAGATAATTAAAATGCGACGTCTAAACCTAACCAGTAGCGACGACCATCTTCAATATATCCATATTCTTCGTAACTGATTTCCTCGTCCAGCAAGTTATAGATAGCGCCTTTAATACGAGTATTGTCGGTTAACTGGTATGTCACACCGGCGTCCACAAAGGTATAAGCTGGTTCTACAATACTGTTTCTTGATGGGCCAGTAACCGGATCCATTTCTTTACCTCGGTACGTGACTTTCGCCCAGCTCTCTAGATCTGTTGTCGTTTGCCAAGTCACATCCACATTAAACAGATGCTTTGGTAACTGCTGCAGCGGCATGCCTTTGTATTCACCTGTTTTTTGCTCTGAGTCGGTAAATGTGTAGCTCGAGCTAAGGTAAATGGTTTCCGTTAACGGCGATGCTAAGGTCGCTTCAATACCTTGTGTGACGGCTTCATCCACGTTAATACGGTACGTTGGATCTGCGCCCCATTGGTTTGGACCATCAGTACAGATAGTGTCTGGACAAACAACACGTGTGATCTTGTCTTTGAATTCGTTATGGAACGCTGTCAAAGAGACATCTAAGCCAGAATCACCTTGATACAAGACGCTGATTTCTTTGTTTAGCGACGTTTCAGGGTCAAGATCTGGGTTACCGTAGATATTACCGCCACCACTGACTTGCGCCCAGCCAGGAGTAATTTCACGTAATTGTGGAGAACGGAAACCTGTTGCCACACCGCCTTTCACCGTCCAAGACGGATCAACTCGCCATACACCGTAAACACGCGGACTAAAATGCGCGCCATAGTTTTCGTCATGATCTAGACGGCCGCCAAGCGTAACGCTAAACGGATCAGCAATTCTCCATTCATCTTCAATGAAAACAGCCCACTGCGTATTCGATGTTTCAGTCTTCGATGACGCTTTGTTGGAGGTGAAATCCTCAAGCTCTGCATGAGTAGCGTCCACACCCGTCGTCAACGTATGGTTTCCAATACCAGTCACCAAGCTCGATTTGAACGTGGTGTTGGTGATCGTCATCTCACGAGATTTGTTCTCGCTCTCTTCTCGCTGTAAGTAAGTATCTGAAATTCCGACCGAATCCCAATCACCGTTGTGGCTTACCGTTACGTAATTACGACGATATTCATTCAGTGAATCTTCACACCCACCACGACACCCTGTGGTCGGCACTGAAAGGCCCACATTGCCACGACGACTTTGTGCCGACGTGCCACCTTCTAATTGCACCGAATGGCGCTCATTAATCTGGTAAGTCAGTTTTGAAGAGATACTCTGCATATCTTTATCTTCATAACCGTATTCGATGTCATCTTCTTCTCTGGTTGTGTACTGACCATATACTTGGAGAGATAAATTTTCAGCCAACGGACCATTAACGAAAAAGTTCGCGCTCTGCTCTCCCCCTGAGCGGCTATTCTCTTGTAGTACCGTGCCCAGTTGAACATTACCTGTCCACTCTAGCGCATCTTTTCGTGTGATGACGTTAATCACACCACCAATCGCATCAGAACCGTAAAGCGTCGACATTGGGCCACGAATAACTTCGATTCGCTCAATCGCTTGAAGAGGAGGTAACCAACCTTGTTCGATACCAGGACCGTCACTATTTGGACGAGTTTCACGCGTGCTTTGACGTTTACCGTCGACCAGTATCAAAGTGTATTTAGAACCCATACCACGGATACTAATGTCGGTGGTATCACCACCACCTGTCACGACAACACCTGGCACACTTTTTAGTGCATCAGTCACATCGCGGTAATAACGGGAGTCCAACTCCTCACGTGAAATAACACTAATACTTGCAGGCGCGTCCGCTTGAGATTGCTCGTAGCTTGATGCAGTTACAACCACTGTTTCCATTTTAGAAACTGCATCATTGGCAAAAACATGAGGGACACTGACGAAGGCTAAAATACCAGTTGCGGTAATAACTGGCAGTCTAAGAGTAGACATCTACATCTCCATAATTGATAATGATTATTATTTTCGAAAGTGAATTATTCACAAATAGAATGAGATGCATAGTGAGAGTTATGGAACGGTTCTTTCCATTTATGGAACTCGTACATAACGCAGTAAGGAGTAAAAGAAATATGCACGACTTAGCATCAATTAGAGCCTTTGATGCGCTCAATCAGCATAAAAGTTTGACAGCCGCTGCTAAAGCCCTTAATCAGCCAAAATCAACGCTAAGTCGTCGCTTGGCACAATTAGAAGAAGACTTCGGTCAGGCTCTAACCGCCAGACAAGGTAATCGATTAGTTCTGACAAGAGCTGGAGAAATCTTTGCCCACTACAGCCGCCAGATTCTTGAGTTAAGCGAAGAGAGTTATGATGCACTGCAAGGTTTAACGAACCAAGTTTCAGGGCCACTGCATATTGTTTGTCATACTGCCTTAGTTAGAAGCTGGCTCGGCGGCGTACTCAATCGTTTTCTTGCTGATAATCCCGATGTTAGAGTTCAACTTACCAGTGACTTTTCTGAGGCGCATCATGACCCAGATTTGTTCATCTGGCTCGGTGAACGTAAAGAGCTAGACTGGCGAAAAGAAGTGCTGGGGGTATTTCGCTATACGCCTTTTGCCTCTCCAAATTATCTAAAACAACATGGGCCTATACCGCACCCCAAAGAACTTGAAGCACATCCATGGATCGATTTTGGTTCAGTGCAAGAAAATGGATTGATGCTAGCACACCCTCAACACGGTGAGTTCTTTTTAGAACCCTTTGTTAGTCGGTTATACAGCGACAACATAGCAATGCAAATAGACAGTATCGCGAATGGTCATGGTATTGGACTGCTGCCGACTTGGACAGCATTCGGCTATGAGAAACATCACCCAGGGCGAATCACACCTTGCTTAGAAGGTTGGCTTTCTGAGCCTATTTCCATTAACTGCTATACACCAGCAGGACGACCACCACTGCGCTTATCCGTACTTTTAGACTGCATTCACCAAAGCATTCCACAAGGTTGGAAAACCTGACAAAAATAAAAAGGCCATCATAATGATGGCCTTTCTAACTTTAGCGTTTAACAATCGTCGTTTACGTTCGACTGTTTAGACGGTCCTGCAATTACGCTAGCAATTCTTTTGCTGTGTTCACTACGTTTTCAGTCGTGAAGCCAAACATCTCGAATAGCTGACCAGCAGGTGCAGATTCACCGAATGTTGTCATACCGATGATGCGACCGTCGAAGCCAACGTACTTGTACCAGAAATCAGCAATGCCCGCTTCAATAGCGATACGTGCCGTTACGTCTGATGGCAGTACAGCTTCACGGTAAGCGGCGTCTTGTTTGTCGAAAGCATCTGTTGATGGCATTGAAACAACGCGTACTTTCTTGCCTTCTGAAGTTAGTTGCTCAGCGGCTTTCACTGCAAGCTCAACCTCAGAACCTGTTGCGATAAGGATTAGCTCAGGCTTACCTTCGCTATCTTTCAGGATGTAAGCACCTTTCGCGATGTCTGCGACTTGTTCAGCAGTACGCTCTTGTTGCGCTAGGTTTTGACGAGAGAAGATAAGTGCAGTTGGTGCATCTTTACGTTCAATCGCTAGTTTCCATGCAACTGCAGACTCAACTTGGTCACATGGGCGCCATGTGCTCATGTTTGGAGTTACACGTAGAGACGCCATTTGCTCAACAGGTTGGTGAGTTGGGCCATCTTCGCCAAGACCGATCGAATCATGCGTGTAAACTTGGATGTTCTGAATTTTCATCAGCGCAGCCATACGCATTGCGTTACGAGCGTATTCCATGAACATTAGGAATGTTGCGCCGTAAGGAACGAAACCACCGTGCAATGCGATACCGTTGATGATAGCGGTCATACCGAATTCACGCACACCGTAGTGGATGTAGTTGCCAGAGAAGTCCTCCATTTCTAGAGACTTAGAACCAGACCACATGGTCAGGTTAGAAGGTGCTAGGTCAGCAGAGCCGCCCATGAATTCTGGTAGCATTTGACCGAAAGCTTCTAGAGCATTTTGAGATGCTTTACGTGACGCAATGTTTGCTGGGTTTGCTTGAAGATCAGCAATGATTTGGTTTGCTTTCTCTTCCCACTCTGCAGGAAGTTCGCCGTTTAGACGACGCTTAAGCTCTGCTGCTTCTGTTGGGTAAGCCGCTGCGTATGCTTCGAACTTCGCGTTCCACGCCGCTTCTTTTTCAGCGCCAGCTGCTTTTGCATCCCACTCTGCGTATACATCAGCAGGGATTTCAAATGCAGGGTGTTCCCAACCTAGGAATTCACGTGCTGCTGCGATTTCTTCAGCGCCTAGTGGTGCACCGTGACAGTCGTGAGAACCCGATTTGTTTGGAGAACCAAAACCGATGATAGTCTTCGTACAAATTAGCGTAGGACGAGGATCTGCTTTTGCAGCTTCAATCGCTGCGTTGATTGCTTCAGAATCGTGGCCATCTACTGCTGGGATTACGTGCCAACCGTACGCTTCGAAACGCTTAGGTGTATCGTCAGAGAACCAACCTTCAACGTGACCATCGATAGAGATGCCGTTGTCATCCCAAAATGCGATCAGTTTACCTAGGCCTAGAGTACCAGCAAGAGAACATGCCTCATGCGAGATACCTTCCATCAGACAGCCATCACCCATGAACACGTAAGTGAAATGGTCAATGATGTCGTGGCCTTCTTTGTTGAATTGTGCTGCTAGCGCTTTTTCTGCTAGAGCCATACCAACAGCGTTCGTGATACCTTGACCTAGAGGACCTGTTGTCGTTTCGATGCCTGGTGCGTAGCCGTACTCTGGGTGACCTGGAGTCTTAGAGTGAAGCTGACGGAAGTTTTTCAGATCATCGATAGATAGCTCGTAACCGCTCAAGTGCAGTAGAGAGTAGATCAGCATAGAACCGTGGCCGTTTGAAAGTACAAAACGGTCGCGATCTGCCCACTCTGGGTTAGCTGGGTTGTGGTTTAGGTGAGAGCGCCAAAGAACTTCAGCGATATCAGCCATACCCATAGGTGCGCCTGGGTGGCCAGAGTTAGCTTGTTGAACACCATCCATGCTTAGAGCACGAATTGCATTGGCAAGATGTTTACGAGACGACATGTCTGCTCCTGAGTACATTAAGCGAAACGAAAAAAGAGGTCACAATTCTCTCAAAGCCAAGTGGGGTGTGCAAACGTTTTCCAACCCAAAACCTCACAAATATTGCACCTTTCAGTTCAAATACATCGAAGTTCTAAAAATTATCAATAATTCAAGCAAACGTTTGGTTATAACAAAAACCAAAAAAGAGCTTGTAATTCGAGCAATCAAAATTAGAATAGACGTCTAGATGTAGATACACCTACAAATATTAGTATTAATTTGCGCTGGGGAGTTTATCATTCCTCAGTTTTAAACCAGATATAGTGGAGCTAACATGGCTAAGCACCTGTTTACTTCTGAGTCAGTATCAGAAGGTCATCCAGATAAAATTGCAGACCAGATTTCTGATGCGGTTCTTGACGCGATTCTAGAGCAAGATCCAAAGGCTCGTGTTGCATGTGAGACTTACGTTAAAACCGGTATGGTAATGGTGGGTGGTGAAATCACGACTTCAGCATGGGTTGACATCGAAGAGTTAACTCGTGAAACCGTTCGTGAAATCGGCTACGTACACTCAGATATGGGCTTTGACGCGAACTCTTGTGCAGTTCTAAACACAATCGGTAAACAGTCTCCAGATATCAACCAAGGTGTTGATAAAGCTGACCCTAAAGAGCAAGGTGCAGGCGACCAAGGCATCATGTTTGGTTACGCATGTAACGAAACTGAAGTACTCATGCCAGCGCCAATCACTTACTCTCACCGTCTTGTTGAAAAGCAAGCAGAAGTTCGTAAAAACGGCACACTACCTTGGTTGCGTCCAGACGCAAAATCTCAGGTAACGTTCCAGTACGACCAAGGTAAGATTGTTGGTATCGATGCTGTTGTTCTTTCAACTCAGCACTGTGATTCAATCTCTACGCCTGACCTACGTGAAGCAGTAATGGAAGAGATCATCAAACCTGTTCTTCCTGCAGAGTGGATCAGCAAAGACACTAACTTCTTCATCAACCCAACCGGTCGTTTCGTTATTGGTGGCCCAATGGGTGACTGTGGTCTAACTGGTCGTAAAATCATCGTAGATACTTACGGCGGTGCAGCTCGTCACGGTGGCGGTGCATTCTCTGGTAAAGATCCATCGAAAGTAGACCGCTCTGCAGCTTACGCAGCACGTTACGTAGCGAAAAACATCGTAGCGGCTGGTATGGCTGACCGTTGTGAAATCCAACTTTCTTACGCAATCGGTGTTGCTGATCCAACGTCTATCATGGTTGAAACGTTTGGTACCGAGAAAGTATCTCACGACATCATCATTGAAGCGGTTCGTCAATTCTTCGACCTACGTCCATACGGTCTACAAGAAATGCTTAACCTACTTCAACCAATCTACAAGAAGACAGCAGCATACGGTCACTTCGGTCGCGAAGAGTTCCCATGGGAAGCGACTGATAAAGCTGAGCTTCTACGCGATTTCGCTGGCATCAAGTAATCGAGCCACGCAAGAATCAACAAAGCCCTCGCCTTATGGCGGGGGCTTTTTATTTTCAGCAACTTTTATCCAGCCATTTCGGCTCATACCGCCCTGACCCACAAAGCAGTCCTGTTTCTCCCTCATTTTTATACCGAATAAATTTTAAGCAATTATTTGTAAATTATCCCATCTCCGCCAATAGTTAAAATATTGTTAACTCCAATTTAAATAGAGACGTCGGATGCTGGCGACTGTGGAAGCAACACTTAAGTAAAGACATGAGTTAAGCATCTTTATGGCCGATACCAAACTAAGCCAATGCTCAGATGTAAACTTGAAAAAGTCGCTTCAAGTTTGACTGAACAAAAACCGCTGTCAGTTGGTATAAGCGGATAATGTGGGAATAAATCAAGGAGGAGTTATGCCTCGAACTGTTAATCCATCGGACTTCCACAACAAGCGAAAGGAAGTGCCAGACAACGAATACGCCAGAACCATACCGTGCAATACGGTCAATCTTTCTGCACCTTTTCATTGGCTCGCATTAGGTCTGCATGATTTCGTGCGAATGCCGCTTATTAGTGCTTTCTATGGCATCTGTTTTATGGCAGCTGCGATAGGCATTGTTTTGCTCGTACAGTGGCAAGGCACACACTTAGTCGTCATGCCCAGTTTGATTGTTTACATGTTAATTGGTCCGTTTCTCGCGCTGGGCTTGTATGATGCCAGTTGGGAGAGAGAGCGCGGACACAAAGCAAGCTTGTTCCATTCAATGAAAGCGATCGGTCGTAACTCAACATCTCAATGGGCGTTCGCCGTGTTACTCGCAGTGTGTATGATATTTTGGATGCGCATTGCCGCTCTACTTCATGCACTCTACCCTTCTGTTCAAGGGGCACCTTTAAGTGAGTTCCTACCCTTCCTTGTCATCGGCTCTTTAGTTGGCTTTGTTTTGGCTTGTGTGGTGTTTAGCATTTCAGCCTTTTCTATTCCGCTCATGATGGAGCGTCGCGTAGACATGATGACCGCTGTGTTTACCAGCTTTAATGCCGTGAAATCCAACATTCCAGCAATGATTGTTTGGGCAGCGATCATCTGTGGCGGTATTCTTATCGGCTTTGCGACCTACGGGATCGGAATGTTGTTTACCATGCCAATTCTAGGCTACGGTACATGGCACGCTTACCATGCCACCATCAAGAAAAAACACACACCATAATTAACTGATGCTATGATCTGGCCCTCGCAATGCGGGGGCTTTTTTATTTGATTTATCGAGGTGAATTGTGGATATAGAACTCAGCTATAAAGCCAAGCAAGTGATGGCGGGCTGTATCGCGATGGCGGAACAAGCTTTCAAACGTTCTTTCCCGATTCCAACAATCACCTTCGACGTCCGTGGGAAAGCGGCAGGAAAAGCCTACCTTCAATTAAATCAAGTACGCCTAAACCCTGTTTTATTTCGCGAAAACACCCAAGCATTCTTAGATGAAGTCATTCCTCATGAAGTAGCACACCTGATTACTTATCAGGTTTACGGGCGAGTTAGGCCTCACGGCAAAGAATGGAAAGGCGTCATGGAAGCCGTATTTAACGTACCAGCCAAAACCACTCACAGCTTTGAAGTAAAATCCGTTCAAGGTAAAACCTTTGAGTATCGTTGTGGTTGTATGACCTACCCTCTATCGATTCGCCGTCATAATAAAGTGCTGCGCAAAGAGGCGACGTACTCTTGTCAAAAATGCCGCCAACCACTTAACTTCACCGGCATTCAATTATCGTAGCCCTTACCTCATAGTGTTACTTGCGTTCCCAAAATAAAGATCGATTTGATCAAAACCTTCCCTTCGCCAACTATTGTTAACTTACTCATCACTAAAGCTATTTTATGCGTGTTATCATGAATAAAGTCATACTTTATAAAGACTTTTATCATGAAATACTTATTCTCTCTGTTGCTTATCGCGCTTTCTAGCACTGCGATTGCCGCGCCACCGAGCTCATTCTCTGCAGCCAAACGTGAGGCGGTCAAAATTTATCAAGACCATCCAACAAGCTTCTACTGTGGCTGTAACATTCAATGGCAAGGCAAGAAAGGCTTACCCGATTTAGCCTCTTGCGGCTACCAAGTCCGTAAACAAGAAAAACGGGCTGCACGAATCGAATGGGAGCACGTTGTTCCTGCGTGGCAATTTGGCCACCAGCGTCAATGCTGGCAAGATGGCGGACGTAAAAACTGTAAGAAAAAAGACAAAACTTTTCGTTTGATGGAAGCAGACTTGCACAACCTAACTCCTGCTATTGGTGAAGTAAACGGTGACCGTTCGAACTACAACTTCAGCCAATGGAACGGTATGGATGGCGTGAGTTATGGTCGCTGTGAGATGCAAGTGAACTTTAAGCAGCGTAAAGTCATGCCACCAGACCGTGCGCGTGGCTCAATTGCTCGTACCTATCTATACATGAGCAAAGAGTACGGTTTCAAACTGTCGAAGCAGCAAACGCAATTAATGAGTGCTTGGAACAAAACCTATCCTGTCGATAAATGGGAATGTGAGCGTGACGAGCGCATTGCAAAAGTACAGGGCAATCACAACCCATTTGTTCAAGAAGCCTGCCGCGCACTGTAACCTCCGACCTCGAAGCGTTTCAATTACTGATATTGAAACGCTTCTTGCCCCTTGTTTTTTCGGTGCAAAGCATCCATGTTAGGGTTTAAGTTTATTCTCTTGCTGGAAATCTCATGCGTACCCCTCGAATTTATCATCCAGAAACCATTCATCAACTTGGCTCACTTGCTTTAAGTGACGACGCAGCAGGCCATATCGGTCGTGTTTTGCGCATGAAAGAAGGCCAAGACGTTCTCCTTTTTGACGGCAGTGGCGCAGAGTTCCCAGCGGTTATCAGTGAAGTCAGCAAGAAATCAGTTTTGGTTAACATCACCGAGCGCGTAGAAAACAGTATTGAATCCCCTTTAGATCTGCACCTTGGTCAAGTCATTTCACGTGGCGATAAGATGGAGTTCACCATCCAAAAGTCTGTTGAACTTGGCGTCAATACCATCACTCCTCTGATTTCTGAACGTTGTGGTGTCAAGCTTGACCAAAAGCGTTTTGAGAAAAAACTCGCGCAATGGCAGAAAATCGCCATCAGTGCCTGTGAGCAATGTGGGCGTAATGTCGTGCCCGAAATTCGTCCAATTATGAGCTTGGAAGAGTGGTGTAAAGAAGAGTACGATGGTTTAAAGCTTAACCTTCACCCTCGTGCTAAATACTCAATCAACACTTTGCCAACCCCGGTTGAAAAAGTGCGCCTACTGATCGGTCCTGAAGGCGGTTTATCGTCTGAAGAAATCGAGATGACTCGAGAATACCAATTTGAAGAAACGCTACTCGGCCCTCGCGTTCTGCGTACCGAAACAGCGGCTCTGACAGCAATTACAGCCTTACAAGTTCGTTTCGGCGATCTTGGTTAAACGGAGAAAAATAATGATCAAACTCGGTATCGTAATGGACCCAATCTCGTCCATTAACATCAAAAAAGACTCTAGCTTTGCCATGATGCTTGAAGCGCAACGACGCGGCTATGAAATCCACTACATGGAAATGAATGATCTGCATCTCGATCAAGGCGTTGCCATTGCAGATACTAAAGTGGTAGAACTAAAAGAAGATCCAAACGATTGGTACGAGTTCAAATCAGAGCAAACTATCGAACTGTCTGAGCTAGACGCGGTGCTAATGCGTAAAGATCCTCCGTTTGATACTGAATACATCTACGCGACTTACATCCTTGAGCGTGCAGAAGAACAAGGTGCACTGATCGTTAACAAGCCTCAAAGCTTACGTGATTGTAACGAAAAGCTGTTTACAGCATGGTTCCCAGAGCTGACACCTACAACGATCGTGACGCGAAAAGCAGAGAAAATTAAAGAATTTCGTGAAAAACATGGTGATGTCATCCTGAAACCGCTTGATGGTATGGGTGGCGCGTCCATCTTCCGTGTAAAAGAAAACGATCCAAACGTCTCTGTAATCATCGAGACATTGACTAACCACGGTCAAAACTACGCAATGGCACAAACCTTCGTGCCAGACATCAGCAACGGTGACAAACGTATCCTAGTGGTAGATGGCGAACCTATGCCTTACTGTCTAGCACGCATTCCTGCTAAAGGCGAAACGCGCGGCAACCTAGCCGCTGGTGGTACTGGTGAAGCTCGTCCGCTAAGCGAAACCGACCTCAAAATTGCGCAAACCGTTGCCCCGACACTGAAAGAAAAAGGCCTTATCTTTGTTGGCCTTGACGTAATTGGCGACAAGCTAACAGAAATCAACGTCACCAGCCCAACCTGTATTCGCGAAATTGAAGCAGCTTTTGATATCTCAATCACAGGCAAGCTGATGGATGCGATTGAGCGTCGAGTAAAAGGCGAATAACTCAAACTGTATTACAGTTAATAGAGAGCGTAGTACATTAACTTAAGCAAACTCATGCACATACCTAGATGTAAATTGTATGATGTTTGCTTAAGGGCATTTACGAGAGTTAAGGGTCAGTATGAGTATGAATCTCACAAATCACTTTTTGGTTGCCATGCCTGGGATGAAAGATCCGTACTTTCAAAACAGCGTGATCTACGTTTGTGAGCACAACGAAGACGGCGCTATGGGGCTGATGATCAATGCTCCTGTTGATATCACCGTCGGCAACATGCTCAAGCAGGTGGAAGTTCAGCCAGTACACCCGCGCCTATTTGAAGCCAGTCTAGATAGACCAGTCTACAATGGCGGCCCAATCTCGGAAGATCGTGGTTTTATTTTGCATAAACCCAAAGATTACTACGAGTCCAGCGTCCAAATGACCGATGACCTCGCGGTAACCACTTCGCGTGATATTCTGTCGGTGTTAGGAACAGAAGCAGAACCAAGTGATTACTTAGTGGCACTTGGCTACTCCGGTTGGAGTGCAGGCCAATTAGAAAGTGAGCTGGTCGAAAACTCTTGGCTCACCATTGAAGCGACGCCTGAAATTATCTTTAATACACCAATCAACGAGCGTTGGAAGAAAGCGGTCGAAAAGCTGGGCATCGACCCAAGTCACCTTTCAGCAGACTCTGGACATGCTTAGTCCAAATATACAGTTACATTAGATAGAGACACCTTATGTCACGCACAATTATGGCTTTTGACTTTGGAACCAAAAGCATTGGTAGCGCTATTGGCCAAGAAATTACTGGTACAGCTTCCCCATTAAAAGCCTTTAAAGCCAATGACGGTATTCCAAACTGGGACGATATCGAAAAGCAAATCAAAGAGTGGCAACCAGATTTGCTAGTGGTCGGTTTACCGACCGATCTGCATGGTAAAGACCTTGAGACCATAACCCCTCGTGCACGAAAATTTGCTAAGCGTCTGCAAGGCCGATACGGATTGCCAGTTGAACTGCATGATGAGCGTTTATCTACAGCAGAAGCTCGTGCGGAGTTGTTCAGCATGGGCGGCTACAAAGCCCTATCGAAAGGTAATGTTGACTGCCAGTCAGCAGTGGTGATTCTAGAAAGCTGGTTTGAAGCCCTTTGGGGTGAGTAAACACTTCAAGCACAATGAAAAAAGGTTGGCTCCTGCCAACCTTTTTTGTTTCTGGATTGGATTAATCCATATCGATCTTAACGTTCGCCAAACTGCCCGTAGAGAATGCTTCACCACGCTGCGTTTTCAACATCAAGCGCAGATCATTTGCCGAGTCGGCACTATGTAGTGCATCCTCTTCGCTGATCTTACCTTGCATCACTAACTTATAAAGAGATTGATCGAACGTCAGCATACCAAACTCATTTGAGCGAGCCATGGTTGACTTCAACTCATGTAAATCTCCGCGACGAATCAAATCCGACACACGTGGGCTATTTAGCAAGATCTCAAATACACCATGACGTCCCTGCCCATTTTTATCTCGGATCAACTGCTGACCAACCACGCCTTTCAGATTCATCGACAAGTCGAACAAGAATTGTTCTTTTTGATCTTTCGGTACCAAGTGAAGAATGCGCTCTAAAGCTTGGTTTGCATTGTTGGCGTGCAACGTTGCCATACACAGGTGACCCGTTTCGGCGAAGGTCATCGCGTATTCCATTGTTTCACGGCTACGGATCTCACCAATCAAAATCATATCTGGTGCTTGGCGCAGCGAGTTTTTAAGCGCAACTTCATAGCTTTCCGTATCTAACCCAACTTCACGTTGAGTCACGATACAGCGCTTGTGTTCATGCACGAACTCGATCGGATCTTCGACCGTCAAAATGTGCCCGGTTTTATTGCTGTTTCGATAGCCTGTCATCGCCGCCATAGTGGTCGATTTACCCGAACCAGTAGCACCGACCACCAGCACCAAACCACGCTTAGCTATCGCCAAATCTTGCAACACTAACGGTAACTTTAACTGCTCAAAAGTAGGAATATTAGTTTCAATACGACGAATCACTGCGCCTGGTAACTCGCGTTGAAAAAAGGCACTCACACGGAAGCGACCACAATCTCTCACAATGGCAAAATTCGACTCGCGACTTTTACGAAATTCCTGACGCCGATCTGGTTCCATAGCGCTGTCGAGTAATGCAGCCACATCGCTCTCGGTAAGTTTTTCCCCTTGCGGACGCAATTCGCCATCCACACGAAATAGAATTGGCGCTCCAACCGTGATGTAAAGATCCGACGCTTTCAGCGCCAGCATGCCTTCGAGAAATTTATCTAGATCCATCTTCCGTATTCACCATTATCTGTATGAACGTTACGAGAATTGCTGCACTTCTAATCCGATCTTACTATCGACCTCTTCACGAGCAACCATGCCTTGCGCCATTAACTGACGAGCATTTTGCTCCATGGTTTGCATGCCGTGAGCCGCACCTGTTTGAATGATCGAATACATCTGCGCGACTTTGTCTTCGCGGATCAAGTTACGAATCGCAGGCGTTGCCATCATAATTTCATGGCATGCAATACGGCCACCACCATTACGCTTCAGAAGCTTTTGCGCGATAACCGAACGAAGAGACTCAGATAGCATCGAGCGGACCATATCTTTATCACTACCAGGAAAAACATCGATAATACGGTCAATAGTTTTTGCCGCCGAGCTGGTATGCAACGTCCCGAAAACTAAGTGACCCGTTTCTGCCGCCGTTAAGGCAAGGCTGATGGTTTCTTTATCACGCATCTCACCGACTAGAATCACATCCGGGTCTTCGCGCAATGCACTACGCAAAGCATTTTGGAAACTATGGGTGTCACGGTGAACTTCACGCTGGTTGATCAAACATTTATTGTTGTTGTGAACAAATTCAATCGGATCTTCAATTGTGAGTACGTGCTTGTTGTGATTACGGTTAATGTAGTCAACAATGGCTGCTAAGGTCGTCGATTTACCTGAACCTGTTGGGCCAGTGACCAGAACTAAGCCTTTTTCAGCGTTCGCAATTTTTTTGAAGATCTCTGGCGCTTCTAGCTCTTCCAGAGTTGGAATGCTACTTGGAATGGTACGGAATACTGCCGCACAACCGCGAGATTGGTTGAAGGCGTTGACACGGAAACGGCCAACGTTATGCAACTCAAAAGAGAAATCGACTTCGAGTTTTTCTTCGAACTCACTGCGTTGGGCATCGTTCATGATTTCGAAAACCAAACGATGCACTTCTTGGTGTGTAAACGCTGGAATACCTAGTTTTCTCACATCCCCATCAATACGAACCATTGGTGGGACACCTGCAGAAAGATGTAGATCCGAGGCATTATGTTTTACACTAAAATCCAGTAACTCAGTGATATCCATTTAAAATCCTTAAGTCTAAAGTACAGCTATGAGTAGTATTCAACAAAATATTGAACATATCACCTCTCAAATTCGATATGACGAGCAAAAATGTGGTCGAACTCCAGAGTCAGTGCAACTTCTAGCGGTAAGCAAAACTAAACCTGTCGAGGCAATTCTCGAAGCCTACCAAGCGGGACAAACCGCCTTTGGTGAAAACTACGTTCAAGAGGGCGTCAGTAAAGTTCAGCACTTTGCCGAGCATTATCCAGATAATCGAATCGAATGGCACTTCATTGGCCCGATTCAATCCAATAAATCGCGACTTGTTGCTGAACATTTCGATTGGGTTCACACCATCGATCGAACCAAGATTGCTCAACGCCTGAATGATCAGCGGCCAAGCGAACTTAAACCGCTACAAGTTCTGATTCAGGTTAACACCAGTGGTGAGGCATCTAAGTCTGGTGTCACTGAAGCGGAAGTATTCGAGCTGGCGGAGTTGATTTCTCGCCTACCCAACCTCACTTTAAGAGGGTTGATGTCGATTCCTGCCAACGTGTCTGACTACGAATCACAACTCCGTGAATTTCAGAAGTTGGCTACGTTGAAGCAAACACTCGAAGCACAGTTCCCAGAAATCGATACATTATCAATGGGAATGAGTGGTGATATGACCGCTGCAATCGAAGCTGGTAGTACAATGGTTCGTATTGGAACCGCTATTTTCGGCGCACGAGACTACAGCTAAATCAACAAAACGCTCACTCGCGACATAAGTTATGTCGTCAATCGTTAGAGCGTAAATGCGCAATCATCTTACTCGCCAATAGGAGCAGTAAGTAACAGCGGCGCCATTATACACCTGAGCGCACAACAAATTCTAAATATCATGATGGAAATCAGACAAATGGAACATAAAAAAATCGCCTTCATTGGTGCTGGCAACATGGTGAGAGCCATTGTTTCCGGCTTGGTTGCTAACGGATACCCAGCGCAAAACATTACCGCAACGGCTCCTTCAGAGGCTCGTCGCCTTCTGCTAGAACAAGATTTTGGCATCCGTACCACCAGCGATAACATCCAAGCTGCGACCGAGGCGGATGTGGTGGTATTGTCTGTAAAACCGCAAATGATGGCGGATGTCTGTAAACCACTGCAATCGATCGATTTCACTAATAAACTGGTGATTTCTATTGCCGCAGGCATCAACTGTTCACGATTGGATGATATGCTAGCCACCAAATTGAACTTGGTTCGTGTTATGCCAAATACGCCATCACAGCTTGGGTTGGGTATGAGTGGGTTGTTCGCACCAACTCATGTAACCGAGCACGACAAAGCTTTTGCCGCAGAGTTAATGGAAGCGGTCGGTAAAGTATGCTGGGTTGAGCAAGAGTCTGGCATCAATAATGTGATTGCCGCAGCGGGCAGTGCTCCAGCATACTTCTTCCTGTTTATGGAAGCGATGCAAGCAGAAGCGATTGCGCAAGGCTTTGATAAAGAGACCGCTCGACTATTGGTTCAGCAAGCGGCACTGGGCGCGGCCAGTATGGTGGTTAGCAACCCAGAAACTGAGCTATCGACCCTGCGTGAGAACGTAACATCGAAAGGTGGGACAACGGCAGAAGCACTGCGTACATTCAACGAACATCAACTTTCAGATATTGTCGCTAAAGCCATGCAAGCTGCTGTGGCTCGCGCGGAAGAAATGGAAAAACTGTTTTAATTATTTGGATGAACTCCGTTTAGTATCATCCATCACTTGTTAAGGGTACCTTATGAATTCAATGAGTTTTCTCATCTCAACCCTATTTGACCTGTACATCATGGTCGTAATTTTGCGAATTTGGTTGCAAGCTGCGCGCGCAGACTTCTACAACCCATTCTCGCAATTCATAGTAAAAGCGACTCAGCCGGTCATTGGTCCATTGCGCCGCGTTATCCCTTCCGTGGGGAATATTGACCTAGCAACCGTGTTGTTTGCCTACGTGTTGTGTGTGCTTAAATTTGTCGTGCTTATCCTAATAGCTTCGAACGGTTCCGTCTCTTTCAGCGCTGACTTCTTATTCTTGGGCTTATTATCATTAATCAAAGCCGCAGGTGGCCTATTGTTCTGGGTACTATTGATCCGTGCAATTTTGAGCTGGGTAAGCCAAGGCCGCAGCCCTATCGAGTACGTATTCCATCAACTGACCGAGCCAATGTGCGCTCCAATCCGTCGTATTCTTCCGGCTATTGGTGGTCTTGATTTAAGCGTACTGGTGTTATTTATCGGCTTGCAGTTCGCGAACTTCTTAATGGGCGATATCATTGGTCCAATTTGGTTCCAGCTATAATGTCAGCTGCAGTTTGGCAAGATGGTGAGGACATCATCCTGAAGCTCTATATTCAACCTAAAGCTAGCCGCGATAAAATCGTTGGCTTGCATGGTGAAGAGCTAAAAATCGCCATTACTGCTCCACCTGTCGATGGCAAAGCTAATGCACACCTAACTAAGTTCTTAGCCAAGCAGTTTAAAATCGCTAAGGGCTTGGTTCACATAGAAAAAGGTGAATTAGGACGGCACAAACAAATTCGGATAGAATCGCCTACCCAGATACCGATAGAAATTAAAGCCATCATATGATGGCTTTTTATTTACGATTTTGTACCACACTTACTAATACCAACGACTGAGTACGCATTTTTTACCCCCTGACCAAGGTAAAATTGCAGCTATGGTTGTTTTATAACAAGTGCTTTGAGGAAGTAACAATGAGCAAATGGATTACCGCATTACTGATTAGCCTGTTGTCGTTACCAAGCTTCGCCGATCAGTTTAAAAATATGAAAGATATCGAAGTACACTATGTAGCGTTTAACTCAACATTCCTAACACCCAAAGTCGCACGTAGCTACGATATCAAACGTAATGGATACCTCGCAGTGGTTAATATTAGCGTGTTAGATAGAGCTTCATTGGGTAAGCCAGCATTAGAAGCAAAAATTGCTGGACGCGCGAAGAACCTTATCGGCCAAACTCAGACCTTGACCTTTCGTGAAGTCAAAGAAGGCAATGCGATATACTATTTAGCCGAACTACCAATTACCCACGAAGAAACTTTTACTTTCGATATTGACGTAAAAGCTGGAAACAAAGGCTCAGGTAAGCTTAAATTCACCCAGAAGTTTTATGTTGAAGAGTAATTGGGTTGTGATGTTCCAAAAGCTTTTGGATCTAAGCAGGCTAAAAACCACTTATTAATTAAAGAATATCTAGAGGAGAACGATTTGTTCTCCTCTATCACTATTAAAAGAGATTCCCATGAAAAAAATTGTGCTAGCAACTGGTAACCAAGGCAAAGTTCGTGAAATGGCAGATTTATTGTCTGACTTCGGCTTTGAAGTATTAGCGCAAAGTGAATTCAATGTATCGGAAGTAGCTGAAACGGGTACAACTTTCATTGAAAACGCAATCATTAAAGCTCGCCATGCCGCACAAGAAACAGGGCTTCCTGCCATTGCAGACGACTCTGGATTAGAAGTCGATTTCTTAAAAGGCGCTCCGGGCATTTACTCTGCACGTTACGCAGGCGAGAGCGCATCTGATCAAGAGAATCTAGAAAAATTGCTAGCGGCAATGGAAGGCGTACCAGAAGCAGAGCGTACAGCACGTTTCCACTGCGTATTAGTCCTCATGCGTCACGAGAACGACCCAACGCCTATCGTCTGTCACGGTAAATGGGAAGGCCGAATTCTAACTGAAGCACACGGTGAAAATGGCTTTGGCTACGACCCAATCTTCTTTGTTCCTGAAGACAACTGTGCGTCAGCCGAACTTGAACCTGCACGTAAGAAACAACTGTCTCACCGCGGTAAAGCGCTCAAGTCGTTGTTTGCTCAACTGTCTGAGCAAGTGTCTCAGTAATCACGAGCGAATTAGACCATGTTAACGCCCCCAGCACTCAGCTTGTATGTACACATCCCGTGGTGTGTGCAAAAGTGCCCGTATTGCGACTTTAACTCTCACGCGCTCAAAACCGAGATTCCAGAAGAAGAGTACATCAGTGCCCTTTTAGAAGATTTGGATACCGACATTGAGAAATACCGACTTAACGAAGCGCCACGTCCACTGCATTCAATCTTCATTGGTGGTGGTACGCCGAGTTTGATTTCGGCAGAAGGCATCGAGCGTCTACTTAAGGGCATTGAAGCGCGTATTCCGTTCAAGCCTGAAATCGAAATCACCATGGAAGCGAATCCAGGCACCATCGAAGCAGAGCGTTTTGTTGGCTACCGCAAAGCTGGTGTAACGCGTATCTCTATCGGCGTGCAAAGCTTTGAGCAACAAAAGCTTGAGCGTTTGGGGCGTATTCACGGCCAAGACGAAGCCGTCAACGCTGCTCAGCTGGCGCACCAAATCGGTTTGAACAGCTTTAACCTCGATCTCATGCACGGCTTACCTGATCAAAGCATCGAACAAGCCTTGGCAGATTTGGACAAAGCGATTGAGTTGGCGCCGCCGCACTTGTCTTGGTATCAGCTGACCATCGAACCAAACACCATGTTTTACTACAAGCCACCAACGCTACCTGACGATGATGACTTGTGGGATATTTTCGAGCTCGGACACCAAAAACTTGCAGCCGCGGGTTATGTGCAATATGAAATCTCCGGTTACAGCAAGCCGGGCTATCAGTGTCAGCACAACCTCAACTACTGGCGCTTTGGTGATTACCTTGGTATCGGTTGTGGCTCTCATGGCAAACTCAGTTTTACCGACGGACGTATTATTCGAACGACAAAGGTAAAACACCCGCGAGGCTATTTAGCGGCTTATCAAAATATGGTCAAACCTTATCTGCATACGGAACATGTCGTCGCGGATGAAGATCGTCCATTCGAGTTCTTTATGAACCGATTCCGCTTAATCGAAGCCTGTCCGAAGCAAGATTACGTGGACACCACGGGCTTACCGCTTAGTACGATTCAAGAAACCATCAGCTGGGCGATAGAAATGGGCTACCTGAGTGAAACGCCTACCCACTGGCAAATTACTGAAAAAGGGAAGCTCTTCCTTAATGATTTGCTCGAAGCCTTTATGGCCGAAGAAAGCGAAGAGTAACGCAACCCCAAAACAAAAAAAGCCTCTCAATTGAGAGGCTTTTTATTTAGAAACTGTGCCGTCCTAAATAAGGTTGACACATTTCCAACATTAGAAAATTGAACGGCCAATTCGCTCGGAGAGCAGCTCAAGCGCCTTAGTACCCGCAAGCGAGTTACCTGAAGGATCAAGCTCTGGAGACCATACTGAAATGGTCATTTCACCAGGTACTACCGCGATAATGCCACCACCAACACCAGACTTACCAGGCATACCAACGCGATAAGCAAACTCGCCCGCGCCATCATACAAGCCACACGTTGCTAACAGTGCATTAAGTTGTTTGGTTTGCACAGGAGAAACTACAGGCTTACCCGTTTGTACCGATGTGCCCTTGTTTGCTAAATAGCTAAACGTTTTAGCCAAATCGACGCAACTCATCTTCAGCGCACAAGCGTGGAAGTAGTTTTGTAGTACTGGAATCACTTCATTTTCGAAGTTGCCAAACGAACGCATGAGATATGCAATCGCCGCATTACGATCACCATGCATCATTTCGGATGCCGCAACGACTTTGTCATACACAATATGGGTATCACCAGAAAGCTGACGCACAAATTCCAACAGGCGCTGACGAGGTGCAGATAAGCGAGTTTGTAACAAATCTGCCACTACTATCGCTCCAGCATTTATAAATGGATTACGAGGAATACCTTGCTCCATTTCTAGCTGGATTAGCGAATTAAATGCCTGCCCCGAAGGCTCTTTTCCCACTCGAGACCAAATTTCTTCTTGCTTGTACAAGCACATCGCTAACGTCAAGCTCAATGCTTTTGAAATAGATTGGATAGAGAAAGGTTCATCGGCATCACCCGCCTTAATAACCTCACCTTCGTTGGTGTATACCGCAATACCTAACTTGTTGCTGGGTACTTTTGCCAGAGCAGGAATGTAATCAGCCACTTTACCTTGGCCGATTAAAGGGCGTACTTCCGCCAAAATATCTGTCAAAATTTCCACTGTCGGTTTCATTCTCTACCTTCTATTTACAAGAGAACTCGTTGAGCTCAGAGGTAAAAAAAGCCAACGTGTCGTTGGCTTTTCCATAGGGTTCGTTCGACTCAAGTCGATTATGGTTTTACTGCCACAATAATATTGCGGTTGATAGATTGATCAACACGGTGAAGATAACCGATGTAAGGCTCTTCTGAAAGTACCTTCCAACCTTGCTCTTCAAATAATGCCGCGACATCTTTCCATTTCAATGTAAATTCATTGAAAGACAACACCACTGAACCTTGTTTTTTCAATACCACTTTCCATGCAGGCAGAGCCTCTTTTAAAAGCTCTAGTGGACTGCGGTTCAGTTTGCTGTCCTTGGCATTTTTGCTGCCGTGCTGCACGCCATAAGGCAAGTCAGACACCATCACATCAACTGAGTTCTTTTTCACGACTTGATCAGCGATACGAGTATCAGCCGAATACAGCTTCATAAACTGAAGATGGCCTTGGTTGTAATCTTCTTTATTTGCTGCAGCTTCAACCACGAAACCATCCGCCACTTTCTTGCCACCCGCAGTGCGCTTTTCTTTGCTCACTTTGTGCTTAAAGCGGCCATTCTTCATGAACTTAACAATAAAGGTCTGGATCTCTTGCACCCACTTGGCGTTGATCTCAACCCCTACCACGTTCAAACCGTGGATCAAGCCTTCAAATAAGGTTGTACCTTTACCACACATTGGATCCATTAAGGTCAGTTGTTCACTTCCCGTATTGGACGCACTAATGCCGATATTCACCATCAAACGGGTAAACTGCTCGTTTGTTTTCCCGGTGTAGCGCAAAATCTGGCTCATACTTTCCGGGAAAGTGTTAAATACGGGCGCTTGAACTGGTCGAAGTAAACCATCTTCGCGCACTTCAAATAGCGCATAGTAAATCGAAGAGGCTGCGATTCTTCGCGCCTGCTCATCGGTTAGCGCTTCCTGACAAGAAAACACCAACGCAGCAGGTAAGCCAACGTCTTTACTACCAATTTCTGTCACATCCACGCCTTGTGAAGCTAAAATTGCTTTTAGCTCAGAACAGGCAATGGTCATTGCGCTATCAAAGTAAATTCGGTTATGACCCGGATTCGCTAATATCGCGTAATGGTACATCCCATGAACTCCTCTGGTTACGCAATACGCTTATATTTGATATCCCAAACACCGTGACCAAGACGGTGACCACGAGCTTCAAACTTCGTTAGCGGGCGATCGTCTGGACGAGGAACGAAATCACCATCTTTAGCAATGTTTTCGAAACCTGGCGCTTGGTTCATCACTTCAATCATGTGCTCTGCGTAGTTTTCCCAGTCGGTCGCCATGTGGAAAATACCTTCATTAGGGATAAGCTTCTCACGCACCATTTCCGCAAAACCTAATTGAACAATACGACGCTTGTGGTGACGCTTCTTATGCCAAGGGTCTGGGAAGAACAATTGCAGTGTCGATAAGCTGCCATTTGGGATCATGTGTTCGAATACTTCTACCGCATCGTGACACATTACACGCAGGTTAGTAATTCCCGCTTCGCGAGCATCGGCAAGACAAGCACCAACGCCTGGGCTATGAACTTCGATACCGATGAAGTTTTTCTCTGGCGCGTTCTTTGCCATTTCAACCAATGAAGCACCCATACCAAAACCGATCTCAAGCACTACTGGGTTATCGTTGCCAAACACCTCTTTCCAATCGAGAAGTTCAGCTTTGAAGTCAATACCCATCGTAGGCCAGCATTCATTCATCGCGCTCTCTTGACCTTTAGTCAAACGCCCTTCACGGCGTACAAAGCTGCGGATTTTGCGGATCAGCTTTCCGTCTTCGTTGTATTCGTTAGTGGTTACTTCACTCATTGATTTTGCCTGCACATTGATTAATCAAAGCGGGGATTATCCAAAGAATTTACTTAGGTGCAAGTATTTGTTGAGCTCTTGGTCTATGGCAACCCAAAAGCAACGACACACCTCTTTATATCCCTACTGTTTATCCGTTGTACTTCTTGCCCATTATGTGGTGCAATTTTGCACCTAACCAATACTAGAATACAGAGCAAGTCGTGACACCTTTCGCCAGTGCCATCCTAGAATGGTATGACGCATATGGAAGAAAAGATCTTCCGTGGCAACAAAATAAGACCGCATACAGTGTCTGGTTGTCTGAAATTATGCTTCAGCAAACTCAGGTCACTACGGTTATTCCGTATTACCAACGTTTCTTGGAGCGCTTTCCAACCGTGATCGATCTTGCCAATGCTGAGCAAGATGAAGTCCTACACCTTTGGACTGGCTTAGGGTACTACGCCCGAGCCCGTAACCTTCACAAAGCAGCACAAGAGGTCGCCTCTACATACAATGGTGAGTTTCCTCTTGATATAGAGAAAATGAACGCCCTACCGGGGATTGGTCGCTCTACCGCTGCCGCCATTTTATCGTCTGTGTATAAACAACCACACGCGATTCTTGATGGTAACGTGAAGCGCACCCTATCCCGCTGTTTCGCAGTTGCAGGATGGCCAGGACAAAAAAAGGTTGAAAACCAGCTGTGGGAAATTGCCGAAACGCACACCCCACAAACGGATGTAGATAAGTATAACCAGGCAATGATGGACATGGGCGCAATGGTCTGCACACGCAGCAAACCCAAATGTAGCCTCTGCCCTGTTGCTGATCTGTGTGTGGCAAAGCAACAAGGTAATGTGCTCGACTACCCGGGCAAAAAACCGAAGAAAGATAAGCCAATCAAGCAAACTCGTTTCGTGATGCTTCACCACAACACCGAAAATGGTCATGAGGTGTGGTTGGAGCAAAGACCACAAACAGGCATTTGGGGTGGCTTATTCTGCTTCCCACAAACCGAACATGTGGATGCAGAAAGCGACATTGAATTGCTACTGGATCAACGCGGCATTCAAGCCAGCAATATCAAACAGAAGCAAACACTGATTACCTTTCGTCATACATTCAGCCATTACCACCTAGATATCACGCCAATTTTGATTGATTTATCAAAGCAACCGGACGTGATAATGGAAGGCAACAAAGGTCTTTGGTATAACTTATCTAAACCTGAAGAAGTCGGTTTAGCCGCGCCAGTAAAACTATTGCTGGAAACGCTACCCCACGAACTTCGTTAATTGAATACAAGGAGTCATTATGAGCCGCACTGTATTTTGTGCTCGACTAAAGAAAGAAGGCGAAGGTCTAGACTTTCAACTTTACCCTGGTGAACTAGGTAAACGCATTTTCGACAACATCTCGAAAGAAGCGTGGGCTCAGTGGCAACACAAACAAACCATGTTGATCAACGAGAAGAAACTCAACATGATGGATCCAGAACACCGCAAACTGATCGAAACAGAAATGGTAAATTTCCTCTTTGAAGGAAAAGACGTTCATATCGAAGGTTACACACCGCCGAGCGAATAAAGTCGCTTGAGTTAAACAATGACATCACAACCATTTGTGGTGTCATTTTTCTATTACCTTCAATAACTCTGATACTTATGAAAAAAATTGTCTTTATCGCTGCCGCACTTTTAATGGCAGGCTGTAGCCGTGAATTCGTCGAAAAGATTTATGACGTCAACTACGAGCCAACAAACCGTTTTGCCAATAACTTAGCTGAGCTACCAGGACAATTTGAAAAAGATACTGCGGCGCTAGATGCCTTAATCAATAGCTTTTCAGGCAATATTCAAAAGCGCTGGGGTAAAAAAGAAATCAAGTACGCTGGCAAGAGTAATTACGTTAAGTACATCGATAACTACCTTAGCCGCGCCGAGGTCGACTTTCGCAAAGGCGTGATCACGATAGAGACCGTATCACCGACCGAGCCCCAAAAACACCTAAAAGACGCGATTGTCACCACCTTATTAACACCAGACGATCCCGCTCACGTCGACTTATTCTCCTCTAAAGGTATCACGTTAGAGGGGCAACCATTCCTGTATAAACAAGTTGTCGACCAAGACAATAAGCCAATTCAATGGTCTTGGCGGGCAAACCGATTTGCGGAATACCTCATCGCAAATAAAATAAAAACCAAAAATGTAGATTTCAAGAAAGCGTATTACGTCGAAATTCCCATGGTTGAAGACCACTTTTCAACTCGCAGCTACCAATACGCCGATATCGTGCGTCGAGCTTCCAAGAAATACGACATTCCAGAAGACTTGATATACGCCATTATTAAAACCGAGAGCAGTTTCAACCCATACGCGGTAAGTTGGGCAAATGCATATGGCCTAATGCAAGTTGTACCTAAAACAGCGGGACGAGATGTGTTCAAACTCGTGAAAAAGCGCTCGGGCCAACCAAGCCCTGAATATTTGTTTAATCCAGAAAACAACATAGATACCGGTACTGCGTATTTCTATATCTTAAAAAATCGTTATTTAAGAGAAGTCCGCCACCCTACCTCTCTCGAGTACAGCATGATTTCAGCTTACAATGGCGGTACTGGAGGAGTTTTAAACACATTTCATCGCAGTGATCGCAAACGCGCAATGCAAGATCTTAATTCATTGCAACCCAACCAAGTTTATTGGGCGTTAACCAAGAAACACCCGAACGCAGAAGCGCGTCGCTACCTAGAAAAAGTTACAAATTTCAAAAAGGAATTTAACTCGAAGCAAACTTTGTAGTGACAGTTGAATAAAAAGCGTTCGAACAACCACTTTTTTGAAATTATTTAAAAAAAGTGGTTGACGCAACGCGGGAAAATCCGTTTAATAGCGCTCCGTTGCCCGGATAGCTCAGTCGGTAGAGCAGAGGATTGAAAATCCTCGTGTCGGTGGTTCGATTCCGCCTCCGGGCACCACAATTTGATTTGTTGGTGTCTTAACGAAATGTTATAACACGGACAAAAGCACAAAGAATAAAGTGTGCCGACTTAGCTCAGTAGGTAGAGCAACTGACTTGTAATCAGTAGGTCACCAGTTCGATTCCGGTAGTCGGCACCATTCTTTTGCCTCGATAGCTCAGTCGGTAGAGCAGAGGATTGAAAATCCTCGTGTCGGTGGTTCGATTCCGCCTCGAGGCACCATATTTGGTGCACTTGCTTCATAAGCAAGACACAAAAAAGAATAGTTCCTCCTTAGCTCAGTTGGTAGAGCGACGGACTGTTAATCCGCAGGTCGCTGGTTCGAGCCCAGCAGGAGGAGCCAATTTCTAGAATCTTACTTAAGTGAGATTTTAAAAACAGAAGAGATAATCTCTTCTAAAAAGAATACAGTGTGCCGACTTAGCTCAGTAGGTAGAGCAACTGACTTGTAATCAGTAGGTCACCAGTTCGATTCCGGTAGTCGGCACCATTCTTTTGCCTCGATAGCTCAGTCGGTAGAGCAGAGGATTGAAAATCCTCGTGTCGGTGGTTCGATTCCGCCTCGAGGCACCATATTTGGTGCACTTGCTTCATAAGCAAGACACAAAAAATAATAATTCCTCCTTAGCTCAGTTGGTAGAGCGACGGACTGTTAATCCGCAGGTCGCTGGTTCGAGCCCAGCAGGAGGAGCCAATTTTAAAGCCGCATCACTTGATGCGGCTTTTTTGTATCTGCTTTATACGTCATTTCTCGCTTTCCCATTTATCTGCACTTCATTTCTAAACATCAGCGAACATTAAATCCTTTCTTCAAAAACACTTATTTCACGCTAAAAATTTAATCCTCATCGTAATTTTAATACGCATTAGTATCCGAGCATATTCATCTTCACTAAGATGCCCGAGTTATTACATTTCTTCTTTTAGCTATGCCTTGCATAGTGATAACACTTTATTTGTGAGCTAAATATGAAACTAAAAACTCAAGCCTATTTATTATCTGCGATCATATTGCTAGCTCTCCTAGCTCTGACCGCAACGGGCTTATGGACACTTCGCGTCGCAAGTAACCTTGATAACAAAGCTCGAGTTACTGAGCTATTTAAAAGTGCGTACAGCATACTTACCGAAGTAGAAAAGATGGCTATCGAAGGCAAAATGCCGGAAGACGAAGCGAAAGCATTAGCCACTCGCCTACTTCGTAACAATATCTACAAAGACAACGAATACGTTTATGTCGCAGATGAAAATATGATGTTCATCGCCGCACCACTAGACCCTCAACTGCACGGAACCAGCTTCCATGACTTTAAAGATGGCAGTGGTAATAGCGTAGGCCAACTCATTCTAGATGTATTGGGGCACAAAACAGGTCAGATCGTTGAATATACCTGGAGCCAAAAACAAGCTGACGGCAGCATTGAAGAAAAACACTCGATAGCAGAAAAAACACCACACTGGGGCTGGGTTGTCGGTACAGGTATTGGCTTTAATGAAGTTAACGCACGTTTTTGGTCGACAGCACAATGGCAGCTTGTGCTGTGTCTGATTATCGCGGGAAGTATTCTAAGTGGCCTGATCATTTCGATTCGCAAAATGCTTAATCTACTTGGTGGAGAGCCTAACGACGTGCGTAAAGCAGTTCAAGCTGTCGCTCAAGGAGACATTCAGACCAGTTTTGATACTGTGGCACCGAGAGGAAGTATCTATCGTGCCGTGCAAGATATGAGTCAATCACTAGCTACCATGGTGACAAACCTAGAGAAGTCTATGCATGCACTGCGCGCAGAGTTGTTTGCCGTAGAGGCTCGATCAAATACGATTGCCGATCTTACCGTATCTCAGCAGCAATCAACGGCGATGATTGCCACTGCGATGACTGAAATGGCATCTTCAGCCAACCATGTTGCCAATTCAGCAAGCGACACCGCAAACAATACGGACGAGGCTGACAAACAAAGCCAACATACTCAGAAACTCATTCATAACACGGTTGAAAACATTCAAGGTTTAGCTTCTCAATTAAATACTGCGAGTAAAGCGGTCGCCGATCTAGATCAGGATGTAAATAATATTGTAAAAGTGCTCGATGTGATTGGTGATATTGCAGAGCAAACAAACCTATTGGCACTCAATGCAGCCATTGAAGCAGCACGAGCTGGAGAACAAGGCCGAGGCTTCGCAGTCGTTGCTGATGAGGTACGCAACCTAGCAGGACGCACACAAGACAGCACAAAAGAGATTCAGTATATGATCTCCAATCTGCAAGAAGGCTCTCGCAATGCCATTCACACAATGGAAATATGTGCAGAAACCAGTGAAAGCACTGTTACAGAGTCTAAGAATGCCTCTGAAGCTCTACAGCAAATTGTAACGGCGTTAGAATCTATCACCACAATGAGCCAGCAGATCGCTACTGCTGCCGCTGAGCAGACGCAGGTTAGCGATGATATTGCGCTACGCATAAACCTTATCGATGAAAGCGGAGGCCAACTCAACTCTGTCGTAACCGAGAGTCAATCAAGTACTCAAAGTTTAGCTTCACTAGCGAATGAGCTAGAAGGTTGGGTAAACAAGTTCTCAGTAAAGCACTAGTTTAAAGTCAATTGTTCAATAAAAAGCACGTTTTCAGACGTGCTTTTTTGTTTTTATCGCCTTTATTTTGCAAGTGAACACACTATCAATGTTAAAACATCGCTTAAAGCATGGCGCATTGCTGCTTAAAACGCATAAAAACAGCCCACTCCGAGCACAAATTCATCAAACGATATTTTATTTTAATTTTATTGTTGACCTGAAAGCCGAAAAGCCTTTTAATACACCTCGTCGCCCGGATAGCTCAGTCGGTAGAGCAGAGGATTGAAAATCCTCGTGTCGGTGGTTCGATTCCGCCTCCGGGCACCACAATTTATTAATTGTTGGTGCTTAGCACGAACAATGTTAAAGAATAAAATGTGCCGACTTAGCTCAGTAGGTAGAGCAACTGACTTGTAATCAGTAGGTCACCAGTTCGATTCCGGTAGTCGGCACCA
>NZ_JAWOQR010000060.1:0-1608 GCF_033337445.1 Vibrio sp. YT-15
ACCATGAATGCCCATACTAAAATTGTTTCATCATCGCCACGCAGCCAATAGTTGTTGCTATCCTGTACCCAAAGTGGTGACATTGCCAGTGGAGCAACGCTGCCAGAATGACTCAAATGCTTTAAAAGGCCATGGATTTAAACAAACTGCTACACGTCACCTTAATTTTCTTTAATTGTTTTATCAAAATCTTTCACAGTTTTAAGTGGCTTCTTGTTTTTATTTCAGAATATATACTAGTATTTCAAATTTTTAACTAAGTACTAGTCCATACCCATTGGTAGCTTTGTCACCTTCTACCTATGCTAGTCCTCAATGCCTATGTGCAGTTTCACATAGATTGACCACGTCAGTGAGTAGAAAAACGTGGGACAGACAGAATGACTGACTGACAGAATGACACACTGACAGTTTCCGTGATTATGTACAGCATACCATACCATGACTTAGTCATACCAAAAATTAGAAAAAACAACAACAACATTGGTCCACAGGGGGAGCCACAGCGATCGGTCACATTTTAGCCATTTTGAAGCATTTTTCTGTTGTTATAGCGCCACCCAGTTGCCAATTAGAGTTAAATTTCTCCAGTCACCTTGAGGCGTCCTGTTCTACATATCTACCAAGTTTAGTAAAAATCCATATGGCGGTTAGGCCTAGATAAGAAATGAGCTCTCTAGCGCCCCCATTTTGTTTGATGGGGTCAATAATGGAGGGGTCCCCTCAGATTATGTGTGCTCATATGCCTACAAAGTTGCGTGGTGATGGGTGAAACCCTTGAGATGTTATACACCTTTATGTGATGAGCCACGCCCTCCGCAATATTCATTGCCTTATAGAAGCTCAGTTTTAGTAAGTTTTCCAACTTTTGCCAAGAGGGAACTTTAGATATTGGTCCCTAGATTATGTTCACCCAGTTTCATGCAGATCGCTCAAACTTCCTAGGAAGAGATCCATTTGAAGTGTTTTTCAAAACATTCAAAATGGCGGAAAATCTATATAAGCGGAAGTTATGGGTTCTTGAGGCAAATGTGTTCCTCATGAGGAGAGGCATCTCTGTGCAAAGTTTCATGTCTCTACGACATACGGGGCATGAGATATGCCCATTCAAAGTTTGCAATTTCAATCGGTTGCTATAGCGCCCCCCTTTGGCCAATTGATGTAATATTGCTTCATTGGCATCCTCCCATGACCCTCTACCACTGTGCCAAATTTCACATGGACTGACCAAGTCAGTGAGGAGGAAAACGTGGAACAGACACACAGACAGAGTTTTCGTCATTATATGGTAAGGTTCATTCATGTCAGTGAAGGTTCTCAGTGCAGTCAGGTCATGGTAATCATGAGTGCTACATCGTAGGCAACCAGACGTGCTTGACAGAGGTGAAACATCTTCAAGAAACTCAAGCAACTCCGACACATCACGTTTGTTTTGGAGGTGTTGATGTTGAGTCCAACCTGTCTGGCAAAGTTGTTGCTCCTGCCCTCAGCCCCACCCTCAGGATAAACTGCTGGCCTTTTACATTCTTACATCTTTTCCTTAACACTAATAAACACTTGACGAACTAAACTCTCTGACGTCAGAGAGGAAACCAATGAAAGAGAAGC
>NZ_JAWOQR010000061.1:0-1599 GCF_033337445.1 Vibrio sp. YT-15
CGGAATTTTTTCGTGGAATAACCTGTCAGTAAAACACAAACTGTTTGGCCTTGTCTTACTGCCAATCATTTTGTTGTTTTTTCTGGCGGGACAACACGTTCATAGCCTTTCGACTCAAGCTCAAGATTTACAAAAAGCTCAATTATTTTCTGTTTACATCGACAAAGTCTCTTACCTGTTTAATTTACCCAATAACCCATCCATCCCGAATAAAGCTGAGAAAACAGCGCAGCTCATTCAAGAACTAAAAGAAACGACCCCCCGCGTTTTTGGCGACAATTCAGAGGTTTTGCCTCTACTTGCGAGTTTTGAAGAAGCCAGCCTCTCGATGTTCACAGCAATCGATATCGAAGAAAAACTGGATATTGCAGAATGGCGAGCAGATACTTTTGAGCAAATCCTACTTAATCTCGACAAGGTCTATTTTAGTAACGTCAGTTACGAAACCGATCGCCATCTTTCCTCCTTAATGCAATTGGAATGGTTAATGTTTTGGTCGACGGAAGAGCGTCGATTGAGTGAATATCTCATTTATTCAGCCAATAAGCGTCTTCATTACGACGACGCTGTTCGTGATGAGATTCAGTCTCTGATTCAAAACCAACAACTGCTTGTAGAGCGCTTCGTCGCGCTCAATGCCAACCAGAACCAAGTCCAATTGCTGATAGAAACCTTTAGCAACAAGGTATTTCAAACTAGCCAAGAATTTCGTGATCAGTTACTTAACCAAGAGGAACTACAAGCGTTATCTCCTCTTAAAACGGGAGCTGGACTTGCTGCGCTGAACACGCGACTGGCGCTACTTCATGACATCGACGATACGATGGAACATGAGCTGCAAACGAAGCTCGCACAAACCATTAAAGCAACCACGCAACAGCGGTTGGTATTCATTGTTCTCATGTCGTTGGTGACGATTCTTGTTATCAGTTTAACCATTCGCTTGGTGCGTAAAGTGACCAACAACCTGCATCTTGTTCTTGAGTTTTTAAGCCGCGAAAATTACAGCGAAGACTCACCACTTTCTGAGCTCATCAAAGGCAAAGATGAGTTAAGCAAGTTTGCTCAAGAAGTGGAAAAACTCAGTCATGAGAGAGAACAAGCAAAGCAGAAACTCACCAAAGCCAAAGAAGATGCCGAGCGCGCCAAAGACGACGCGATTGAAGCCAGCAAAGCGAAAAGTAGCTTCCTAGCGAACATGTCGCACGAGATTCGCACCCCGCTCAACGGCGTGATAGGTATTTCTCAAGTGCTGGCAGATACCCCGTTGACGGATACACAGCGAGATTACGTCGACACAATAGAGACGTCTTCCCAATTGCTGCTCAGCCTGATTAACGACGTGTTGGATTTTTCCAAAATTGAGTCCGGCATGTTGCTGATAAGTCCTCATTCAACCTGCGTGCGAGAATCAATTTATGACATCGCCTCAATCGTGTCCCCAAAAGCAAAAGAGAAAGGCATCGAATTAACCGTCAGCATTAGCCCGAACACGCCTTATCACATCGTCATTGACGATCACCGCTTGCGTCAGGTGATCATGAACTTCATGTCCAATGCCGTTAAATTTACGGAACGAGGCAGTGTAGAGCTTTCGAT
>NZ_JAWOQR010000062.1:0-1568 GCF_033337445.1 Vibrio sp. YT-15
TCTTCGTGCCAGTTGGAGGCGGTGGCTTGGCCGCTGGTGTGGCGGTTCTGGTCAAGCAACTGATGCCAGAAATCAAAGTCATCGCCGTCGAACCTGAAGACTCGTCTTGTCTGAAAGCCGCGCTAGATGCAGGTGAACCTGTGGTACTCGACCAAGTCAGCATGTTTGCTGATGGTGTGGCGGTAAAACGCATCGGTGAAGAAACGTTCCGCTTGTGTCAGAAATACATTGATGGTCATGTGGCAGTTTCAAGCGATGAAATCTGCGCTGCCGTAAAAGACATTTTTGAGGATACTCGCGCGATTGCTGAACCATCCGGGGCGCTTGCGCTTGCTGGCTTGAAGAAGTTTGTTGAGCAAAACCAACTGGAAAACAAAAACCTTGCCACGGTGCTGTCTGGCGCAAATACCAACTTCCATGGTTTACGTTATGTTTCAGAGCGTTGTGAATTAGGTGAGAAGCGTGAAGGTCTATTAGCCGTGACGATTCCAGAACGCCAAGGCGCTTTCTTTGAATTCTGTAATCTGATTGGCGGCCGCGCTGTCACCGAGTTTAACTACCGTTACAACGATGATGAACTGGCGAATATCTTTGTTGGTGTACGCCTGCAAGGTGGTCAGGAAGAGCTGGATAACATCATTCGCGATCTACGCGAAGGTGGCTACCCAGTCGTGGATTTGTCCGACGATGAAATGGCCAAACTGCACATTCGTTACATGATCGGTGGCAAGCCCTCTAAACAGCTGAAAGAGCGTCTCTATAGCTTTGAATTTCCTGAGTATCCAGGCGCACTATTGAAGTTCTTAAGCACGCTTGGCACCCATTGGAACATTAGCCTATTCAACTACCGTAACCACGGCGCCGACTACGGACGCGTTCTATGTGGTTTCGAGTTAGATGAAAGCGATTTAGCCCAATTTTCAACGCATTTACGAGAACTTGGCTACCAATGTAAGGATGAAACCGATAATCCATCCTACAAGTTTTTCTTGTCTTAATTCGCCTTATCAACACCTCGCTACGGCGAGGTGTTTTGTTTCCAATTTACGGTTTCATGGACCAAGTGATGAGCTAATACTGAGATCGGATGATTCTTTTGACTAACACTGCAACCAATCTTGATGCAACTGATTCGGTGATCCCAAATAATCCACCATCCATTGGATCAACTTATGATCGTCATCTTTACGCCATACCAAACAGCATCGGCTCAAAGGCTTGTCATCTTGCAGCAGTTTCTCCACCAGCACACCTTCATGAATAAGTGGCATGGCAATATGACGCGGCATATACCCGACTCCAACGCCAGTTTTTAAACATTCAATCGCACTGTACCAATTGGGCAATAATAAGCGACGCTGCTTGGCATAGTGACCTGTGTGTCGTTTTGGCAGTACGTTCGATGTGTCATCCAGACAAATCGCGGGGAACTGGCTAACAAACTCTTCGGTGAGAACCTGCTGACGTACACAAGGATGAGCAGGCGACATGACAAACGCCCAATCCAACACACCCATGTCTTTCACTTCGAAATCCCCGCCGACCGGAACTGCTGAAGTGGCTCCGAC
>NZ_JAWOQR010000063.1:0-1545 GCF_033337445.1 Vibrio sp. YT-15
CATTTGACACTGATTTCATGTTTGGAAATGTAAATTCTTGGTGTTATGTAAAATTTGATATTTACAACAGATGGCAAGTGGTATGTTGTTATCAGGCAAAGATGCATTAAACTAATGCCATTATCAATGCCCACACCGATGCTGATTGGTCGCTGTGCAAGGATCATCCATTAGACCAGTGTGAATCAAAGAGGATGACAAACTGAGCATCGCGTTAGTTCAGGCAGGACACAAAGTCAAGCTCAGCTCACATCCCAGCTACATCAGCTGATCTCAAACAGCCCAATCAACTGATGGAGCAGCTGATTGATCACGATTCCTTTCTATGCAACCAATTGGTAAATCTCATTCAGGGCACCCTATTTAAACTGCTCTGGCCTGCCTACTGTTGCTGCTTCCTCTGCAAGCTGCTTTGCAACCCGCTTCCACCCCAGCTCCTCCTTTTCATGCTGTCACTGACTTAACAATGTCATTTCTGTTTGTCATTGATCCTGGCTCTGTTCCCGGGGGGTCTTTGCTGCTGCTCTTCCATATAGGCGCATGGAAGGGCAGGGAAGTTTGTTCTCTCTACCTCAGGCTTTCTTCATTTGCATGTGAAAGGGCAGAGAGGTGTGCTCTCTCTGTCTTACACCGGATTTCCACTGGATGTGTGTCCGTTGCAGAACGGCAGCGCTGGTTATCCGCTGCGTGCTCCGCCATCCGTCAATACCCACCGGCTGCGTTTGCTGTGCGGTGCGGTGCAGCTCCGCCGGAAGACATCTCGGTGCACTGCCATGATTAATATCTCCTCGTCCATGGTGTCAACGGGGTGAAATGACGTCTGAAAACCTCTGACCTGTTGACTTCAGGCCTGTCTCTGGACATTATGACGTTTTCAAGGTGTAGTGCAGGGAAATATGATTCGCCGTGAACACTGTGTACTTTATTTTGAAAATTAACCAGATGTTTTATTGTGTTTCTGTGCACGACTTCCTGCCCCGCACGATCTGCTCTGTGCTGAATCGCTGCATTGTGCTCCGGCATCCGGCAAAAATAGAAGTCCTGCATATCTGTTGCAGAGGGCTCCGGAGTGCCGGTGGAAGCACACATTGACTAGAATTGAATCCTATCGGCTCCACTGCCGTGCCGGAGTGGAGACGCAACCAACACGCAGCCGGTGGAAATAGGCTGTTAGAGTCCTCACATCACTTGCAGAGATCCAAGGGGAGAGGAGGTAGCAACACAACTCCACCTAATGGAGGGTTACGGCTTACATATTCTGTGGTTTCAATTATGTGTTTTTGGACGTTTGAATCTGGGGCACCATAAGCCTCCATTAGGTGGAGTTTTGTTGCTACCTCCTCTCCCCTTGGGTCTCCGTAAGTGTTGTGAGGACTCCATTGGCATGAGGGTGAGTAGATAATGGGTGAATTTTCATGCTTGGGTGCACTATCCCTTGAAGCTTTTCTAGAAGTGCAATGAGCATTCAATGCAATGAGCCATAAACAGACATCTCTGTCTGTGGTGATAAGTTTTTCACACATCGTTTTACCATCCTTTTTTTTT
>NZ_JAWOQR010000064.1:0-1509 GCF_033337445.1 Vibrio sp. YT-15
ACTATGACAATAAAGTACGAAACTTTTCGGTGCCATTTGTCGTAGTTTGCCTTCTTCTCTGAGACGATTTTGCCCCAAAGCTAGCTAGATGCTATTGCATGTCTTATTAGTATATCTAACTTGAAATGTCATAATTACTATTTGAGCCACTTGTAGCACCATCCATCACTCATGAGCAATTTCCTGATTTTTGCTCTGTCATTAGCTTTAGCTCGCATATATATAGAGCGTATTTCTTGCTCATAAGAATCAGATTCAAAACCACGGTTAATCGCTTTTTGATACCACTCATGACCTTGGGAGATATCTCCACTCAACATTTTGCACGCACCAATCAAAGTGCATGGGCGGTAGTCCTGTAGAGTCAATTCATGAGCCTGTATGCCAAATTCGATAGCTTGTTCTAGCATATTTAAATCACGTTTAACACCGCCAGCCGTAGTAAGCAAAGCAGATTTTAACTTCTTATTTCCATTCGCAAATTTGAATGGAAAGTGCTTATTCACCAAGGTTAGGGCTGTTTTTGCCTTATCTGCTTTACGATAATCAGCAAGAGCATTAACCAAGTTCCACGGCTTATTGGTCGTATTCCATATTCGCTTGGAGTTCTCTGCGCGACGAAGGTAATACATGCTATTCACCTGATCATTCTCAAAGCCCTTCTGCTTAAGCCACAAGTAGTCGGCATCAGTGATCATACCTTTGTTGAGAGTCGTGAGAATATAAGCTGCTTTAGAGTGCCTACGAATCGAACTAATATTGAGTGAGGGGAAGTCGATGAATTGCTTATCATACTTAGCTCTAAGATCTGCAAACATCTTGTCAGACGCTATTTGCCGCTGTTTTAGCTTTTGTTCCTGTGCTTTTTGTTGCTCGATTCTTTGCTCTTGAGGAGTTTTTGTCGTGTTATATTTAGCGAGTTTTGACTCGATAAACTCTATATTCGTTGAAAACTCAGCACCTTCAACTGACTTACGTTTTTTCACACAAACCTTCAGGCTCAAGAACTCACTAAACACATCAGGGTGATCTTCAAGCAATGAATTCAAGATCGCTACATACTCTAAACCCATTGCACTTGTTATACAGTTGGCTTCATCGAGTAATGGTTTATCGAGCACGCTGCCATCTATAGCTTCAGATAAAAGCTTCAACCAAGCATGGTGAAGTGGGAATTGAACTCGATCAAACAGCCTAATTACTTTAGTGACCAACATAACGATTTAATCTCCATCCTCGTTTAAAGCACTGTCCATCATAAAGGGGCCATGCTAAACCGCACCACCAATTATAGCGGCTGAGTTTTTCGAATTTTCTATACTTGAAGTTATCCATACTCTACTAATTTAGTAAAGTCACTGAAACGAAATTGTCCAAAAGCGAGTTTCAAACTTTGTTGTCACACTTTCGTTGGATAGCCACATTGATTGAGTCTAAGTGTCGATCTTTATTGTCAGTATTGGGTTCTTTTAGCCACGATAGTAACGCACTTCGGAAATAGAAAAGTTT
>NZ_JAWOQR010000065.1:0-1494 GCF_033337445.1 Vibrio sp. YT-15
CTTGAGCATACTCTCAACTACGTGAATTTGTGGCTTGAAGGCATTTCCCTGCAGCACGTGTCTCCAGAAAAAACAAAAACAACGGTAAGTGTCACCAAAACGGCTGAGGCAAAAGCTTCATGATCAAAGTACCACAAGACAATAACCGCAACGGCTTAACACCAGATTTAACACCGCTGTTAGACATCATTTTTATTGTGATGGTTTTCTTGATGCTTACCGCCGCAGTCAAACTCGATTCATTAGATGTCGCGCTGCCAAGCACCGACTCTCAGGCCGTTGCAGAGGTCGATAAGCAGTCGATTACCGTTAATATCCTCAAGGATGAGCCTTATTGGGCGATCAACGGACAAACGTACATTGATTGGGAAAACTTCACTCTCGCGCTGTTAGAAGAGAGTAAATCAACCGATAAACCTATTGTGATTGGTGCAGAAAAAACAGCCAATATTCAATCACTTGTTCAGCTTCTTGGCTTTTTGCAAGAAAACGGAATTCAGGCGACTCAATTGCTCACTGAAGAGTCGCCATAACAAGAACATAAAACTGAGAACATTTTCATGAAGAACACATTATCACCAGTGCGCACTGCGTTGACTGCTGCCGCTCTGTTACTTGCAAGCACGAACCTTTTTGCCAACAACGCCCCAAACTCAGAACGCGTCGTCAGTGCGGGCAGCGCCGTTACCGAACTACTACTTGCGCTCGATGCGAAAGACAGCTTGGTCGCCGTTGATGTAACCAGTACTTTGCCGCAAGGCATGGAGTTACCCGACGTTGGGTATCATCGCCGACTTGCAGCAGAGGGGTTGTTGGCACTGAGCCCAACCAAGTTAATTGGCTCTGATGAGATGGGACCAACTACCACCTTAAATCAACTAAAGTCGGCAGGTGTGGATGTCGAGATAGTCAATACAGAAGCCAACGTTGACGGGCTTTTGCATCGTATCGATCAGATTGCGACTATCATGAACCGTGAGTCTCAAGCAACAAACTTGAAGCAAGAGGTAAAAACGCAAGTCGAATCTTTGCAAGCGCATCAGCCTGCACCTTCTGCTAAAAAGAAAGTGCTGTTTTTGCTTATTCACGAAGGTCGCCCAGCCAATGTTGCAGGCTTGAATACCACGCCAGACGCCATCATAGCGTTAGCAGGCGGTGATAATCCTGCGGCGAAAAAACTGACCTCTTACAAACCACTGTCAACCGAAGCGATGGTAGAGATGCAACCCGATGTCATTTTAGTTAGTGGCCGCAGCTATGAGACCATGGGCGGTGCAGACGCCATTTTAAAGGCGATGCCGTTACTTGCAGCAACACCAGCAGGCCAGACAAAGAACATCATCACCATTGATGGACACGCTTTGGTTGGCGGTTTGGGACTAAAAAGCCTGTCAGAGGCTAAACGTCTCAATGCCTTGCTTTACCCATAGAGATTTTAGATGCTGTTACGACGTATTCCTTTATCAACCACGCTGATTACGCTGTCTGGATTTT
>NZ_JAWOQR010000066.1:0-1490 GCF_033337445.1 Vibrio sp. YT-15
TATTGGCTTGGAACAGAAGATGATTGAACACGCGCATCGTGAAGAGAAAAATGCGTTTGGGCAACTGGCGTATTTAACGGGCTTTTTTAACGCTGTTATTTCCGAAGAGGTGCAAACTCTGCAAGTAACCCTCGAAGGGCAGGCGGCGAGTGAACAAGGATGGGAGAGTCAGGAGATGGAGGTGCACAGCTTCGTCGTTGCCAACATCGCGCCATTTAGTACTGTGTTAGCGCAAGGTGGCGGCGCGCCGCAGCCAGATGATGGGAAACTGCACATTACCTACCTTGATAACACTCAGTCGCTGGGTGGACGCCTAGTGGCGTTGTCGGATCTAACATTAACCAGCGTCGGTGCGCAGGATGAGTCGAATCTGTTTCAGTACGCGAGCGCAACGGGGGTGACGATTACTGCAGATAAGCCGATTGACTACGTCATCGACGGTGAGCTCTATTCTGACCGTCGTTTAGAGATCAAGATTCGTCCTCAGTCGCTTAATGTGTTTGTTCCCAGTTAACGCAGATGAAGACGACTGCGAGTAGAGTCGAATACAAACTACAAACAACGACGCAAAAAACGTATCACTTGTGATGCGTTTTTTTATGTCGAACGTCGACTAATGATGGATGCGAATAGATGCAGAAAGTAAGTAAAGTCTGTGTTGGTCGATGCGTAGAATAGACAAAGCAACAGATAGAAGGGCAAAAATAGAAAAGGTAAACGAAGGAAAAAGAGAGTGTCCTGAATTCTGTGTAACTGTCTAAACTTAAGCCTTAAAGGCTAAGGATGGACAATATGGATAAGAAAGCACTCGAAGCTTTTGCTCGTGAAGCGGCGAAGTCAATTAAGACAGAATCTGACCTGGATGACTTCCGAAAAATGTTAACCAAGGTGACCGTTGAAACGGCGTTAAACGCTGAACTCGATGAGCACCTTGGATATCAAAAACACCAACCCAGAACCAGCTCCAACTCCCGCAATGGCTACTCGGGTAAATCAATCATCACCGATGATGGAAAAGTCGATATCGACGTCCCTCGCGACCGTGAAGCCAGCTTTGAACCTCAACTCGTCCGCAAACACCAAACTCGATTCCAATCCATGGACGACAAGATATTAAGCCTATATGCGAAAGGCATGACCACACGTGAAATCGTCGCAACGTTCAAGGAAATGTATGATGCTGATGTTTCGCCAACGCTGATATCAAAAGTAACCGACTCGGTGCTTGAGCAAGTGATTGAATGGCAGTCGCGACCTCTCGACGAAATTTACCCTATCGTCTATCTCGATTGCATCGTGGTTAAGGTGCGTCAAGACAAGCAAGTCATCAACAAAGCGGTCTATCTTGCGTTAGGCGTCAACATGGAAGGCCAAAAAGAGCTGCTCGGTATGTGGCTCTCTGAAACGGAAGGTGCCAAGTTCTGGCTTAACGTGTTGACTGAGCTTCAAAACCGTGGGGTAAAAGACATCCTTATCGCTTGCGTTGACGG
>NZ_JAWOQR010000067.1:0-1471 GCF_033337445.1 Vibrio sp. YT-15
AAACGTTAACAGTTCGCATAGCTATTTTGTTAAGAATCTTTTTGAGCGAATCATCTTTAAAGAGCAATTACTAGGTAGCGTTAACCGCCACTATCAAAAGCAATCTGGATGGATGCGTACGGGCATATACGTGGGTTGTGTTGGTGTTCTTGTTGGTGCTTCCGCCCTTTGGTTCCTGAGTTATCAATGGAATTCAAAGTTAATTGTCGATACCAATAGCCAAGCAAATCATATTGAAGCGATGATAGGTGCAGAGAGCCTTGATTTTGAATCGGACGTTATCAGTGCTGTAGACACGTTAGACAAGATCATGATGTTGCCACTAGGGAAAAATAGTGAATATGGTCATTCTGATGCAGTGAAAAAGTTTGGTCTGTATCAAGGTGACAAAGTTTCTCAAGCAGCAAATAACGCGTATTCAGATGCTCTTTCTCAACACTTTGCTACTCTGCTGTCAGAGAGTTTGGTCTCGGAAATGGAAGCGAATAAGCAGCATCGTGAATACTTATATGAGACGTTAAAGACGTATTTAATGTTGTTTAATCCGGAAAAGTATCAACAAGAAGAGGTAATTGCTTGGTTCAACTTCTACTTTGAACGTCAGTATCCAGGAGAGTTAAACAAAGAGCTACGTGAGCGTTTGCTAGTGCATACTAAAAACTTACTAGAGAACGACGAGAAAGGCTTCTCAATGGATGCGACTGCTATTAGTGCAGCACGAGAAGTTCTAACGCAAATGTCACTTCCAGAGCGTGCATATCAGCGTATGAAGATGCAGTTTGCTAAAAGCCACGTTCCGTCTTTCCGTTTAACAGACGTGTTAGGACCTAAAGGTTTAGAACAATTTGAGCGAGCAAGTGGAAAACCTCTATCGCAAGGTATTTCCGGTTTTTATACCTACAACGGTTTTCACAGCATTTTCCAAATTCAGATTAATCGCACCGTCAAAGGATTGATGGAAGAAAACTGGGTGTATGGGGATGATCTTAAAGCTCATGAAATTGATCATGATAGTGCTATTCAGGGGCTTCAAGCCCGCTATTATCAAGATTATGTCAATGAGTGGAAAACTCTGATAGAGGATATTCAGCTTAAACAAGCTCCAAGTTTGGCTTTAGCAACAGAGCAATCAAGAGTTCTATCCGGTGTAGAAAGACCAATTGAATCACTTCTGCGTGCAATACAAAAGGAAGTGGGGTTATCGAAAGTAACGTTATCGGAAAATCAAAAGGCAGCAACGGAAGTCGCAGGAAAGGTTGCAAAAGTGAAGTTTTCTAATACGGCAGACAAACTCGATATGTATTTGCCTGAAGAGAATGGATTTAATGTTGCTCTTCCAGGTAAAGAAGTTGAATCCCATTTCACCTAAATCTTACAACTAAGTGAACAAGACTTTGATGATATTCAGCAAGCGATGGTGAATTTCCGTTCGTATTTATCTGATTTGTCTAGCTCTGGGAACAATCAAAAA
>NZ_JAWOQR010000068.1:0-1468 GCF_033337445.1 Vibrio sp. YT-15
TAGCGGCCATAATCGTTTTTAGATAAGGCTTTTCCTGCGGCTTGAATGTGCTCTCGCGTTAACCAGCCTCGGCGATACGCAATCTCTTCTAAGCAAGCCACTTTGTAACCTTGTCGTTTCTCTATCGTCGAAACAAATTGAGCAGCTTCGAGCAAGCTTTCGTAAGTACCTGTGTCTAACCAGGCAAAACCACGCCCTAACATTTCAACATTGAGCTCGTTTGCTGTTAGGTACATTTGATTTAATGTGGTAATTTCCAGCTCACCTCGCTCTGATGGTTCGACTTGCTTAGCTCTACTCACGACTTGGTTGTCAAAGAAATACAGCCCCGTCACAGCATAGTGGCTCTTTGGCTTAGCTGGTTTTTCTTCAATAGAGATAGCTTTTCTGTCGGCGTCAAACTCAACCACACCAAAGCGCTCAGGGTCTTTCACTTGGTAGCCAAACACCGTAGCCCCATTGCCACTCTCTGCCGTCTCAACCGCTTTCTTTAACTTCGGAGTGAACCCTTGTCCATAAAAGATGTTGTCACCCAGCACTAAACATACTGAATCATCGCCAATGAATTCTTCGCCAATGATGAACGCTTGAGCTAAGCCGTCTGGGCTTGGTTGAATCGCGTATTGCAACTCAATGCCAAACTCTGAGCCATCACCCAATAGGCGCTGAAATCCTTCCTGGTCTTCTGGCGTGGTGATGATCAAGATTTCACGAATGCCAGCAAGCATGAGTACTGACAACGGGTAGTAAATCATTGGCTTGTCATAAACCGGCAGTAACTGCTTAGAGACACCGCGTGTAATAGGGTAAAGGCGAGTGCCCGAGCCACCTGCTAAAATAATGCCTTTCATTATTCGCCCGCTCCTAATCGCTCTAAACTGTATGAACCATCAAGCACGCGTTGCCACCATTGCGGATTATTGAGGTACCATTCCACGGTTTTGCGAATACCGCTTTCAAACGTTTCTTCTGGCGTCCAGTTAAGCTCTTGAGCAATCTTGGTGGCATCAATTGCGTAACGCACATCATGACCAGGGCGATCTTTGACATAAGTGATCAAAGATTCATAAGACTCTATCCCAGCAGGTTTGTCTGGTCGCAACTCTTCAAGTAATGCACAAATGGTTTTCACTACTTCGATGTTAGCTTTTTCGTTATGACCACCGATGTTGTAGGTTTCACCGACTTCACCTTCGTTGACCACTTTGTAAAGAGCGCGAGCATGATCTTCCACAAACAGCCAATCTCGGATTTGCATACCATCGCCATACACAGGCAACGGCTTGCCATCGAGGGCATTTAAAATCATCAGAGGGATCAACTTCTCTGGGAAGTGGTACGGGCCATAGTTGTTGGAGCAATTCGTGATAAGTGTTGGTAAACCATAAGTGCGTTGCCAAGCGCGAACCAGGTGATCGCTCGAAGCTTTAGATGCAGAATATGGGCTGCTCGGCGCGTATGAGGTGGT
>NZ_JAWOQR010000069.1:0-1459 GCF_033337445.1 Vibrio sp. YT-15
TAGCGGCCATAATCGTTTTTAGATAAGGCTTTTCCTGCGGCTTGAATGTGCTCTCGCGTTAACCAGCCTCGGCGATAAGCAATCTCTTCTAAGCAAGCCACTTTGTAACCTTGGCGTTTCTCGATCGTTTCGACAAAGTGAGCAGCTTCAAGCAAGCTGCCATGTGTTCCCGTGTCTAACCACGCAAAGCCACGCCCTAGCACGTCAACCGTCAACTTCCCTTGCTCTAAGTAAGCTTGGTTAATACTCGTAATTTCTAGCTCACCACGATGGGACGGTTGGATGGTTTTGGCAATGTCCACGACGCGATTATCGTAGAAATACAGCCCTGTCACAGCGTAATTGGATTTTGGCTCGACTGGCTTCTCTTCAATCGATAGCGCTCGCATCTCGTCGTCAAATTCCACCACACCAAAGCGCTCTGGGTCTTTCACTTTATAGCCAAAGACCGTCGCACCTTCTGTTAATGCTGCAGCTTGTTGTAACTTCGGCGAAAACCCTTGCCCATAAAAGATGTTGTCACCCAGCACCAAACATACTGAGTCATCGCCAATGAAGTCTTCACCAATGATGAAGGCTTGAGCTAAGCCGTCTGGGCTTGGCTGAATCGCGTATTGCAACTCAATGCCAAACTCTGAGCCATCACCCAATAGGCGCTGAAATCCTTCCTGGTCTTCTGGCGTGGTGATGATCAAGATTTCACGAATGCCAGCAAGCATGAGTACTGACAACGGGTAGTAAATCATTGGCTTGTCATAAACCGGCAGTAACTGCTTAGAGACACCGCGTGTAATAGGGTAAAGGCGAGTGCCCGAGCCACCTGCTAAAATAATGCCTTTCATTATTCGCCCGCTCCTAATCGCTCTAAACTGTATGAACCATCAAGCACACGTTGCCACCATTGTGGGTTGTTTAGGTACCATTCGACGGTTTTGCGAATACCGCTTTCAAAAGTTTCTTCTGGCGTCCAGCCAAGCTCTTGAGCGATCTTGGTGGCATCAATTGCGTAACGCACATCATGACCAGGGCGATCTTTCACATACGTGATCAAAGATTCATAAGACTCGACCCCGGCCGGTTTGTTTGGTCGCAACTCTTCAAGCAAAGCACAAATGGTTTTCACCACTTCGATGTTGGCTTTTTCGTTATGGCCACCAATGTTGTAGGTTTCACCGACTTCACCTTCGTTGACCACTTTGTACAGCGCGCGAGCATGGTCTTCCACAAACAGCCAATCTCGGATCTGCATACCATCACCATACACAGGCAACGGCTTGCCATCGAGGGCATTTAGAATCATCAGAGGGATCAACTTCTCTGGAAAGTGATACGGGCCATAGTTGTTGGAGCAATTAGTGATAAGTGTTGGTAAGCCATAAGTACGTTGCCAAGCGCGAACCAGGTGATCGCTCGAAGCTTTAGATGCAGAATATGGGCTGCTCGGCGCGTATGAGGTGGT
>NZ_JAWOQR010000006.1:0-355876 GCF_033337445.1 Vibrio sp. YT-15
GCCGCCAGCGTTCAATCTGAGCCATGATCAAACTCTTCAATTTAAGATTTTGTTCGGCTCAATGAATACTGAACATTCCTTTCGCTAATAAATAGCAGAAGTAATGTTTGAATTGACTGTGCTGAATCTTTCGATTCAATGGTCACTTCGTATCATTGAAACCTAATTTGAAGCCTAAGCTTCTAATTGGATTATCATCAACGAGTGCCCACACAGATTGATAGGTCTATATTTTTAAAGAGCACACTTCGAAGTTCTCTTCAAAGTGGACGGCCATTTTAGCTAGATAACTTATCGTGTCAAACACTTTTTTAAGTTATTTATCTGCGAGTTAATTTTAACTCACTAACCGTAGTTGTTTAGGTTCCGCTTCACTTGCTTTCCCGTGACAACGGAGGCGCATTATAGGGAGTTCATCAAAGAACACAAGTGCATTTTTTAAAAAAACTCACCTTTTTAGTTTATTCGTATAGAAAACAGACAAAAGACTCTAAAAAACTATAGAAAAGGGGCCAAACGGCCCCTTTAGTGTGATTTTTATCTCAATTTTACTGTATCCATACAATTATTGATGAGCACAAATTTGGTCATTAGTAACAATTAGCTGCACTGTCTTGTCTGGAACGATTTCACCAGAAAGAATTGATTTGGCTAACGGGTTCTCGACATTCTGCTGAATTGCACGTTTTAAAGGACGCGCACCATACACAGGATCGAAACCAACTTGAGCGATCAAATCGAGCGCTTTGTCGGAAACTTCTAGTTGATAGCCTTTCTCCTCTAGTCGTTTCGCCAAACGTTCCAATTGAATAGAAGCAATGGACTTAATGTGTTCTTGACCAAGTGGATGGAACACCACGATTTCGTCAACACGGTTCAAGAACTCTGGGCGGAAGTGTTTGCTAACCACATCCATCACTTCACTCTTGATACCTTGATAGTCTAATGTTGCGAAATTCTCTTGGATACGAGATGAACCCAAGTTAGATGTCATGATCACAACCGTATTACGGAAGTCAACAGTACGACCTTGACCATCCGTTAAACGCCCATCATCGAGAACTTGCAGCAGAATGTTAAATACATCCGGATGCGCTTTCTCTACTTCGTCTAACAAAATTACCGAATACGGCTTGCGACGAACCGCTTCAGTTAAGTAACCACCCTCTTCATACCCGACATAGCCTGGAGGTGCACCAACCAACCTTGCCACTGAGTGTTTCTCCATGAACTCAGACATATCGATACGGACCATCGCATCTTCACTGTCGAACATAAAGCTCGCAAGTGTCTTACAAAGCTCTGTTTTACCCACACCAGTTGGACCTAAGAATAAGAAGGAGCCAATTGGTCGGTTTGGATCAGAAAGCCCAGCTCGACTACGACGAATGGCATTCGATACAACAGAGACCGCTTCGCTTTGACCTACCACACGATTATGCAGCACGTCTTCCATGCGAAGTAGTTTCTCTTTTTCCGCTTCTAGCATCTTGGATACCGGAATACCGGTTTGCTTAGAAAGTACTTCTGCAATCTCGTTGTCGGTTACTTTATTACGCAATAGCGTCATTTCCTGCATTTCAGCTTGGGTTGCAAGATCTAACTGCTTCTCAAGTTCAGGAATACGACCATATTGAAGCTCCGACATGCGGTTTAGATCACCAGCTCGGCGAGCAAACTCCATGTCCATACGAGCTTGTTCAAGCTCAGACTTAATATGTTGAGTACCAGAAAGAGCTGCTTTTTCTGTATTCCAAACCTCTTCTAGTTCAGCGTACTCACGTTCTTTTTCATTGAGTTCTTCATTAAGCGCTTTCAAACGCTTTTCACTCGCTTCATCGTGCTCGTTACTTAGTGCTTGCTGCTCAATTTTGAGTTGGATGATTTTACGCTCAAGCTTATCCAAGGACTCCGGCTTAGAGTCAATTTGTAAACGAATGCTTGAAGCCGCTTCGTCGATTAAGTCGATCGCTTTATCCGGCAACTGACGGTCGGAGACATAGCGATGTGACAAACTCGCCGCAGCAACAATCGCTGGGTCGGTAATTTCGACGTGATGATGAAGCTCATAACGCTCCTTCAAGCCACGTAAAATCGCCACGGTATCCTCAACGGTCGGCTCATCCACCAGCACTTTTTGGAAACGACGTTCTAATGCTGCATCTTTTTCGATGTACTGACGATATTCATCCAATGTTGTTGCGCCAACACAGTGCAGCTCACCACGAGCTAATGCCGGTTTTAGCATGTTGCCCGCATCCATTGAGCCTTCACCTTTACCAGCACCGACCATAGTGTGTAGTTCATCAATGAAGAGGATGACGTTGCCTTCTTCTTTAGCAAGTTCATTCAATACTGATTTTAAACGCTCTTCAAATTCCCCACGGTATTTCGCGCCAGCAACCAGTGCGCCCATATCCAGTGATAGCACACGACGACCACGCAGACCTTCAGGTACTTCATTGTTAACTATGCGCTGCGCTAAGCCTTCAACAATTGCTGTCTTACCTACGCCTGGTTCACCGATAATCACAGGGTTGTTTTTAGTACGACGCTGCAATACCTGGATAGTACGACGGATTTCATCATCACGGCCGATAACCGGATCCAATTTACCTTGCTCTGCACGTTCGGTAAGGTCTATGGTGAACTTTTCCAATGCTTGACGAAGCTCTTCTGCATTCGGATCATTGACCTTTTGACCACCTCTGATCTTTTCGATTGCCTGGCTGACTTTTTGCTCTGTTAAGCCGATCTCTTTGAGCAATTGCCCCAATGGTCCGCGATCTTCTAAAGCGGCAAGCAGGAAGACTTCAGACGAGATATAGGAGTCTTGACGCTTTTGCGCCACTTTGTCACACAGGTTAAACAATGTGCCCATCGAGCTAGAGAGCTGAACATCCCCACCGATGCCACTGACTTTTGGTAATCGATCTAACATTTCACTCAATTTAGAGCGTAAATGCGTTACGTCCACATCCAGCATAGTAAGCAATGGACGAATTGGACTGCCATTTTGATCAAGCAAAGCCACCATGAGGTGAACTGGCTCGATATATTGATGATCGCGCCCCAACGCTAGTGATTGAGCATCAGAGATAGCGATTTGAAACTTACTTGTGAATCGATCAAGACGCATATCTACCTTCCTAACCTCAACTAAAGGAAATTCTTTTGACAGTTAGAAAGATGGATACTCGGGTGGGGAATTTCAAGGGAGTGAATGAATAAAGATAGCTTTGCAAAAATAGTAGTATGCATCTTAGCACTTTGGTGCTTATAGCTAGTCTTCGATCCAAATAAAGGTTGCTTGTCGACCAGTCTTACCATCACGGCGATAAGAGTAAAAAGAGGCTTTATCTTGGTAAGTACAAAGTCCAGAATCAAACACTTGTGTCACACCAGCCCGGTTTAGACGTTGCGTTGCCAGCACCGATATGTCAGCAAACCATTTACCGTCGATATCGCGTGGAGCAAATGCTTGATTCGCCTGTGAATCAAAATCAACAAAAGCTTGCAGAACATCTTCACCCACTTCGAAGGCTTGAGGGCCAATGGCGGGGCCAAGCCACGCTATCACTTCACCAGAAAACAACGCTAACGCATTTTCGACAATGCCATTTGCTAAGCCGCGCCAACCTGCGTGAACAGCGGCTACTTGCGTACCTTGTGTATTAGTCAATAATACAGGTAAACAATCGGCGGTCATCGCTGAACAAACAACATGGCTTGAAGAAGTAAATACACCATCCGCATCAAGCACCTGTGTTGTTGGTTCATTTGCTTGAGCCACAACGGTTGAATGCGTTTGGTTTAACCAGATTGGCGCATTTGGCATGCTTGCCTGTTGCGCCAACCAAGCTCGGTTCTTCTCTACTAAAGACAAATCATCCCCAACGTGAGTACCTAAATTTAGCCCTTGGTAAGGGCCTGTCGAAAATCCACCTATGCGTGTTGAGGCGAAAGCTTTGACATTTTTAGGCGCTGGCCAGTTCGGAATGATCGTCTTCATATTAGAATTCTTCCGGTAAGCCGTGCTCTTCTGTATCTTGACGAAGCGCTTCAGTCATCACAACCATGTCATCAGGCACTGGAGCATGAAACTCAAGAACTTCGCCCGTAATTGGGTGCTCAAAGCGCAGCATTACTGCGTGCAATGCTTGGCGATCGAAGCCCCGGATCATTGCCGTTAGCTCTTCAGACGCACCTGTCGGGATGCGAGCACGTCCACCATATGCAATATCACCGAGCAGCGGATGCTGAAGATAAGACATGTGCACACGAATCTGGTGCGTACGACCCGTTTCTAGACGCAAACGAATACGCGTGTGTTCGCGGAAGCGTTCAGCAACACGGTAGTGCGTTACTGCTGGTTTGCCCATTGGTGCCACCGCCATAAGCGTGCGCTTAGTAGAGTGACGACCAATAGGTTGATCCACTTTACCGCCCGCAGTCATACGACCAATAGCGATCGCTTCGTACTCACGAGTAATATTACGTTTTTGCAGTGCGCGAACCAGACGAGTTTGTGCAGGAACGGTTTTCGCCACCACCATCAAACCCGTTGTGTCTTTATCCAAACGGTGCACGATACCTGCACGAGGTACTTCTGCAATATCAGGGTAATGATGCAACAACGCATTAAGCACAGTGCCATCAGGCGTACCAGCGCCCGGATGAACCACAAAGTCACGAGGTTTGTTGATAACGATAATATCTTCATCTTCATAGACGATATCTAGCGGGATATCTTGCGCTTCCCAGCGTTCTTCATCTTCTAACTCGGCTTGCAATGTAATTTCCTCGCCACCCATTACTTTGGTACGAGGTTTAGTGACAACTTCACCATCAACTTGAACTTTCCCATCAAGCAGCCACTCTTTTAGGCGCGAGCGAGAGAAGTCCGCGAATAATTCGGCGATAGCTTGGTCTAAACGTTGACCTAACTGGCTATCTTTTACGGTATTTGTTAATACAATCTGCTGAGCCATATCGAACTTTTTTAAAAACTGTGAGACTAATGCTCACGACTGTGAAAAAATAGACTATTACGTCATTGTATCTGTTACTGGAAAGAAAGTAACGGCAGCTTAAGAAATATTTAGATTCAAGGAACAGACTCCTGATATGAAACGTCAGACTTTAACAGGCCTTTTAGCGGTATCCCTTCTGTTTGGATGTGCAAGCAAAGAAGAAATCGTTCCTGATGTGCCGCCTTCGGAACTGTATGCAGACGCACAGATTTCTCTTCAAAGTGGTAATTGGCTTTCTGCAATTGAGAAACTGGAAGCATTAGACTCACGTTACCCATTCGGTGCCTACTCAGAACAGGTGCAGCTTGACCTAATCTACGCGTACTACAAAAACGACGACCTTGCTTTGGGCTTAGCAACCATTTCTCGCTTTATGCGTTTAAACCCAACCCATGAAAAGATGGATTGGGTGCTGTACATGCGAGGTCTAAGCCACATGGCGCAAGATCGTAACTTTATGCATGATTTATTCAGCGTAGATCGAAGCGATCGCGATCCTGAACCGGTAAAAAAAGCGTTTGATGACTTCAAAAAACTACTTCAACGTTACCCGAATAGCCCATATGCAGAAGATTCACAAAAACGTATGGTCGCGCTGAAAAACCGTCTAGCGAACTATGATTTAGCGACTGCTGACTTCTACCTTCGCCGTGAAGCTTGGGTCGCTGCTATTAATCGCAGCCAAGAGCTACAAAAAGCGTATCCAGACACAGAAGCTGCACGTAAGTCACTGACTATCCAGCTAGAGGCCTACAAGCAACTTGGTTTGGAAGACGCCGTAGCAAGAACTGAAAAGCTTATAGAGCTCAACCCTGTGAAGTAATTGAACTTGCTTTAAACTGAACCGCCACCGTTTTTACCGTGGCGGTTTTTTATTACTCTCAATAGTGTATTCAGCCCTTTCTTGATGATCTTCCTAGCTCCACATATGCTTAAAGTTCTCCTCCCCCCTTTATAAAAAGGATGTGAACGTGACGATATCTAAGCTTTGCGCAGTTATGCTGCTCCTATTGTCTGCTTCCGTTTGCGCACTGCAAATCTCGCCGCTCAAACAGCCTCCTTATACTGGGGACCTCGATGTCATCAAGGAGAAGAATGTACTGCGCGTCTTAGTTTCTGCTGATTTAGGCTTTTACTACATTGAGGGCGGCACACCAAAAGGCATAGGCGCGGAATTGCTGGCGCATTTCGAAAAAGACCTTCGTAAACTCAAACCAAAGCTTAACGTACAAATTATTCCTGTTGCCCGCGACCAGCTACTGCCAGCCTTAGAAAACGGTTCAGGTGACTTAGTTGTCGCCAACCTGACTATTACCGACACGCGCAAACAGAAAGTGGAGTTCAGTTCACCCATTCTCACTGACATTCAAGAGTGGGTAGTGACAAACAAAAGCACACCAACGATGACGAAAATCGAACAACTGAGCGGCAAAGAGATTTGGGTGCGCGCCAGTTCTAGCTACTTTGAAAGCATTCAGACACTAAATAAGAAACTAAACAAAAAAGGCTTACCGCCTGTTATCGTGCACTTTATTGAAGAAACACTTCAAGATTATGAGCTGGTCGGAATGCTCAACAATGGTTACGTCAAAGCCATTGTTCTCGATAGCCATAAAGCCAAGCTTTGGCTGAAAGTGATGGATGATATTCGGGTGCACAAAAAAATCCCTATCCGCAAAAATGGCAAAATTGCTTGGGCAATGCGAGAAAATAGTCCCAAATTAAAAGCCGTCGTGAATAAGTTCATCCAGAAGTCTCGCTCTGGGACACTACTCGGTAACGTTATTTACGGTAAATACATCGATAACACGGGATGGTTGAACAGAGCTCTTAACCCTAAGAAAATTGCTCAACTAGAAAAACTCGCAGCGCTATTTTCACGCTATGGTGAGAAATACGATATCGACTATTTACTGATCGCAGCAATCGCTTACAAGGAATCAGGATTTAATAACGACCTAGTTGGAAGTCGAGGTGCCGTTGGTATAATGCAAGTCCTACCCAGCACCGCTCAAGATCCGAATATCAATATCAAAAATGTTCGACAATTAGAAAACAACATTCATGCTGGAGTGAAATACTTAGCTTTTTTGCGTAAGCAGTACTTCAGTGATCCTGATATTACTGCACAAAATAAACTCTACTTTACATTGGCGGCTTACAATGCGGGCCCCGGCAATGTAGAGCGTATTCGTAAGCGTGCAGCCCAACAAGGTTACGATCCTAATGTTTGGTTTAATAACGTGGAAGTCGTTATGCGGAAAAGTTTAAGCTCAACGGTTGGGTACGTCACAAGCATTAATCGCTACTACATAATATACAAACAACTAGAAAGTTTGGACCAAGTCAAAAGTCTAGAAAGGGTTTCACTAGCCCCAAAAGACCCCATTTTCATGATACCGCTACGAAAAGTCAGCCAAATGCCAGACAGTAAAAAGCCGCTTGTACAGTAAGCGGCTTTTTAAATGGATTCATTGGAGAGACTCAGTGATCGTCATCACACCTTACGTGTAGTTAAATTTTAACCACCTCAAATATTAGGCCGTAAAACTTCCCTAAAAACGAGGCCGTTTTCAGCTGAGTACTCTATCCAATCTACGGATTTACTAACCGATAACAAGCAATTTCACGATAAATCTCAGAAGTTCTTGAGTGAGATCACATTCATTTTTCATCATAAAAAACCCGAGCAAAATAATGATCTGAATCACATTTTTTTATGTTTAAAGCGGTAATCTGAACTCAACCCATGAGGGATGCAACAGAGGAAAAACACTTATGACAATGAATATCACTGGCAAAAACATCGAAATCACCTCTGCAATCCGAGCTCATATTGAGAGCAAATTTAAAAAACTGGAGAAATGGCAAGTAGACCTAATTGGTTGCCAAGCAACTTTCAGTGAGGAACCAAACAAACAGAAGAAATTCGAAGCGGTTATCAAAGTTCCTAAAGGCCAGCTCATTGCCTCAGCAACTCACGAAGATCTTTACGCAGCTATCAACGAAGTGGAGCAAAAACTAGAACGACAATTGAACAAGCTGACCCACAAACCTGAAGCTCGACGTGCAAGTAAGCCTGAGCTAGTGGAAGAAGAAGAGTAAACTGAACAGATTGAGGAAATAGCGCCGAAAGGCGCTATTTTTTTGCTTGACGCTCTCCCCAGCCTTGCTTATTGTGTTTAAACACTCATAAATTAAGCACTATTTATGCATTTAACCTCACTGTTTATTTTTGACTTCTTTTTCCTCCCATAGTTGGAGGGGCAAACTCGTTTGTGAAAGAAAAGTCAAAAACAAACAGAAAGCCTCCCAAATCGGGAGGCTTTTTTATAAGGAAAGAATTGATGACTGACCAACCTATTTCCCTCGAAGAAATTCGTTTACGCTTGAATGAGTTGGATGACCAACTTCTCAGCTTATTGTCTGAGCGCCGTAAACTCAGCATTGAAGTAGCCAAAAGCAAAGTACAAACCTCAAAGCCTGTTCGCGACGCCGTCCGTGAACAGCAATTATTGGTCAAGCTGATTTCTAATGGCCAAGATAAATACGAACTTGACGCGCAGTACATCACCAAACTTTTCCATACCATCATTGAAGACTCAGTTCTGCTTCAACAAAGTTATCTGCAAAATCTCGTTAACCCACAGCAAAGCCGTAAGCCACTTGCTCGCGTCGCATTTTTAGGAGCCAAAGGCTCTTATTCGCACTTGGCAAGTCGCGAATACTTCAGTCGTAAAAATACGGAGCTTATCGAGCTCAACTGCGAGCACTTTAAAGAAGTGACTCAAACGGTTGAATCTGGCCATGCTGATTATGGCGTTCTGCCAATCGAAAACACCAGCTCAGGCTCTATTAATGAAGTGTATGACTTACTACAACACACGACGCTTTACATCGTTGGAGAGCTAACTCAACCAATCGAACACTGCTTGGTTGCGAAAAAAGACATTCGTCTGGAAGATATTAAAACGCTGTATTCTCACCCTCAGCCACACCAACAGTGCAGTGAGTTTTTAAGCCGTATGAAAGGAGTAAAGCTGGAGTCCTGCGCGAGCACAGCAGATGCAATGCAGAAAGTCCAAGAGATGGATCGTGATGATGTAGCTGCAATTGGTAATGCATCAAGCGGTAAGCTATATGGCTTGCAAGCAATTCAAGGCAACATCGCAAACCAAACCGAAAACCATACTCGCTTTATCGTGGTTGCTCGTAAACCGGTTGAAGTTTCTACTCAGATTCCAGCAAAAACCACATTGATCATGTCGACCTCCCAAGAGGCAGGTTCATTGGTTGAAACACTATTAGTGCTGCAACGTTACGGCATCAATATGACCAAGCTAGAATCACGCCCAATTATGGGGAACCCGTGGGAAGAGATGTTCTACGTAGACTTGACATCACATCTTGCTTCGACAGAAATGCAACAGGCACTTGAAGAGCTAACAAAAATCACTAAGCACTTGAAAGTATTAGGCTGTTACCCGAGTGAGAACGTAAAGCCTACGCAAGTAAAATTGAGTTAATAGACACCAGTGAGTAAAAAGATCATGGCAACCCAAAAAGTCGTAATCGCATCGCTAAACCCAGCCAAAATTAATGCAGTTCAAAGTGCATTTCGTAATGCATTTCCGCATCAAGAGTTCAACTTCGTTGGCATCAGTGTACCGAGTGAGGTCGCAGATCAGCCCATGACGAATGAAGAAACTCATCGTGGTGCGCTAAACCGCGTTAAAAACGCAAAAGTAGAGATGCCAAACGCGGATTACTATGTCGGTCTCGAAGCGGGAATTGAAGCAAACGTGACGTTTGCTTGGATGGTGGTTGAGTCAGAGACTCACCGCGGTGAATCTCGTTCTGCAAGCTTAATGTTGCCGCCAAAAGTCTTGGAAAAACTCAAGGATGCGAATGAGTTGGGAGATGTAATGGACAAAGTGTTTGGTACTGATAACATCAAACAGAAAGGTGGCGCTATTAGCCTACTAACCCAAAACCAGCTAACTCGAAGCTCGGTCTATCACCAAGCCTTGATTCTGGCTTTGATTCCATTCACAAACCCTGAGCACTTTCCTTCAAATTTATAACACTCAGCCTATTCTCTAGATACGCAAAAGGGCGGATATTTCCGCCCTTTGTAATACGTTATCTTAGTCAATTGTAACACCAAGGCCTAAAAGCAAATTGGATATACTGTCTACTTAGATACCGCAACTTGTTCTAACAAGACTTTCAACTTGTCTTTTTCTTCATCAGATTTCGACTTTAGTTCGTTAGAACCACGAGTAATGGTGGCAATGCCCACACCAAGCATCTGACTGATCTGACGTTGAGATAATTCTCCTTTAAGAAGTTCGTTAATTATATTAACGCGTGATATTAATGACTCTCTCTCATCACGTGACATCAGCATAGTTAACAGCATGTCATCTTGCTGGGTGCCCATACTTGTTCGAATTAGCTCAATAATCTGTTGCCAGTCTTTGTACTCGGGTTCGTGCGACATCAAGTTACCTCACTCAATACTTGGTATTGATCTCATGTTGATTCAAGAACGCGCCATCGATACCCAAAAGATCACGATAGTATGTTTCAAACATCAAGATGTTTTGTACATAACCGCGCGTCTCTTTAAATGGAATTGCCTCAATAAAGGCATAAGCATCCACTTTTCCTTGGGTACGCTCTCGCCACGTTTTTACTCTGTTAGGACCTGCATTATAAGCAGCAAGAGCAAAAATACGATTATTATCGTAATCCTCTAATAAACCTTGCAAATAATGGCTACCAATTTCGATATTTTTTCCTACATTGTAGAGGTCCTGCGTACCTTGATAACTCAACTTATATTTACGTGCCGTGTACTTCGCCGTCGCAGGCATGATCTGCATAAGACCACGAGCGCCAACTGGAGAGCGGGCTTCAACATCTAACGCACTTTCCTGTCGAGCGAGAGACATCATCGTGACGGGATCAATGTTGTGCTTTTTCGCATAAAAGTTAAACCACCAGCGGTGTGCTATTGGGAACCTAAGTTCGATATTATCCCACATCTGCGCTTGAATACTCGCGGTCACCGTTAGGTTATGCCAACGTTTAAATGATGCATAAGCCGCCAACATCGCCTTTTCATCTTTTCCTACGCGGCGCAGTAAGTGTGCCCATTCACTCTTCGCTGCTGCGATTTTATCCGTCGCGATCAACTCTTCGATACGAGCTAGCGAGTCTTGATAGGGTTGAACAACTTTCTTGTCCAACTTAACCGTATGCGTTGGGTATTTGATTGATTGCCCGATTGCATTGGCGGCAGCCACACTGTAGAAGTTTCGTTGCCCAAGCAGAGTTGCTAAACGCTGTTTCCCCGCGATGTCATCACCTAACGCTATTTCACTTCTTCCAAGCCAATATTGCCAGCGTAGCGTGGCTTGTTCTTCTTTATTTAGAACAGCAATCCACTCTTGTACGCCTTTCCAATCTGCATTTTGAATCGCTAAGCGGATGCGCGTTTCAATCAACGGTAAGTACTGACTGGTTTTCGTTTTATCATCGCGCCATTTAGCTAATGACTCAGACTCCGTACGAGTCAATCGAAATGCAATATAGTCGGCAAGTTCTTGCGCTTTTTCTGGAGAAAACTTCTGTCCTTTAATGACGGCATCGTACGCACCTTGTGCTTGGCTAGTGTTCATGCGAGCCAACTTTTCTAACGCATATTCACTTTGCGCTCGATTAAAATCATTCGCAGGTTTTTTCTTCGCGAATTCCCCAACACTTGAAGGATTATCAAACAACGCTTTCATTTCTTTGGCTTGTTGCTTTGCCTGCGCTGATTTAGGCAGTTTGAGCAAGTAACTCATCAAACCGCCATTACGAGCATCAAACGCCAGTAACATACGCTGTAGAATCAGTTCATCGGTACGCTCACCCGCCTTGTCCCATGCTTCAAATAATGGGTCACACTCATCAGCAATGCTGATGCCACGTAACCACATATGTTCAGCCCCTTTAAACGCCGCGACTTTCTTGCCTTGCTTTAATTGAGCTACGTAGAAAATACATTGGTAACGCTCACCACTAGGAATGACTTTTTGAAACTCAGTAATGGTTTTCCAATCTTTTTGCTTATAAAGATGATTGAGGTATGGAGCGCGAACTCGACGAGAAAATGGAAAAGACTCGTGCTCAGAAATAAACTCGTTCACCTGTTGTGGTGACTTTTCCGGTAACTGTCTAATAAAAGTGCGGTAATCCACATAAGGCGTTAGTGGATAGTCAGAAATTTTAGGACGAATCGAAAGGTATCCGTCGATGTCATTTTTATCTAATAAATCTTGAGCTTGCTCATATACTTCGCGCTGCTTTTCCAAACTCAGCGCGGCATTAGCACTCAAACTCATAGCACACAACGCGGCGGCGCAGCATACGTTTTTAGCCAATTCAGATACGTTGAATCTCATTTGTGTCATTTTCCCCAGACATATACTGCCCTAAAGCCTAGTTTTGTTAGAGTTCATGTGATGTTAAGGCAATTTTCACACATGCATCTATTTACACAGAATGCAGATGTCCATGTAAAGCAACTTAGTGTATTAAAAATTGTACTCGTCAAACTTTTAAGACGATGGAGACAAAGCGTTTCTAACTCGCATAGAAAACACTTCGTCATTCTTAACGAATAACAAAAGTGTATACCCTAACCGTGTAAGTTTCCGGTCAGCTCAAAATAAGAAATCCATTCGTTAGGGAAATTCTTGCAATGCGGTAACAAAAACAAAGCACTTGGTATAAAATGATGGGTTTGAATGACAGTTAATTTAGGAACGATCGGCAATGGCTGAATACGTATATACCATGTCGCGGGTGAGCAAAATTGTGCCACCTAAGCGTCAAATTCTTAAAGACATCTCTCTGAGCTTCTTCCCTGGTGCGAAAATCGGTGTTTTAGGTCTGAACGGTGCAGGTAAATCCACACTGCTACGTATCATGGCAGGTATCGACACGGATATCGACGGTGAAGCGCGTCCACAACCTGGTCTAAACGTAGGTTACCTACCTCAGGAACCAGTATTAGACGAATCAAAAACCGTTCGTGAAGTTGTTGAAGAAGCGGTTGCTGACGTTGCTGACGCTCTGAAACGTTTGGACGCAGTCTACGCAGCATACGCTGAACCAGATGCAGACTTCGACGCACTTGCAAAAGAGCAAGGCGAGCTAGAAGCCCTTATCCAAGCGAAAGATGGTCATAACCTAGAAAATGCGCTTGAGCGTGCGGCAAACGCACTTCGTTTACCTGAATGGGACCAAAAAATTGCGCACCTATCAGGTGGTGAACGCCGCCGTGTGGCTATTTGTCGCTTGCTACTTTCTAAGCCAGACATGCTATTGCTTGATGAACCTACCAACCACCTAGATGCAGAATCAGTGGCTTGGCTAGAGCGCTTCTTAGTGGATTACACAGGTACCGTAGTAGCCATCACCCACGACCGTTACTTCCTAGATAACGCTGCGGGCTGGATCTTAGAACTGGACCGTGGTGAAGGTATCCCATGGGAAGGCAACTACACCTCATGGCTGGAGCAAAAAGACGCTCGTCTACAACAAGAAGCCTCCCAAGAGAGTGCTCGCCAAAAGACTATCGAGAAAGAGCTTGAGTGGGTACGTAAAAACCCTAAAGGTCGTCAAGCGAAGTCAAAAGCACGTATGGCTCGCTTTGAAGAACTGCAAAGCTCTGATCACCAAAAACGTAATGAAACCAATGAACTGTTTATCCCACCAGGTGAGCGTCTAGGTGATAAGGTTATTGAAGTGAAGAACCTGACCAAGTCATTTGACGGTCGTGTTCTGATTGATGACCTGTCATTCAGCATCCCTAAAGGTGCGATTGTTGGTATCATCGGTGCTAACGGCGCAGGTAAATCGACGCTATTCAAGATGTTAAGTGGTACTGAACAACCAGACTCGGGCACAATTGAGATGGGCGATACAGTAAAACTGGCATCGGTCGATCAGTTCCGTGACAGCATGGACGATTCTAAAACCGTATTCCAAGAGATCTCTGAAGGTGCTGATATCATTAAGATCAACAACTTCGAAATCCCAGCTCGCGCATACTGTTCACGCTTTAACTTTAAAGGCAGTGACCAACAAAAGATTATTGGTGAACTATCGGGTGGTGAGCGTAACCGTGTCCACCTTGCGAAGCTGCTTAAAGCGGGCGGCAACGTGTTGCTACTCGACGAACCAACCAACGACCTTGACGTTGAAACACTGCGTGCTCTAGAAGAAGCATTACTAGAGTTCCCTGGTTGTGCAATGGTTATCTCGCACGACCGTTGGTTCCTTGACCGTATCGCGACCCACATCATTGACTACCGTGACGAAGGCCAAGTTAACTTCTACGAAGGTAACTACACAGAGTACATGGATTGGTTGAAGAAAACATTGGGTCCTGAAGCCGCAGAACCACACCGTATCAAATACAAGCGTATTGCGAAGTAATCGCAACCCACAAAGTTTGATTGTAATTTGTACAAAGGCCGCTATCATAGCGGCCTTTGTTTTCTTTGTTATAAAAAGAGCTCATTAGCCCGTCTCGTTCGTTAAGAACATGACATAGCACTTACGTCACTCTGTAGCGACCTCGACACTTTTCAAACAACAATCGAACATTTTTTGTTCGTATTGATATACTATTCAATTCTGTTTGACGACCTGACGAGAATATTCATATGACAGAGAGACGACGCTTTTCACGTATTCTCCATCAAGCTCCAGCTAAGATAGAACAACGTGACTTGGTAATTGAAGCTAGGATTCAAGATCTTTCCTTGCATGGTTTACTCATGAAAGTGGAAGAGACTGAGGCTTTGGATCCAACCCTTCCAGTCCATGTGACTTTTTCATTTGATCAATCCGAACAAGTGATTACGTTAAAAGCGCAAATTGTGAATGTCTCTAAGTGTGAGGTTAGGTTGAAGATCGCTAAGATAGACATCGAAAGCATTAGCCAACTAAAACGATTTATAGAATTGAATGTAGGCAATAACGACCTTCTGAATCGAGAGTTAGAGCACCTCTCTGGTTTTTAGGAGAAAAATAAATGAACGCCTATTTAAGTAACAATAACTATGTCTAAAAAAATCATCATGCAGATCCCGACGAAAGACGGCGATCAGCAGTTCTATTTGGGCCGCAGTTCGGTCCTAGCAGTATTTGCTTCAGTATTGGCATTACCCGCCGTCGTTGGTGGCGCGTGGTACCTTAATCAGCAGCAGATGCACAATAAAGACGAACTAACACAAATCATCGCCAAACTGGAAAGTGAAAAGGCCGAAGTGACGGCTCTTTACGAAGAACAGCTTGATACCAATCATTCGCTTTCCCAATCTTTGACGGACAAAAACAATCAAATTCAGCTATTGGGCAAACGGGTATTCGACGTTGAATCGGTTTTAGGTCTCGCAGACGAAGAGTTGATGATCGATGAGAACAGCATGGGGTTAGAGGAGCGAATTGACGCAGCCGCTATCGATTCTGCTGTTCGCGCGACGATGTTCCGTTTGATACCAAATGACAGTCCAGTCACATACCAACGTATTTCTTCTTCTTACGGCAGTCGTATTAATCCGATTTCAGGTAAGAGGCATGTTCATACTGGTATCGATCTGACTTGTAAAAGAGGAGAAGAGATCCTGGCACCGGCTGACGGTGTGGTGGAAACCGTTCGCCCGAGCAATCGTGGTTATGGTAACTATGTCACCATTCGTCACTCATTTGGCTTTATGAGCTCCTTTGCTCATCTACAACGCTTCAAAGTGAAAAGCGGTCAGTTTGTTAGTAAAGGCGACATCATTGCTCAATGCGGTAACTCTGGCAACTCCACAGGGCCACACTTGCACTATGAAGTACGCTTCCTCGGACGAGCACTCAACCCTCAATACTTAATGGAGTGGACACCAGAAAACTTCAATGACGTCTTTGAAAAAGAGAAAAAAGTGAAATGGGGACCTTTGGTTCAATTGATTGATAACGTTGTACGCCTACAAGTCAATTTAACCAATTCACCCTATCGCGATACCAGTATCAACACAGTATCAAGTGAAGATACGAGTAATACTGCGACGAACTGATTTGTCCATCAACACGAAAAAGAGCAGCTTACGCTGCTCTTTTTGTTTCGGACTCTGCACGGCTAAATGACCCGTGATTAGCCGCGATGAATATTATCATTCGCCTGTTTGAGTAAGTTTTGGCTCTCATTCATAAATTGTTGAGAATAAGTACCAAACCAATCACTCACCTGCTTAAAGCTTTCGATGAATCGCGCTTTGTCTCTGCTATCCAGAATCGCTACCGCATCACCTAAACGCTGATGGAATCGCTTGATCATATCGATATTCTCTTGAGAAGAGAAAATGATATCACCGTACAAGTTCGGATCCTGACCAAACAGTCGTCCCACCATCGCCAATTCAAGGCGGTAGATTGGCGAGCTTAACTTCAACAACTGATCGATGTTCGGGTTCTCTTTGCTTAGGTGCATACCGTAAGCAAACGACGTGAAGTGGCGCAACGCCTGAATCAACGTCATGCCATGATCGTGCTCTTGTGCATCGATTTGGCACAAGCTTGCGCCCCAAATTCCAAACTGTTGCAATAGCCATTGGTAATGCTCGTGACCACGACCATCACAGTACACAATAACCTGCTTGGCAAGGCTCGGAACATCTGGGCCAAACATTGGGTGTAAACCAACTACAGGACCTTGGTGCACATTCAACATTGCTTGCAGAGGCTTCGACTTGATAGAAGTCAGGTCACACAGAATACAGTCTTGCGGCAAATTCCCCAGTTTTTCGATCACCCCTTCCGTTAGATGAATCGGCACCGTGACCACGACTAAACCCGCGTTGTCTAGAATCTCATCCGCATGATCCCAGTCTTTACTGCCGAGAACTTTGACCTGATAGCCCGACAATTTGAACATACGCCCAAACAGGCCACCCAATTGACCATTACCACCAATAATAACAATTGAGCGTAAATCAGGGTTCAAACACTTAAAACCGGAATCTTTCTCGCTGGCATAAGACTCACGCATTGTTCGACGCAGAATATCTTCAATAAGCTGTGGAGGAATTCCCATTTTTTCAGCTTCAGCGCGACGAGAAGCTAACATCGCCGCTTCGCGGTCTGGAGCATAAATTGGCAAACCATGTTCGCTTTTTACTTCCCCAACTTTCTCTACGAGCGCTAAACGCTGAGCCAATAGCTCCAACATTTGCTTGTCGACTGCATCAATCTGATCGCGTAATGCGTTAAGTTCAACTGCCATTGATGTTCCTTAAATCCTGTATTAATTAGCCTTTAGACGATTTTCTAAGAAAGGCACTAGCTCTTCATGTGCATGACATAATAGTGCCTCAGTTGAATCCCAATTGATACATGCGTCAGTGATAGATACACCGTATTTCATCTCTTCAAGAGCTAAGTCAGAAGATTGATTTCCTTCATTGATATGGCTTTCAATCATAAGACCGATAATAGATTTATTGCCTTCACGGATTTGATGAATCACATCCTCCGCGACTAGTGGCTGGCGACGGTAATCTTTACGTGAGTTGGCGTGACTGCAATCCACCATTAATGAAGCATCAAGACCAGATTTCGCCATCTCTTGCTCACACTCAGTGACTGATACCGAATCGTAGTTAGTTTGCTTGCCGCCACGTAAGATCACATGTCCATTAGCATTGCCCTGGGTGGTTAATAGTGCGACTTGTCCCTCACGATTAATTCCCATAAAACGGTGGCTAGAGGACGCAGCTTGCATCGCGTTAATTGCGGTTGCCAAACTGCCATCCGTGCCATTCTTAAAACCGATTGGCATAGACAGGCCGCTTGCCATTTCACGGTGAGTTTGTGACTCCGTCGTACGAGCACCGATGGCTGCCCAGCTAAAAGTATCCGCCAAGTATTGTGGGCTAATTGGGTCTAGAGCCTCAGTCGCGAGCGGGATTTCCATCTCTGCCAACTCCACCAGAAGTTCGCGTCCAACATGCAGACCGTGTTCAATATCGAAACTGCCGTCTAGGTGTGGGTCATTGATCAGGCCTTTCCAGCCGACCGTGGTGCGCGGCTTCTCAAAGTAAACACGCATAACAATATACAGTTGGTCACTTAGTTGTTCAGAGAGTGCTTTAAGTCGCTTTGCGTAATCCTTCGCCGCTTCTACGTCGTGGATAGAACATGGACCGCATACAACAAGCAGGCGGTGATCCTTCTTGTGAATAATATTAGCGATAGTTTGACGAGACTCTTGAATAAAGCGACGTGCTTTTTCACTCAAAGGAAGCTTGGTTTTTAGTTCCTCCGGAGTAATAAGAACCTGTTCTTCGATAATATTAATATTGCTCAACTCACTTTTCTGCATAACTCTAACCTGTATATTTATTTTTACACCCAACCAAACCTTTGGTGAGACAACTAAGCTTTAACGACAAGATAACAGGCTAAAAAAGAAAAACAAGCGTACAGAATAAAAAACATTTAGTGTAAACCTAGGTTTACAGTTAAATAAAAAGCCAAAGTATAATTAACTTTGGCTTCTCATCGCTGTTTTGAATCTTTTACAAGAGGTTTAGCTAGTCAAGCGTTTCATCGCTTCACTCGCCGCTTTCCACTCTTGAGATAGCTTAAGTTCGCTTGGAGAAAATGACTGTTTTTTCAGTAATCCATCCGCGAGTGGCACGGTTGAAACCGGTAAGTTGTCTAATACCTCAACGTGCGCTTCTCGTTTATTACACATTAACAACATATCGCAACCAGCTCTCAATGCTTGAGCACCTCGCTCGGCTGGGCTGCCCATAATCGCAGCGCCTTCCATGGTCAAGTCATCCGAAAAAACCAAACCTTTAAAACCCAATTGCTGACGCAGGACCTGTTTTAACCAGTATTCAGAACCGCTGGCTGGTTGAGCATCATAATGTGGGAAAATCACGTGAGCAGGCATCATGGCATCTAAAATACCGGCATCAATTTGCGCTTTGAAGATCGCCATATCTTGTTCAAAAATATCACTGCGCTCATCGTATGGTGTTTCTAGATGTGAGTCTGCAATCACGCCACCATGTCCAGGGAAGTGCTTGCCTGTCGTTGCCATGCCAACACTCTTCATTCCCTGCATATATGCAGTGCTATAGCGAAGAATGGTATCGGCATCTTCACCGAATGCGCGGTTACCGATCGCTTTACATTGATGGCCTTGGTCAAGTACCGGGGCAAAGCTTAAATCAATATCATGGGCAATCAGCTCTGCTGCCATTAACCAACCGCCCATACGAGCAAGCTCTTCACCATTTTGATGTTTAGCGTACTCATCAGCAGCAGGAATTAATGAGAAACCTTCACGAAAGCGCTGCACTCGGCCGCCTTCTTGATCCACACCGATCAAAAACGGGCGCTTAGCCGCCTTTCGGATGGATTGAGTAAGTGCTTGAAGCTGTTCGCTATCATGATAGTTGCGAGCAAATAGAATTAAGCCACCAACCGTAGGATGCTCCAAGATTTCTTTGTCTTCAGCGGTCAGTTCATACCCCGCAACGTCAACCCATAACGGTCCCATGTTTTCTCCTCAAAATCGGCTGAATATCTCGTATTCGATGAGGTTATTCGCTTCAGATTTGCTTTACAATAAGTGAATGAAGAATTGACGAGATCGGCTATGAAATTTAACGAACTATACATTGGTGTGATGTCTGGAACGAGTATGGATGGTGTTGATACCGCTCTAGTTGAAATAAGCGATGAGCATGTTCGCCTGATTGCGCACGACGACTACCCAATGCCCGCAGCACTAAAAGACATGCTGTTATCTGTTTGTACCGGTCAAGCAACAAATTTAAAAGCCATAGGTGAACTTGACCATCAGCTCGGCCACCTATTTGCAGATGCTGTGTTACAGCTGCTCAATAAGTCTGGTTACGTCGCAGAGCAAATTCGTGCGATTGGTAATCACGGTCAAACAGTGTTCCATCAGCCTACCGGAAACTTGCCGTTTACCACTCAATTGGGCGATGCCAACATTATCGCGGTCAAGACAGGCATTGATACGGTAGCGGATTTTCGTCGTAAAGACATGGCGCTAGGTGGACAAGGTGCCCCACTCGTCCCTGCTTTCCATAAAAGCATTTTTGCGATGCAGGATTCCACAACTGTGGTGCTTAACATTGGAGGCATTGCCAATATCTCTGTACTGCATCCAGAACAACCAGTCATTGGCTATGACACAGGCCCGGGCAATATGTTGATGGACGCATGGTGTGCGCTGCATAAAGGGCAAAGCTTCGACGAAGATGCACAATTTGCACTTAAAGGAACGGTAAACGCTACTTTGTTGACTCAATTACTCAAAGAAGCTTACCTCACCATGCCAGCCCCTAAAAGTACCGGACGAGAACTGTTCAATATTGACTGGCTGCATCAACAAATGGTCCATCACAAGTTACCAATCGAAGACGTACAACGTACACTTTGCGAGTATTCTGCAATTACCATTGCCAACGAAGTCGACAAGTTTTCTCATGGCATCACACCTCAACTATTGGTCTGTGGCGGTGGAGCAAGAAACCCGCTTTTGATGCAACGACTGGCCAAGTTATTGCCACAATGGAGCGTTGCGACAACGGCAGAAAAAGGTGTTGATGGCGATTACATGGAAGCAATGGCGTTTGCTTGGCTTGCGCAGCGCCATATTCACGGCCTCCCCAGCAACTTACCGGAAGTTACGGGGGCAAGTCGTCTCGCTTCACTGGGTGTACTCTATTCAAAAAATTAAGGGCAATAGATCCTAAACAAAAAGGCTTAATTCATTATGACGAACGATGCACTTATCGCAGCTTTATCCCATCTGGTATCTGAAGGGCGAAATCCAGACACCATGGACATCGACTTGCTGCCTTCTCTCGATATTGTTCAACGCATCAACCAACAGGACAAACTCGTTCCTCTTGCCGTTGAAAAAGTATTGCCTGAGATCGCTGAAGCCGTTGATAAGATCACGGAAGCATTTAAGGTCGGAGGTCGGTTGTTTTACATCGGTGCGGGTACCAGTGGTCGACTTGGCGTTTTGGACGCTTCAGAATGCCCACCAACTTTTGGCACAGATCCAGAGATGGTCGTTGGTATTATTGCCGGTGGAAAAGAGGCAATGTTCCGTGCAAAAGAAGGGGCGGAGGACGACCCTACATTAGGCGAGCAAGATCTTAAAGAGAATACGCTAACACAACGCGATGTCGTCGTTGGTATTGCGGCAAGTGGACGAACACCTTACGTGATTGGTGGCTTAGAGTATGCGAACGAGCTTGGTGCCACCACTGTAGCACTATCTTGTAACCCTGACTCTCCGATTGCAGATATTGCCGATATTGCGATTAGCCCCGTTGTTGGACCTGAAGCGTTAACGGGGTCCACTCGCTTAAAATCAGGGACGGCACAAAAACTCGTACTAAACATGCTCACTACCGCAAGCATGATTCGCCTGGGCAAAAGTTATCAGAACTTAATGGTAGATGTGAAAGCGACGAATGCAAAGCTAGTTGCAAGAGCGGCTCGTATTGTTATGCAAGCAACAGATTGTACTAACCAAGAGGCTAAAACGGCGCTCAAAGAAACGGACTACGACGCCAAGTTAGCGATTTTGATGATTTTAACCGGGCTGGATAGAGAAAGCGCGACTGAGCAACTGAACGCCAAGCAAGGATATTTAAGAAAAGTCGTGATCGCGCAAACTAATCAATCTTAATCAATAAAGCGCCTCACTTATTTAAAAGTCAGGCGCCTTTTATGGCTTAATTTAGTAGTTTAATCGTTCAATGTGAGTAATACCGACTTTACCTTCAAGGTCACTGAACATATGAACCATTGCTGGGTATGGTTGTGCTCCAGGGTAGACAACTTCTGCATTACAGAAAAACGCATAGTTTTGTCCGGCTACGACTTGAGTAGCCACAACCAAAGGGGAGTATTTGACACCGACAAACCCCTCGATACCTTTAGCAAATACTTCTTTATTCTCTGCTGTGAGTTCATGAAATGGACTCCAGCCACCAGCCATTTGCGTTGACATAATGTGATTCCTTTTTTTCTGTGCTCACTATCAAGCAGTATGAACATAGTTTAATAAGGAAGATTTTGCCACATTTATGTGATGCAGACAGTGTAACAACGGCTTTATTGACTATTAATTTGAGTATTCATTCCAACCACGTTGCCATTCCATGCGGAATTTTTGCGCTTGCTCAGTACCTTCACAAACCCCTTCGTAATACTGACCAGATAACCCCATTTGATACGCAAAAGCAGGGTTACAGTACTCACGTAAACCTTCTAAATAACCTTGGTCGTAGTCACTTTGCTTAACACTACCCAACTCACGAAGCTCGCTCATCGTGCGCGATGTGTGTCCGGTTATGCCATCTTGATATCCGATCTGATGCCAATCTCCCGACTTGGCAAGATCTGCTGTCGTTGCTGTGCATCCTGCAAGTAAAGCCAGTGCCAGACCTACCGTTACCTTTTTCATGGTTCTTCCTTAAGTAATTGTTTTCAAAAATAAGCTTACCACTAATTATTGGCGCTTGCCGCTGAGCTTGCAGATTTAACCACTGATGACTCAAATCAGCCGCTCAAGACTGTCATCAACCTTTCGCCATTTTTAAAAACCGCTCAAGCAGCATATCGACCACTCAGTGCTCTATTCGACCACTCATCTACTAACCGAATGCATTTAACACAAGTGACGCATAACATGCATCCTGAGATTAAAAAATTACCCTACCCAACTAAGACCAAGGACAATTGCTATGATGTGGTTTCTAACCTGTGTCGCAGCCCTAATCGGCGGATACTTCATCTACGGTGCTTTCGTCGAGAAGATTTTCGGCATCAATGAAAAACGCCAAACGCCAGCTCACACCAAATCGGACGGTGTTGACTTCGTTCCAATGTCAACAAAGAAAGTTTACCTAGTTCAACTACTTAACATCGCAGGTGTTGGTCCAATTTTTGGCCCGATCATGGGGGCACTATACGGTCCTGCGGCGATGCTTTGGATTGTAGTCGGTTGTATTTTTGCTGGTGCAGTACACGATTACTTCTCAGGCATGCTTTCAGTGCGTAACGGCGGTGCATCTGTACCTACCATTACAGGTCGCTACCTAGGTAATGGCGCAAAACACTTTATGAATATTTTTGCCATTGTCCTATTGCTTCTAGTTGGCGTAGTGTTCGTTTCAGCCCCTGCTGGCATGATTACTAACCTCATCAATGATCAAACAAGCTTGAGCGTAAGCATGACTACAATGGTTATTGCTATCTTTGCTTACTACATCATTGCGACGATTGTTCCTGTCGATAAAATCATTGGTCGTTTCTACCCACTGTTTGGCGCCCTACTTATCTTTATGTCTGTTGGTCTAATGACAGCCGTTGCTTTCTCTAGCGAACACACAGTAATGGGTGACTTCCAAGTTTCGGACATGTTCTCTAACCTCAACCCAAATGACATGCCGTTATGGCCTGCATTGTTCATCACTATCGCATGTGGCGCTATCTCTGGCTTCCACGCAACTCAGTCTCCACTGATGGCGCGTTGTATGGAAAATGAGAAAAACGGTCGCTTCGTATTCTACGGTGCAATGATTGGTGAAGGTGTTATCGCGCTAATTTGGTGTGCTATCGCTCTGTCTTTCTTCGGCTCTCTAGACGCTCTATCAGAAGCTGTGAAAAACGGTGGCCCTGGTAACGTGGTATACAGCGCATCATTTGGTCTGCTAGGTGTGTTCGGTGGTATCCTTGCGTTCCTGGGTGTGGTTATCCTACCAATTACGTCTGGCGATACAGCGTTCCGTTCAAGCCGCTTGATCCTTGCTGAATACTTCAACATGGAACAAAAAACGCTACGTAACCGTCTACTGATGGCACTTCCACTGTTCGTTATCGGCGGTATCTTAACTCAAGTAGACTTCGGCATTATCTGGCGCTACTTCGGTTTTGCAAACCAAACAACAGCGGTAATGATGCTTTGGACTGCGTCCGCTTACCTACTGCGTCACAACAAGCTGCACTGGATTACCACTATCCCAGCTATCTTCATGACCACGGTATGTGTCACGTTCATCTTAAACAACAGCTCGCTAGGTTTTGGTCTGCCAATGCAACTATCAACTATCGTAGGTATTGTGTTTGCCCTAGCTGTGACAGGTTACGTTATCAAAACCTCTAAGGGTAAAGGTGAAACTGAACTGGCTGACGAAGAGAAACCACAAGCCGTATCAGAAACAGCGTAATACTCGTCACATCTGAGTGACTAAGATAGGAGCCTGCCAATTGCAGGCTCTTTTTGTTTTATACCCAAGTCACTTTAAGACTCAGAAAGCACAGCATCATTTACTTAGCTGTTCTTATCTATCTGAGCCAAGCATCTTGAGGTTACTTAGGTATACAATAACAACATTGATTCTAGGTTAGGTTCATTATGGAACTGGTCATCTCCCTTTTACAACAGATGTGTGTGTACTTAGTTTTGGCTTACATGCTAAGTAAAACGCCAATCATCTTACCTTTGCTGAGTATTTCTTCGCGCTTAAGCCACCGCCTAATTTGTTACGTACTCTTCTCTGGCTTTTGTATTCTCGGCACCTATTTCGGTCTGCACATCAACGATGCTATTGCCAATACTCGTGCGATCGGCGCAGTTATGGGCGGGCTGTTTGGTGGACCTGTTGTAGGTTTCGCCGTCGGATTTACTGGTGGCATTCATCGATACTCTCTTGGTGGCTTTACTGACCTCGCCTGTGCAATTTCAACCACCGCCGAGGGCGTAATTGGTGGCTTGCTCCACGTTTACCTTATCAAGCGAAATAAAGGCGCATTGCTGTTTAATCCAAGCGTTGTATTCAGCGTCACGTTTGTTGCAGAAGTGGTGCAAATGATTTTGCTGCTCGCCGTCGCGAAACCTTTTGATCAAGCCTATGAACTGGTGTCCGCTATTGCAGCGCCTATGATCATCGCGAACTCATTTGGTGCGGCGTTGTTCATGAGTATCCTGCAAGACAGAAAAGCAATCTTTGAAAAGTTTTCTGCGACGTTTTCGCGTCGAGCGCTCACCATTGCTGATCGCTCAGTGGGAATTCTAAGCAACGGCTTCAACACCGAAAACGCAGAGAAAATCGCGCGTATTATTTACGAAGAAACCAAAGTGGGCGCTGTCGCGATTACTGACCAAGAAAAAATCTTAGCGTTTGTGGGCATTGGCGATGATCACCATAAACCAAACACGCCGATTTCATCGCAAAGCACATTAGACTCCATGGAGAAAAACGACATCATTTATCTTGATGGCGCGGAGCGTCCATACCAATGCTCCATTGCAAAAGATTGCAAGCTCGGATCTGCGCTGATCATCCCACTGCGTGCAGGGAAAGAGGTCATTGGTACCATAAAGCTGTATGAACCGAAGCGTAAATTGTTCTCGACGGCCAACATGTCGATGGCGGAAGGAATAGCCCAGCTTCTATCTAGCCAAATCCTTTATGGCGATTACCAACAACAACAAGCCTTACTCGCCCAAGCAGAAATAAAATTGCTTCACGCTCAGGTGAATCCACACTTTTTGTTTAATGCACTCAATACTATTAGTGCGATTACTCGTCGTGACCCTGACAAAGCGCGCGAGCTAATCCAAAATTTATCGCACTTCTTCCGCAGCAATTTAAAGCAGAACATTAATACCGTGACGCTAAAGGAAGAGCTTGCACATGTGAACTCGTACTTGAGCATCGAAAAAGCGCGTTTTACGGACCGCTTAGAGGTTGAAATCGATATTCAACCTGAATTGCTGGACATCAAATTACCAAGCTTTACACTCCAGCCTTTGGTTGAGAATGCCATTAAGCATGGCATTTCAAACATGCTTGAAGGTGGTAAAGTTCATATATACAGCGAAGCACACCCACAAGGTCACTTGATTACCGTCGAAGACAACGCAGGCAGTTTTGAACCGCCAAAAGAAAACCACTCAGGGCTAGGTTTAGAAATTGTCGACAAACGTCTCACTAATCAATTTGGACGTGATGCAGCGCTAAAAATTACGTGCGAGCCACATCAATTTACTAAAATGAGCTTTATCATTCCCCCAAAATCATAAAAGCACGCTGAAGCAATAAAGGTAATGTTGGATGTTAACCGCACTCGTCATTGATGATGAACAGTTTGCTCGTGAAGAGCTAGCAGAGTTACTGGATGAAACAGGCCAAGTTGAGGTCGTGGGCGATGCCTCAAACGCAATCCTTGGCCTAAAAAAAATCAATGAACTTAAGCCTGATGTGGTGTTTCTCGATATCCAAATGCCTCAAGTCACGGGGATTGAACTACTTGGGATGCTTGATCCAGAAACCATGCCTTATGTGGTTTTTGTCACGGCTTATGATCAGTATGCGATTCAAGCATTTGAAGACAATGCCTTTGATTACTTGCTCAAACCTGTCGACCCATGCCGGTTAACTAAAACGGTCAAACGACTAAACAAAGTCATTAGCCAATCCGCCCTAACGCAACAACTGTCTGCTATTACGCCTGACACTTTAGATCAGATACCGTGCATCGGACACAACCGCATCGTTATCATGGCCACCGACACGGTGGAATGTGCTTACAGTGATATCAGCGGCGTGCATGTACGCTCCACCAGCCAAACCGCGAGCACCCAACTGACATTAAAAACGTTGGAAGAGAAAACCCCTCTAGTCCGCTGCCATCGTCAATACTTAGTCAGTATTAAAGCGATTAGCGAAATCAAGTTACTGGAAAATGGGTTAGCGGAAATCATCACCAAAACAGGCTTTGAGATACCAGTAAGCCGCCGCTACTTAAAGGTGCTCAAAGAGATGCTCGGCATTAGCCACTAACACAAAAACTTCACACATCATCGCTGAGTTTCCGCTAGCGTATAAATAGGACGCTCTGAAAAGACGAGGCGATGATGTATAAAGTTTTATTCATATGTAAGCACAACGCTGGACGAAGCGTCCTCGCGGAGTCAATCGCAACCAATATCCTGTCAGCAGATTTTAGTGTCACCAGTGGAGGCTCACATCCCACAGGCAAGGTGCACCCAGTGGTGCAAAAATATTTAGATGACCACCAACTCCCCATTCCGCATATCCACACACATTCATGGGAGGAGCGAACTCAGTTTCTTCCCGACATCGTTATTATTCTCTGTGATTCTTTACATCAAGAAACCGCTCCTCAGTGGCTTGCAGGTGGTGTTCGAGTAAACTGGCAAGTTGATGCTTTTCCGACCGATGGTTCTGATGAAGACATGTACGCACATTGCGAAAAGGTTGCTCAATCGCTTGAGCGAAGAATCACGAAGATGTCTGATATGATTATCGATGGTTTAGGAAAAGACCAAATTCGTGATTACCTAAATGAGTTAAGAGAGATGTAAAAAAGGCGACCCACAGGTCGCCTTTTGAATATTCGATAAATGGAGATTAATCCACTTGCTTGATTTGCAGTTCTTTAGGTACTTCAAAGAACATATTCTCTTCGCGACCAAGTACTTCATCAACCGCTTCGGCACCAACGAGTTCTTTGATTCGCTCTAGAATCTGATTAACGAGCTCTTCCGGAGCAGATGCTCCCGCAGTCACGCCGACCTTTGTTTTGCCTTCGAACCACTCAGGTTTGATATCTTCCGGACAGTCGGTTAAGTAGCCAGGTGTCCCTAGCTTTTCAGCTAGCTCTTTAAGACGTGTAGAGTTTGATGAGTTTTTAGAACCCACCACAACCATCACATCTACGTCACCAGCTAATTCACGTACGGCATCTTGGCGGTTTTGTGTCGCATAACAGATATCGTCTTTACGTGGACCTTGGATATCTGGGAACACGCGGCGTAGCTCTTCGATAACATCGGCAGTTTCATCGACAGAAAGCGTCGTTTGGCTTACGTAATGAAGATCGGATGGATCTTTCACAATCGCCTTCAGTTTCTCAACATCGGCTGGAGTTTCAACCAAGTACATACCACCGGTTTCACTGGCGTATTGCCCCATCGTACCTTCGACTTCAGGGTGACCTGCGTGACCAATCAGAACCACTTCCATATTACGACGGCTCGCACGCGCCACTTCCATATGCACTTTGGTTACTAAAGGGCACGTTGCGTCAAATACGGTCAAATCACGCTGCTTGGCTTCCTGACGAACTGCCTGCGATACACCATGAGCGGAGAAAATCACAATGTTGTTGTCTGGCACTTCGTGCAGTTCTTCAACGAAGATAGCACCACGCTGTTTTAGACCTTCAACCACAAAACGGTTATGCACCACTTCATGACGCACATAAATCGGTGGCTGATACATCTCTAGCGCACGCTCTACGATGCTAATCGCGCGGTCAACACCAGCACAGAAACCACGTGGGTTAGCTAACAGGATTTTCATTTCATTGCTCATGGAAGTTATCTTTTATTTGGTTCGCTATTCTACTGACAAAATTTCAACTTCGAAAGTCACGTCTTGTCCCGCGAGTGGATGGTTGAAGTCCACAGTTACTGAGTCGCCAGCAATCTCAGTAATGATGCCTGGGATTTCCATGCCATCAGGGCCACTGAAGGCCATGATTGTACCAACTTCCACTTCTGCATCACCTACAAATTTAGTGCGATCCATATAGTGAATATGATCAGGGTTTGGCATACCAAACGCGTCTTCTGCCTTTAGCTCAATCGCTTTTTGTGCGCCTGTTTCGAGGCCGATCAAGCATTGCTCAAAGTTTTCACTCAAGCTGCCATCACCCATAACAAACTTCGCTGGTTTACCCATGTTATGAGTACTATCTGCAACCGATCCGTCTTTCATTTTAATCGTAAAGTGAAGGGTTACTACCGATTCATTGGTTATTGTTGTCACGTTAATGCTTCCTTGTTCTTGGGTTATTACGCTGTCAGCTTGGTCTTTTTATACATTGATATGCTGATTGGCGCTCCAACATAATAAAAAGCGTCGCTCGAATCAACGGACGACGCTTAGGGTTATTCGATATACCGCAAAAGATTACTTGTCAGCGTCTTTTTTACGGAAGCCATCCAGAATAATCATTGCCGCACCAATACAGATCGCCATGTCAGCAAGGTTGAATGCTGGCCAGTGGTAGTTACCCCAGAAGAAGTCTAGGTAATCAACAACAAAGCCATGAACGACGCGGTCAAACACGTTGCCCACTGCACCACCAATAATCAGTGCATAAGCAATGTTGTTCCATTTTTCTTTTGCTGGAAGCTTACTCATCCAGTAGGTCAAAAGACCCGTCACAACAAACGCGATACCTGTAAATAACCAGCGCTGCCAACCAGCTTGATCGCTCAAGAAGCTGAAAGCGGCACCGTAGTTATGAACGTAAAGTAGGTTGAAGAATGGCAACACCTCAATTCGGTTTGCCCATCCGTAGCCCATGTTGTCCATCACCACCAATTTGATGCCAATATCTGCAATAAATACCAGAATTGCTAACCACAGCCAGCGAACTCCAGATTGCTTTAACGTCAGTGCTTTTTCACTCATTACTTTACCTACAAACAGCCCCAGTAAATACTGGGGCTGTTAATTTTAAAAAAAGTTCAGTCGTTCTAGGCAATTACGCGAATTTACGTACTTCACCTTCGCCGTCTACGTTAGACACACAACGACCACAGATTTTCTCGTGACCTTCGATTGTGCCTACGTCTGGCGTGTGGTGCCAACAACGGTCACACTTCTCGCCTTCAGCTGCTGCTACTTCAACAAACAAGCCTTCGATATCCGTCGCTTGTGCTGCATCAGTCTTCTCACCTAGAGGCTTAACTTTCGCCGCAGAGGTTAGTAGAACAAAGCGCAGTTCATCTTCAAGTTTGTTGATCTTCGCCGCTAGTGCGTCATCAGCAAATAGAGTCACTTCAGCTTGTAGTGCACCACCAATGGTTTTCTCTTTACGCGCATCTTCTAGAAGTTTGTTAACCGCACCACGAACCGCTTGGATCTCAGTCCAGAATTCGTTGTTCAGCTCTTCACCTTCAGCAAGACCGAATAGGCCGTCGAACCACTCACCAGTGAATACGAACTTGTCGCGTTGACCTGGCATTTCGTTCCAGATTTCATCTGCAGTGAACGACATGATTGGCGCCATCCAACGGACTAGCGCTTCTACGATGTAGTAAAGTGCTGTCTGACAGCTACGTTGAGCGTTGCCGCCACGTTTTGCTGTGTACTGACGGTCTTTAATTACGTCTAGGTAGAAAGAGCCCATTTCGATTGAACAGAATTGCATTAGACGCTGAGTTACACCGTGCGTGTTGTACTCTTCGTATGCTTTAACAATCTCTTCTTGTGCTGCTAGTGCACGACCAACCGCCCAGCGATCTAGCGCAACCATCTCTTCAACAGGAACGATGTCTGTTTCAGGGTTGAAGCCGCTCAGGTTAGCTAGGAAGAAACGCGCTGTGTTACGGATACGACGGTACGCATCTGCGCTACGTTTTAGGATTTCATCAGAAACTGCAACTTCACCAGTGTAGTCTGTAGAAGCAACCCATAGACGAAGAATGTCAGCACCTAGCTTGTTGGTTACGTCTTTTGGCGCAACCACGTTACCGATAGATTTAGACATCTTACGACCCTGACCGTCAACCACGAAACCGTGTGTCAGTACTTGTTTGTAAGGTGCTTCGTCTTTCATCGCAATAGATGAAATTAGAGAAGACTGGAACCAACCGCGGTGTTGGTCAGAACCTTCTAGGTATAGGTCTGCACTATTGCCGTTGTACTCTTCACGAGCATCAACAACAGAGAAGTGAGTAACACCTGAATCGAACCATACGTCTAGCGTATCTAGCACTTTTTCGTATTGGTCAGCGTCAGCACCTAGTAGTTCAGCGGCATCTACATCCCACCATGCTTGAATGCCTTTCTCTTCAACCAGCTTCGCGACTTTCTCGATCAGCTCTAGCGTGTTTGGATGAAGTTCTGCTGTTTCTTTATGAACAAACAGAGCAATTGGCACACCCCAAGTACGTTGACGAGAGATACACCACTCAGGGCGACCTTCGATCATACCTTCGATGCGGCTTTGACCCCACTCAGGCATCCACTCTACATTCTTGATTGAGTCTAATGCTTTAGCACGTAGGCCAGCTTGGTCCATAGAAACGAACCATTGAGGTGTAGCACGGAAGATGATTGGAGTCTTATGACGCCAACAGTGTGGGTAGCTGTGCTCGTAAGCGTGGTGATGTAGTAGTGCACCTTTTTCTTTTAGTACTTCTACTACTGCATCGTTCGCTTTAAATACGTGCTGACCAGCAAATAGCTCTGTATCTGGTAGGTAAACACCGTTTGAGCCAACTGGGTTTGCTACTTCTAGGTTGTACTTGTTACCAACCGCGAAGTCTTCTTGACCGTGACCAGGAGCAGTGTGAACAACACCAGTACCTGAATCAGTCGTAACGTGATCACCAAGGATCGCCGGTACAGTGAAATCGTAGAATGGGTGTTGGAATTGAGACAGCTCTAGATCCGCACCTTTAGCAAAGCCAAGGTTGTGGAAGTGCTCGATACCCGCACGGTCCATTACGTCTTTCGCCAGCTCAGCAGCAACGATAATACGCTCAGCGTTGTCGCCTTCTGTTTGGATAAGCACGTACTCTAGATCATCACGTAGACATACTGCGCGGTTTGCTGGCAGTGTCCAAGGTGTTGTTGTCCAGATAACGATAGATACGTCACCGTGACCTTCATGACCTTCTGTCAGTTCAAACTTAGACAATAGTGCCGCTTCGTCAGCCGTTTTAAAACGAACGTCGATAGATGGCGATACTTTATCTTTGTACTCTACTTCCGCTTCAGCAAGAGCAGAACCACAGTCTGTACACCAGTGAACAGGTTTGAAACCTTTTAGCAGGTGACCATTGCTTGCGATCTTACCAAGAGCACGAATAATGTTCGCTTCAGTTGCGAAATCCATAGTGCGGTATGGCTTGTCCCACTCACCCATGATACCAAGGCGTTTGAAGCTCTCTTTCTGACCTTCAACCTGACCTGCTGCGTATTCACGACATTTCTCGCGGAATTCCGCTGCTGTCACTTTTTGGCCTGGCTTACCTACTTTCTTCTCTACCATTAATTCGATTGGTAGACCGTGGCAGTCCCAGCCTGGGATGTAAGGTGCGTCAAAACCTGAAAGTGTTTTGGATTTAATAATAATGTCTTTAAGAATCTTGTTTAGTGCGTGACCAATATGAATGTCACCATTTGCGTAAGGAGGGCCATCGTGCAATACGAATGACTTTTTGCCTTTCTTAGCTTTACGGATTTCACCGTAAAGATCTTCTTTGTACCAACGCTTAAGCATTTCTGGCTCACGATTGGCCAGGTTGCCGCGCATTGGAAACCCTGTTTCAGGTAAGTTCAGGGTATCTTTATACTCACTCATCGATTCTTAATTCCGTTATATTGGGCGAAAATTAGACATTATGTTGAACGGTGGAATAAACCGCTCAACGCTTAAGCTGACGCAGCCACACCCTTGCTGCTTCAGCATCCAATTCGATTTGTTGTTTAAGTGCTTCAAACGACTCAAACTTTTGCTCATCTCGAAGTTTATGCAAAAGTTCCACTTCTAGTTGCTTGCCATATAAATTGGCATGAAAGTCGAATAAGTGCACTTCTAACTGTTGGCGAACACCATTGACGGTTGGTCTTTGACCAATATTAGCAACACCACCAACTGGCTTATTTCCTAAGCCAAGCGCTTGAACAACATAGACTCCGGAAACCGGAGAAACACAGCGTTTCAAAGGAATATTTGCAGTAGGGAACCCAATGGTTCGACCTAGCTTTCTTCCGTGAGAAACACGACCGCTGATGCTGTAGTTTCTTCCCAGCATCTGTTGCGCGGAATGCAAATCGTCACGCGCCAGCGCTTGACGGATAGCCGTACTGCTGACACGTAATTGTTGTAAACAAAAGCTCTGGGTACTTACGACATCAAAGCCGTATTTTTCCCCTGCTTCCTGCAGCATTGCAAAGTTACCTGTACGGCCTTTGCCAAAGCAGAAATCATCACCAACGACAAGAAACTTAACACCCAAACGCTCGACCAACAAGTCACGGATAAACTCTTCCGCGGTTAAACTTGCAAAATAGCGATTGAAATTGACACACAGTAAGCGGTCAATATCGAGCTTACTCAATTGCACGAACTTATCGCGTAATCGCGTCAACCTTGCAGGTGCCTTGTCTTTGGCAAACAGCTCCATCGGCTGAGGTTCAAAGGTCATCACAACAGAAGGCAAGGATAGCCTGTCCGCTTGCTCAGACACTTGCTGCAATACTTGTTGATGGCCTTTATGGACACCATCGAAATTGCCAATAGTCAGCACACAACCATGATGTCGCGGGTTGATATTGTGAATGCCTCTAATCAGTTCCATTGGATACTGCTTTCTGCCTCTGTTTTACTTTACACTGTGTGAAACTGACGGATTATATACTAATCACCCTCAGTCTGTCCCAGCTTTTAGGTCTTTTAAACGCGCACCAGTTAAAAATAGAACCACTAGGTAAACCACTGCTCCTAAACCGATCAACATCCCTAGCACCGCGCTTCGGTGAGCAAAGCTCCAGCCCAGCCATACTGACATATCTTCCAGTTGCCATAAGATTGCCGCCACCATCGCCGCGCCAGCAATAGCTAAACGTATAATAAAGAAGACGGTTCGCTTAGTGATTTGGTATACCTCTGCGATGTGCAGGCCACGATACAGTAGTGCCATATTCACAAATGCCGATAGTGCTGTCGCGATAGCCAAGCCAACGTAGCCATAGAAGTACGCAAAAATTGCATTAAATACCATGTTGGTCACCATCGCAATGATGCCGTATTTCACTGGCGTTTTGGTGTCTTGACGCGAGTAATAACCCGGAGCAAGCACTTTAATCAGCATAAAGTTCAACAAGCCTGAAGCGTAAGCAAAGAGTGACAATGATGCTTGATGTACGTCTTGTGGCGAAAACTCACCTCGCATGAATAACACCATCAACATAGGTTTTGCCAGTACCATCAAACCAAGCATTGCAGGAAGGCCAAGTAAGATCACCATGCGCACCCCCCAGTCCATGGTTTGTGCGAATCCTTCATTTTGTGCGTCAACATGTTTGCGTGATAATGCTGGTAAAATCACCGTTGCAATAGCAATACCAAACAGACCTAACGGGAATTCCAACAAGCGATCTGAATAGTACAACCAACTGATCGAACCGGTTTGCAGAAAGCTGGCAATAAAAGTATCAAACAACAAGTTGATTTGGCTTACCGACACACCGAACAAAGCAGGAATCATTAAGGTTCGGATCTTCACCACGCCCGGATCGCGCCAGCCCCATTTTGGCTTAACCATAACCCCCGCTTTAATAAGGAAAGGGATTTGAAATAAGAACTGAACCAAACCACCAAGGAAAACACCGATGGCAAGACCAATCTCTGGCTGTGACATCTGCGGCGAGATAAACCATGCTGCCAAAATGATCATTACGTTGAGGAAGACGGGAGTAAACGAAGAAACCGCAAACTTACCTAGTGTATTAAGAATGGCTCCCGATAGGGCAACAAAAGTGATGAACCATAAATAAGGAAAGGTAATCTTGAGCATCACGCTAGCAAGTTCGAACTTCTCAGCCGCGGGACCACCATGCATCCAGTCTAGGAACCAACCAAAACCAAACAGTGCAGTCACCACACCGGAACCTAGAACACCTAAGATGGTAACAATTGAGACTATCACCCCCAACGTGCCCGCTGCACGAGCAATGAGCTCCCGAGTTTTATCCATGTCGCCTTGAGCATGGCTTTCCGTTAAAACAGGTACAAACGCTTGGGAAAAAGCACCTTCAGCAAACAAACGTCGTAAAAAATTAGGAATTTTATTGGCGAAGAAAAAGACGTCTGCGCTTGCTCCTGCCCCCATTAAATTTGCCACTACAACATCACGAACTAGGCCAAGAACGCGGGAAATAAATGTCATAGCACTGACGATCATGCCAGACTTGAGTAGTCGTTTACTCACTGTAACCTCGGAATATCACCATAAGACAGCTAACCCTATACTGTTTCTCTGACAGGTGCTGCAAATAGACGTCAAAAATCTATCCGCGGGTTGTAAGGAATAAGTGTGCCTTTCGCGGATAATTATTAGCATTGGTATAAAAATGCTGTTAGAATCCCCGCCATCTTAACCGCGATAACCTCTCTTACCAAAATTTGTTTTGGCTTAGATCGGTTTTTGCACAAATCATTTGACATTTAAGCGCAAATGAGGGATATTCCTCGCCCTTAAATTGTCACAGAACTAAGTTTTTGGGAGTTAGACCCTTGGCAAATAGTAAATCTGCTAAGAAGCGCGCTATCCAAGCTGAGAAACGTCGTCAGCACAATGCTAGCCGTCGCTCAATGATGCGTACTTACATGAAGAAAACTGTTGCTGCTATCGAAGCAGGCGACAAAGAAGCTGCAACTGCTGCATTCGCTGTAGTTACACCTATCCTAGACCGCATGGCAACTAAAGGCCTTATTCACAAGAATAAAGCAGCTCGCCATAAGTCTCGTTTCGCTGCACAAATCAAAGCTCTTTAATAGAGTCCTGATTTTACAGTGAAGAAAAAACCGACCTTGTGTCGGTTTTTTTATATCTACAAAATTTTCTTAATAAAAAAAGCTGGCAATGCCAGCTTTTCTTTTTCTGAATGTCCCATTTAAAGACATCAGCTTATTCATTACCCATATAACGCTCAAACTAGAAACCACTAATAAAACACTTGAGAACAAAGCAAATTGGTCGATGAGTAGTACCCTATCATCAAAAGTTTAACGCCACTCTCAAATATTCCAACAAGTTAGATTCACACTCTAAGATGAGCAGTATATTAGGACTATTTAATTAATGTTGAGCACTCTCAGCACAATAAAGACTATGCAGTGTTTTTATTAACGCTTTCACTTCATCACTCTTTAATGTGTAGTACACCGTTTGTGCTTCTTTCCTTGTCGTGACTAACTCATCACGGCGAAGCCAAGCAAGATGCTGAGATAATGCCGACTGGCTTAGCTCTAACTTTGCACACAGCTCTCCCACGGACAGCTCTTGGTTATGCAGCATACAAAGGATTTGTAGGCGTCTCTCGTTTGCCATCGCTTTGAGCAACACGACGGCTTTTGCGGAGTTCTGCTCCATTTCTTGTAGATTCATGTGTTGGACCTCTAGCTACAACTTACTTATTCCAACCCTGGCCAGCTTGTTGTGTTGCACTGATTTATATATCTAAAAAAATCAAGATACACTTCCAGAGTCTTCATTATTAGAACCTCTAATTTAGTTGTTAGTGATACACCAATATTATCCACCAAGGATTTTAATTGGTGCGCCATCAATAATTAATAGTTTTGCTCACTAAAACAAGTATCTTGCTTACTTAGATATTATTTAGAATTATATTTTTATTGATAGTAATCTATTTATTTACGCAACGATACGGGTTTACTCAAACATTTGACTGAAATCAGCATCACAAACATTTTTTACCGCGGGGTGTTGGATCATTCGTTCCGCAAAAATCACGTAGTACTCTTCTTTTAGCCCATCGACATGGCCAATTAGCTGTAAATTTCGGTCGTCTTCAATCTCCGACATGTATACGGTCGGTGCCAAGAAAATCACATCATCGTGGTACCGAGCAAAAGCTTTCATCAACGCAACATCATCAAACTCCCCCAGCACATTGGGTTGAAGGCCTTGACGATCAAACCATTGAATAACTTTACGCCCCATAGCCGTTCGGCTCGCGGGAATCAGAAGTTTTTTTTGTTCCAAGATCTCAGGGAATCGCACATTTTCAATTTCAGAAGAAGCAAAAAAGCTCATGCTACTTTCACCTAACTTTTTGCTATAAAGGCCAGGACTTTGAGTAGAATCAACGGGACAATCTGAAAGGATCATATCTAGCTTGTGCTGAGAAAGGCGTTCAAGTAGCAGTTCGTGGGTTGATTCATAACAGCGTAAATGAATACTGTTATCTTCCGGGACGGTCGTCATCAGTACTTTACTGACCAAGCGTTTAGATAACGCATCGGCTACACCAACTTCAAATAGAATGTTCGAGTGCTGGCTGTAATTGACGATATCTAACATCTCATAACTCAAACCGAACATCCGGTCGGCGTACTTAAACACAAGCTGACCTAACTCAGTGGGCTCAACTGTACGACCATTGCGCTTGGTTAACTTTCCTTTCATGCGCTCTTCAAGCGCTTTAATCTGTCCTGTCACGGTTTGCGGTGTCAGGAAGAGCGCGTCAGCCGCCTTAGTTACAGAGCCCTGTTTGCACACCATCCAGAAATAATAGAGATGGTTGTAGTTTAGATGTGACATGATCGAGTCCCGAAAAGAAAGTGATACTTTTTATACCAAATGTGACAGAGACAAACAATAAACTCGACAAAACCATACAATACCTTACAAAAGCATAAGTTTTACCGAAAGTATAAAGTCAACACTGTCATAAAAGTTGAACTGAGGCGCATTTTCTCTACAAAAAAAAACGCAAAAACCAAACAAAACGAAATCAAAATTTAACCATTAAAATCAACAAGTTAAAAATTAATTTTCTTCCTCTTTTACGCCATTATCAAAAAGAACAATAAAAATCTCTCACAGCAAGAAATCTGTAATATTACTGAAATATTTGTTCTCTAACATCGCCCGCAGATTCAACTACAGACCGAAAAATGAACTGAAAGGTCAACGGAGAAAATTATGATGAACCAAGCTACTTCAACAGTGGCACCAATTTCGAGCACAGCTCGTTGGTTACGCTGGGCTAACTTGGCATTCATGTTATATCTGCTTCTTCTAGCAGTATCTATGGTTGGTAGTGGCTTTAAATGGGCAACTGGCGATCAAGCTAAGGTGCTATTTGAATTTGCCGCACACCCAGTTGCAGGTCTAATGATCGGCTTGGTGGCAACAGCCTTAATTCAGTCTTCAAGTACTGTAACGTCTATTATTGTAGGCTTGGTTGCAGGTGGCTTACCTGTAGAAACCGCTATCCCTATGGTGATGGGTGCTAACATTGGTACCACAGTGACCAATACGCTTGTATCTCTTGGCCACGTGCGCTGTAAAGAAGAGTTCAAACGTGCATTTGCAAGTGCAACCATTCACGACTTCTTCAACTTGCTTGCTGTCGCTATTTTCCTTCCGTTGGAAATGATGTTCGGCATTTTAGAGAAAGTTTCTCACTGGCTTGTTTCTCCACTGCTTGCTACTGGTGATATGAGCATTAAAGGCTTCAACTTTATTAAACCAATTACAAAGCCAGTCGTAGGCGCAATTAAAGAGCCACTTTCTACCTTCGGTGATACTGTTGGCGGCGTCATGCTTATTGCTTTGGGTATTGCGACTATCTTCGTTGCAATCACAGTGATGGGTAAATTAATGAAGAGCCTAATGGTTGGTCGCGCACGTGAAATTTTGAAAAACGCCATCGGTCGTGGTCCTATTCACGGCATCGTATCAGGCTCAATCGTGACCGTTCTAGTACAATCTTCCTCAACCACGACAAGTTTAATGGTTCCGTTGGTTGGTACTGGCGTGTTGAAAGTACGAGATATCTACCCTTTCACTCTGGGTGCTAACATTGGTACTTGTATTACGGCACTACTAGCAGCGACAGCGGTGTCTGGAGAGTTCGCAGTATTCGCACTACAAATCGCTCTAGTCCACTTAGTATTTAACATCATGGCGACGCTGTTTATCTTTGGAATTCCATTCCTACGTGAGATTCCGGTTAAAGGCGCTGAGATGATTTCTGAAATGGCTATTAAGAATAAAGCAGTTGTTGGTGGTTACCTAATGTCAGTATTCGTTATTCTACCAGGTGCAATTCTAGCCCTAACAACGTAACAACAACGACATACCATCGCTTATTGTTTAGGCTCCACATCGTGGAGCCTTTTTTATGATAATTAAACTGTTCAAATCGATTGTCCGGTGATAATTTGAGCCACATCAGCATGCTTATGCTGAGCTATCTCATTTGGAGTCGACAACATGACGCAGCTTAATGACGCTATTTCTGATCAGCTACTCGCAATAGACGAAAACCTAACCCAACTGGTTGCTGATATTGATATCCTCAGTAGCGTGAATCCTCTTAATTATGCTCAAGAAAGAGAACGTTTCATTAAAAACAAATATTCTCAAGAGCCTAATTTTCAATATTCAATTACTAACGTAGATACCCACAGCGCAAAGCGACGTCTATATGAGCTACCTCTAGAAAACATTCAAGACACCCAACTGCAGAGGCTGTACGCGGATGTAATTCAGTCTTATGCAGATAAACTGGATCAAGTGAATACCATAGGTACGCAAGAGTTTCTTTATAACTCCTTACGCTATTATGGGGAACCGAGCGCCAAAGATATTGCCAACGCCCATTTCATATTGCACCTTCCTACAGAAGAAGAAAAAGAACCTCAGCACGATAGCCGTGCAATAGCACGTTTCATGCAAAATTTTGCTCAACGCAATGGGTATGAATGTGAAATACAGGTGTTGGACGGGATGTTAGCAAACGCACTAGTTTCAGGGTCTCGAGTCAAAATTAACCACGCGGCGTACATCACCACTGATGAGCTGGAGGCTCTTGCACATCATGAAATGGGAGTACATCTCCTGACTACGCTTAACGGTCGTCAACAACCGCTAAAAGTCCTGAGCTTAGGTTGTCCTGCCAATACCAACACTCAAGAAGGGCTGGCTATATTATGTGAGTATCTGTCAGGACATTTCAGTATCAAGCGCCTAAGAACCTTAGCCTTACGAGTTCTGGCAGTAGAGTCGATGATCAAGGATCGCGATTTCCGCCATACGTTCATGCTATTAAAAGAACAGTATAAAGCTTCTGATCTTCAAGCATTTACAACGACTGCCCGAGTCTATCGAGGTGGAGGTTTAACGAAGGATTACTTGTATCTTAGAGGATTCCGAGAGGTGCTCAATGCCTATGATAAATTGGGCGATGACTTTTCACTATTGTTGTGCGGGAAAACTGAGCTGAAGTACTTTGAGCTTATCCGTTCATTAGTGAGTAAAGAAATATTCACTCAACCTAAGTTTATTAGCCCGGCACTATCCACACCGATGCAGACCAGCCCAATTCACCGTTATATTGTCAGTGCACTAAAATAATACCTTCTAAGTACAAAAAAGAAAAAAGCTCCATTCGGAGCTTTTTCTATATCTTGAAGAACGATACTCGTTACACTGAGAATGGGTAACGAATAGGATCGTGATGCTCGTACCCTTCAACCCAAAAGTCATCCAGTGTGACCCATGTTTCCAAATCTTCTAGAGATTTAATCTCTGGGTTGATATGGAACGTCGGCGCTTTTAATGGCTCACGCTTCAACTGAACATCGCGCATCAGTTCAAGCTGGTCTTCATAAATGTGAGCATTCACAATCTTATGAAATGCCTGACCAGGTTTCTTGCCCGTAATTTGCGCCATAATCGCCAAGAACACGTAAACTTGAACCATATTGAAGTTTAAGCCAAGCGGTACATCACACGAACGCTGAGTACTATTCAGGTAAAGCGTATCATCCAGCAATGAAAAATGGTGACTGTACATACAAGGACGCAAGCACCCCATGTGGAACTCACCCGGGTTGTAGAAGTTCAAGATTTCACCGCGGTCATCAACACCACGCGTTAAGTCATCCACTATCTTACGTAGCTGGTCAACATGACCACCATCAGGTTTCGCCCAGGCGCGCCCTTGAACCCCATAGACACGGCCCATGTCGTCTTCGCCTTTACGGTATGGGTTATTCAACCAGGCATCATTTAGGTTGGCATTGGCATCCCAGGTTTTCGTGCCCAGCTTACGAAAATCTTCCGCATTATCGTAACCACGAATATACCCTAATAGCTCTGCAACGGCCGCTTTCCAAAAACTTTTACGTGTGGTGACCAACGGAAATTGATTGTTCGCAACATCGTAGGTTAAATCCGCGTTGATTACGGTCAGGCAGCGCTTGCCTGTACGCTCATTTTCAACCCAAACACCTTGGTCAACGATGCGTTGACACAAATCTAAATACTGTTTCACACCAATACCTTACTTCGTCTTTTGTGGTAATTCGTCTTTGTAATGACCACGTTTGTATGCCCAAACCATCATGAGGACACCGATAACCACCATTGGCAGGGATAAAATCTGTCCCATGGAAATAAAGCCACCGAATAACCCCAAATGAGCGTCTGGTTCGCGCACGTATTCTACTAGGAAACGGAAGGTTCCGTAACCCGCAAGAAAGAGTCCTGAAACAGAACCTAGAGGACGAGGTTTCTTGATGAACCAATTCAAAATGAAGAAAAGGACGATACCTTCAAGCGCCATTTCATAAAGCTGCGATGGATGACGTGGCAGTGGACCGCCATTTGGGAAAACGATCGCCCAAGGCACATCCGTTACTCGGCCCCACAACTCGCTGTTCATGAAGTTACCTAAACGCCCCATACCCAAACCAAATGGCACAAGCGGCGCGATAAAGTCAGCAACACCGAAGAAAGTTCGCCCGTTTTTGTGTGCATACCAGAACATCGCGGTAATCACACCCAGTAAGCCCCCGTGGAAAGACATACCACCGGTCCACACTTTAAATAGATACAAAGGGTCAGCCAGGAAGAGCTCAAAATTGTAGAAAAGCACGTAGCCTACACGGCCACCAATCACCACGCCAAGGAAGCCTGCGAACAACAAATCAGAAACCTGCTCTCGTGTCCAACCACTTCCAGGCTTATCCGCACGTCGGTTCGCTAACCATAGAGCAAACATAAAGCCCACAAGGTACATCAAACCGTACCAACGAACCGAAACAGGACCAATAGAGATTAAAACCGGATCAATATTGGGAAATTCAATATATCCCTGAGACATAAATCATTCTCTTCTTATCACAACAAAATAAATATACCCAAGTAACCTCTAGATGCTTGGTTCAGCGAGAATGACTTGGGTACAAACTTAGAGCAGCATGGTCGCTGCAACAAACATTAAGAACACCGCGAATATCTTTTTTAATACCGCAGTTGGAAGGTTAGTTGCCAGCTTCGCACCCACTTTTGTTGTGAGCATCGAGGCCATAGCAATCGCTAATAAAGCGGGAAGATAAACATAACCAATACTGTATGAAGGTAAGCCTTCGACTTTATAGCCATGTAAGATGAAGCCGATCATACCAGAAATAGCAATCACGCAACCACAAACGGAGGATGAGCCCACCGCTTTACGCATCTCTATCCCATGTTTATTTAAAAATGGTACCGACAGTGAGCCACCACCAATACCAGCAAGGCTTGATACGACACCAATTCCCGTGCCGTAAACTACAGTCACAGGGCTGCTCGGCATAGGTTTACTGCTCGTAACTTTAATGGAACGAAACATTTGTACTGACAGGCAAAGAACAATGACACCAAACACTTTCGGCAAATAGTGTGTAGGGATCCACTCAGCAATATTGGCACCAACAAAGCCACCAATGACCACACCAGGCATCAACCATTTTACGACAAACATATCGACATTGCCGAGCTTAAGGTGATTCATCGCCGATGAGCCAGACGTGACAATAATACTCGCTAACGAAGTGGCTAAGGCCATGTGCATACTCATTTCTGGAGAGATCCCAGCAAGAGGAAGCAAATACAACAAGGCAGGAACAACAATCAAACCACCACCGATACCGAGTAACCCCGCCATCACACCCACAAAAGCGCCTAGCGCCAACAATAACAAAAATAAAGAGACGGTCACGATTTCCTACTTTTTACCTGCACGGATAAAGCCCGCAAAGCCCTGTTGAATGAAGAAGTCATGCATCATTTGATGAATGTCCTCCCCATAGGATTTTGTCATTGCTTGCTCCGCTAATTTTTCTAATTCTTCTTGTTGACTATGACGAATCAAATATTTCACCTTAGCCACGTTGGAGGTGTTCATACTCAAACTGGTATACCCTAACCCAAGTAAGAGAAGAGCGCCAAATGGATCACCCGCTAGCTCACCACAAATACACACGGGCACCTGATATTTATCACACACCTCATGGATTTGCTTAAGCGCTAACAGTACCGCAGGATGCATAGATTCATAGACATCCGCTACGCGCGAATTGTTCCTATCTACCGCTAATAAATACTGAGTTAAATCGTTTGTCCCGACAGAAACAAAATCAACACGGTGAGCAATCGTTGGCAACAGATACACCATCGATGGTACTTCAATCATGACCCCAATTTGTGGGAATTGAATTCTATCATCAAGCAAAACGGCTTCGCTGTGAGCTTGATTAATCAAGCTAATGGCATCGTCTAGCTCTTTTACCCCTGACACCATTGGCAATAAGATACTTAAGTTTCCGCTTTCTGCACTCGCTCTTAACATTGCACGCAGCTGGATCAAGAAAATGTCTGGATGATCCAATGTAAAACGAATGCCACGCCAGCCTAGAAACGGATTATCTTCTTCGATGGGCAAATACGGCAAAGGTTTGTCACCACCAATATCCAAAGTACGCATCACTACTCGTTGATTCGGATAGCTGTTAAGTATTGCTTGGTATTGATGATACTGCTCATCTTCCGAAGGAAAGTGATGCTGAAGTAAAAATGCAATCTCAGTTCGGTACAACCCAACACCATCAACACCTGTGTTGATGGCAATATTACTGTCTGCACTGAGTCCCGCATTCAGCATAATTTCGATATGGTGATTATCTTGCGTAACCGCAGGGAGTGCGAGGTCCTTGTTTACCATGGCAAACAATTCAGACTCTTCGCTTACTAAGCTGCGATACTCTCGCAACAACTGGCGGTTTGGCTCTAAGAAGATCTCACCCGTATAGCCGTCGACTATCCCGAGTTTGCCATTAACCACATCCGGATTAATGTTGGCGCCCATGACTGCAGGGACCCCAAGAGCTCGAGATAAAATGGCAGCGTGAGAGTTTGCGCCTCCCTCTAATGATACGACAGCTAACAAAAACTCTTTAGGTACAGAAGCGAGCAAGGTGGCAGTGAGTTCATTCGCCACCAAAATAATGGGACGATCAATTGCAGAATTTTCTTGCTCGCTGTTGTGCAGAAAATAGAGCAGCCTTTGCCCTAACTCTCGGATATCTTGCGCTCTTTCACGCATGTATACATCCGACATTCTTGCAAATCGATTCGAGTATGACTCTACAACTTGGCGTAACGCCCAGTCTGCCCTGTCTCCTTTTTCAATCTGCTTCTTCAAATCACCGCGAAGCATCGGATCATTCAGTAAGTGAGTAAACAGATCGAAGATCGCCAGCGCATCTTTGTTGATTTCACTGTCCAGTTTTTTCCGCATGCGGCGAAAGTCATTTAACGCTCGCTCTATGGCCACCAGTAGTGTCTCGTGCTCGCGTTCCTTATCTAACGTGGACGAAGGGAAAATATCCGATAAACTCGGCTGGGTATTGTCGAACCAAAACTCTCCAATCGCGACACCAGTAGACGCAGGCAAACCTTTTAATACCGTGGGTTTAGATGCTAACTGCCAATGCCCAAGATTCTGCGCATGTGCAATGAGCACCGCTAACTGAGCGGATAAGGTAACAAGAAACGATTCTTCCATTTCACTAAACAAGCGCGGCGTTTTTTGTTGGATCACCAACACACCTAAAACTTGTTTACGATGAATGATTGGAGTAGCTAAAAAAGAGTGGTAAATCTGTTCGCCGAGTTGAGGAAAGAATTTGAACTCGGGGTGTTTTGAGGCTTCGGCAAGGTTAAGGGGTTCAGCGCTTCGTTTTACCAACCCAACCAAGCCTTCATTGAAGTTGATATGAATACTATCACCTTCAAAAATAAGGCCTTGAGTTGCCATTAACTCAAGGCGCTGCATTTCTTCATTAGCAAGATAGATAGTACAGCACTCAGTACTAAGGGCAGCACAAGTCTCTTTCACCAATATATCGAGTGCCAGATGCACATCATCGACCCTGGAGACTTTCTCAACTATTTCCCTTAGCTGACTGAGCATGATTATCCTCTACGTTGCTTTTTTCTTTTCCCTTTCGCTTTTCTCTCTCGAAAAGGCATGGCTAAGGATGCAAATTCTTTCATCGCTCGTCGATAAACATCTCGCTTGAAAGAAACAACTTGCCTAACTGGATACCAGTAACTTACCCAGCGCCAACCATCAAATTCAGGGGATTTTCCGCGTTGCATATTAATGCGAGACTCATCGCATTCTAATCTCAGCAGAAACCATTTCTGTTTTTGGCCGATACAAACAGGCTTGGAGTCCCAACGCACCAATCGCTTTGGTAGCTTATATCTTAACCAATGACGACTTGTTGCAATGATCTTAACGTCTTTTTTCGTTAAACCGACTTCTTCGTATAACTCCCTGAACATGGCTTGTTCAGGGGTTTCACCTTCGTCAATCCCACCTTGTGGAAATTGCCATGAGTGTTGCCCGTATCGTTTAGCCCAGAAGACCTGACCATGGTTATTACATATCACAATACCAACATTAAGTCGGTAACCATCGCCATCTATCACTGGCTAACCTCTATGAATAAATTTTTTATTACCGTGATTTTTCCACATATCCCCATTACTAGCAAACTTACTGATGTGATATGAGCAAGATTTATTACCTTTTCAGCATTTTTGGATATCTTTTAATCAAACCATACCTTATCAACACAAGAGTGAGACATTGCCCACATTTATTCACCTTTTCTGTGAATAACTTTGTGAAGAATTCAATTCAAATGAGTAATTCAGTTCAATCCCATCAAATGAAAAACAAATGAATAAACAAAAAAACAAACATAAAACATTGATAAAAAAGTATTTATTTTTAAAAATAACGATAATTCGATCTTCAATTTCTTGATGATCTTTTCACCAAACTCAGATCGGTCAAAGATCCACCAACAGGCTATTTATCCACACTTACCTGCTATTCGTTTAGATGATTACAACAAAATCAACCCCAAAAATGCATTTTAACCCCTGTTTATTCATACAGACCTCGTCAGGATCTTATCAATACCTCCTACACCTGTGGATAAGTTATGAATTGATCGTTCTTACACCGCCTCGGTGAAATCTTAAACAGTAGATTTGGTCGGAGTTTGATAAACTATATTTTTTGTAATACCACCTTGTAACTATGAAACCAGAACCACAAACAGAAGCAGAGCTATTGGAACGAGCGCATGATATGGCAGGACTCAGTTTTGCTGAGTTGGCCGCCGAGGCGAATATGATTGTTCCTGAAAACTTAAAACGTGATAAAGGTTGGGTGGGTCAATTACTCGAATGGCACTTGGGCGCTCCAGCTGGCAGTAAACCTCAACAAGATTTCGCAAAACTAGGGATCGAGTTGAAAAGTATTCCGATCAGTTACTCTGGCAAACCTTTAGAAACAACCTTTGTTTCTGTGGCCCCCCTCACTGGTGTTCATGGTCTTACATGGGAAACAAGTCATGTTCGAAACAAGCTATCTCGTGTGCTTTGGGTACCCGTAGAAGGAGAACGAGAAATCCCACTCGCTGAAAGACGTGTGGGCAGTCCACTCATTTGGTCACCAGATGAAGAAGAAGAACGGATTTTGCGAAATGACTGGGAAGAGTTAATGGAGATGATCGTCTTGGGAAGATTTGATCAAATTTCCGCCAGACACGGAGAAGCGCTGCATCTTCGCCCTAAAGCCGCAAATGCAAAAGCGCTCACCGAAGCATATAACTCAAATGGTAAGCCGATGAAAACTCTGCCCCGAGGCTTTTACCTTAGAACACAGTTTACTGAACAGATCTTACTCAAGCACTACATTAACACTCAACCAGAATAAAACCATATCAGCTATTTAGTGCGTCACGAGCGATAACTCAATATCGCAGTATGAGGCTGCCTCTTCAGTGCCACATTCGTCATACGCATTGCGCAGCCTTAAATACGCTTTATCGACCCCTAGCCTCAATAGTTCTTCTTTTACTAAGTCTAGAGAGCCAAAATGTATCGGGTCTTCACCGTCTTTAATCGGCTCAAGTTGATGCTTGTACTCCACAGCTAAAAGATAGTCAGAGACATCAGAACACCCAATCACAAATACTTTGGGAGTTTTATAAGTATCTTTATGTGGACCATGTAGCCACATGTCCAATTGATGCTTCTGCATAACATACCTCCTTCACACGATCATTTAAGTGTAGTTAGGCTAACTGTAGCTTTCGAGTTTGCTCTTCCTTTATACGTAAATCATTTGCGATTGCGGCTAAAAATCCCCTATATTGGAGTCACTTATTTAGTCGGTAACTCTTCAAGGACGTGATATGCAATACACAAAACTACCGCACTCATCACTTGAGATCAGTAAAATCTGCCTCGGCACTATGACGTTTGGCGAGCAAAACACAGAAAAGGACGCCTTTGAACAGCTCGACTTTGCCCTCGATCATGGGGTGAACTTCATCGATACCGCAGAGATGTACCCTGTACCGCCAAACTCGGAAACACAAGGGCTCACCGAGCAATACATCGGTAATTGGTTAGCAAAAAGCGGCAAAAGAGAGAAAGTAGTACTGGCAACAAAAGTGGCAGGCCCTCGCAATGTTCCTCACATTAGAGACAACATGAGCCTTAATCGTCGCCACATCCATACAGCAATTGATGACAGCCTTAATCGTCTACAAACCGATTATGTCGATTTGTACCAACTACATTGGCCGCAGCGTCAAACCAACTGCTTTGGTCAACTCAACTACCCATACCCTGACAAACAAGAAGAAGTCACGTTAATTGAAACGTTGGAAGCGCTTACTGAATTAGTGAATGCAGGTAAAGTGCGCTATATCGGCGTATCCAACGAGACGCCGTGGGGGGTGATGTCGCTACTGCGTTTGGCAGAAAAACACGATTTGCCAAGAATTGTCTCCATTCAAAACCCATATAACTTATTGAACCGCAGCTTCGAAGTTGGCTTGTCTGAAATCAGCCATTACGAAGGCGTTCAGTTACTTGCCTACTCTCCTTTGGCATTTGGCTGCCTGAGTGGTAAATACCTAAACGGGGCAAAACCTGAAGGCGCTCGATGCACTAAGTGGGAGCGTTTTGCGCGCTACTTCACTCCACAAGGTGTTAAAGCGACCGAAGCTTACGTCAATTTAGCTCAAGAGCATGGTCTAAACCCTGCACAAATGGCGCTCGCGTTTGTCAATCAGCGTCCATTTGTTGCTTCTAACATTATCGGAGCAACAAACCTAGACCAATTAAAAGCCAATATCGACAGTATTGATTTGCAACTTAGCGACGAACTACTTACTGAAATTCAAGCAATAGGTACAACTTACTCGAATCCTTGCCCTTAACAGTACCACCTTCAAACGAAAACAGCTGATCTTCAAGATCAGCTGTTTATCCAATGAAGTCATACTTCATATAAAAAGTTAAGCGTGTTGAATGACTCGTTAGCAACTCAGTCAGCCCAACACGCTAACGATTACGTCATTATTCGCGACGTTAAGACTCGACGAAGGTGACGAACTCGACGTTCAACTTTTACTGCATCCGGAACATTGGCACGTGTAGAACGACCATCGCGATCTAAACCAATATCCCTCAATAGATGAACATTCGTCCATGGAATATCATGAGCAGTTCGGCGTATGGTACGCTGCCATTGCTTTTCTTCGCGTTTAAGGTCTGCTTTCAATAGCAAAGTGGCCAATTGTAAGTAAATAGAGTGACGCATAATATTTTCTCCGATTATCGATGTATTCGACTGGGAAAAATAGTGCGTAAAATGAACAGAAATATTCTGTTGATACTAAGCCGCTACTTTCCCGCAGCCTAGTAATAAATATGATAGGTTACGGATTAATTTTTATCTTGTGAGCCAGTGGTATTGGTATCATCCGATTTAAGGGTTATCGGAGCGATAGGCATACGATCAGCGCAAGCAGTGGTGTTAACAACGTAATGTTTCATCTTGCGCCTCCTAGCTAAAAATTAATCCGTTTATGAAAGGTATAACTCATTGAGTTACGGTTAAATTGTAAGCTTTGATGAATATATATCAAACATTTTTTGCCTTTTTGATTAAAAACAAATCAATACACCGCAATTTAGTTTCATATACTTTTATGTATAACATATTCACCTGAGGAATATATAAATTTGCGGATTTTATAAATCAAACCAAACAAAAAATAAAAAGAGCGGCTCTGTGGCCACTCTCTTTTATTGTATTTATTCGCCTATTTGACACAGGGAAAGGCCAACTACATGGCTTGTTCGGAAATCAAGTTATGTTTATTAAGTAGTCGATACATGGTTGCACGCGAAACTCCGAGCTCTTTCGCCGCATTTGAAACTTGACCAGAATGAGATTCCAAAACAACCAGCAACGCATCACGTTCACTCTTCTCTCGGATTGATTTCAAGCTGCGCTTTGAGTCATTACGTTGAGGTAAATCTAAGTGATGCTCTTCAATCATTACGCTGTCGGACATTAATACCGCTCGCTTCACTTGGTTCATCAGCTCACGCACATTTCCAGGCCAGAAATAACGTGTCAGTGCCTTGAATGCATCCTCAGAAAAGCTTTTTGCTTGCGAGTTGTACTCTTTTGAGAACTCTTGTAAGTAGAAACGAGCCAGCAATGCGATGTCACTCGCACGTTCTTTCAAGCTAGGGACATTGATGCGCAGAACGTTGATGTAATGGTAAAGTTCTTCATTGAAGTCACCGTCAATCAAAGCTTTTTCAACATCTGACGAGTTAGCAGCAAGAATGCGTACGTTAACCGCTTTTACGCCATCTTTGGTATCAATGGTGCCTTCTTGCAAGAATCTCAGCAGATTCATTTGCTGCTCTTTTGAAATGGTAAGAATGTCATTAAACAACACGGTGCCACCATCTGCTTGTTCAAGCAGGCATGCTTCCATATCTTCATCGGCGTTAATACCAAATACTTCAGCTTGGAAACGTTGTTCATTGAGTGCGCGACAGTTAATTGCCATAAACGGTTTATGAGAGCGTGAAGAGACTTTATGGATGGCCCTAGCAACCGCCTCTTTACCAGTCCCACTTTCCCCAGAAATCAGAATGCTGACGTCCGTTGGACCAATGCGCTTCACTTGATCGCGTAAACGTTTCATCGGGATAGATTCACCGATCAGACCCATATCTAAACTGCTACCAAAACTAGGCCAAACTTTTTTCTCCAACTTAAGCATGCCAAGCTGGTGACCTATTGTGCTTAATAACTGTGCATCTGGGATCGGCGCTGTGAAAAAATCGATACAAAAGTTAACAATGAACTGGCATATGGTGTCAGTGCCAAGCTGAGATTCACGAATAAACGCTAACCAACGTACGTGTTTGTGAGAGCTGACTAAGTTCGCCAAACCATTCAAGCTGAACTCGTCATGGCTGAGATCAACAATACCGATACATGGACCAATATCTTCTAACAGCGTATTAGCTTTGCGTAAATCACCTACTTGGTGACACTTCCAGCCCACTTGCTCCAGTACCGATAACCAAGGCTCATAAGTACCGCCAACTACCACAAGCGATCCCGGGATGGAATCCATCTTAAACTGCCCAGCCATTCTCTAACCCTTTTTCATTGTTAATAGAAATTTTGTGCCACAAACTTATCTTTGCGAGCGGGTAACATTATCGAGACTCCGCCCCCTCACGTCTGTCTCAGTATTAAGACTATGCAATAGATTGAGATTTGGCGAATGTTTATTTGCATATCCCATTAAAAGGCAAATGCAACAACTTGAATTAACTTAACTAAAAGGCAAAAAAAAACCACCCGAAGGTGGTTTTTTACTCATCCTATCGAATTACGCTTGCGGGCGCATTGCAGGGAATAGGATCACGTCACGGATAGTGTGCGTGTTAGTCAGTAGCATAACCAAACGGTCGATACCGATACCTTGGCCTGCTGTTGGCGGTAGGCCGTGCTCTAGAGCAGTGATGTAGTCTGCATCGTAGAACATTGCTTCGTCGTCACCAGACTCTTTCGCTTCAACCTGTGCTTTAAAGCGTGCATCTTGGTCTTCAGCATCGTTAAGCTCTGAGAAACCGTTCGCTACTTCACGGCCACCGATAAAGAACTCAAAGCGGTCTGTAAAGAACGGGTTATCATCGCTACGACGAGCCAACGGAGAAATATCTGCTGGGTAACCAGTGATGAACGTAGGCTGCATTAGCTTAGGTTCTGCTGTTTCACCAAAGATCTCTTCAAGAAGCTGACCACATGTCCAGAAAGGTTCTACTTCAACGTGAACAGATTTCGCGATAGAAACCATTAGATCACGGTTTTGTAGGTCTTCTTCTGTTAGCGCTTGGATTTGCGCGTGGTCTGGGTTGTAGTGCTTGATTGCTTCGAACATGCTCATACGAGTGTAAGTACCACCAAACTCAACCGTTTCATCACCGTAAGGCATTGACGTTGAACCTAGAACTTCTTGCGCCACTGAGCTTAGTAGTTCTTCAGTTAGGTCCATCAGATCTTTGTAGTCTGCGTACGCCATGTAGAATTCCATCATTGTGAATTCTGGGTTGTGGCGTGGAGAAAGGCCTTCGTTACGGAAGTTACGGTTGATTTCGAATACGCGATCAAAACCACCAACAACTAGACGCTTCAGGTATAGCTCTGGCGCGATACGTAGGTACATTGGCATGTCTAGTGCGTTGTGGTGCGTGATAAATGGACGCGCACTCGCACCGCCAGGAATAACGTGCATCATTGGCGTTTCAACTTCCATGAACTGCTTAGAGATCATGAAGTTGCGGATTGCAGACATGACTTTAGAACGTACTACAAACGCTTGACGAGAGTCTTCGTTAACGATCAGGTCAACGTAACGTTGGCGGTAACGCATCTCTTGGTCAGTTAGACCGTGGAACTTCTCTGGAAGTGGACGTAGTGCTTTGGTTAGCAACTCGTACTCTTCCATGTTCACGTATAGGTCACCTTTACCAGACTTATGAAGTGCACCTTTAACACCGATGATGTCACCGATATCTAGACCTTGGTATTTTTCTTTAAGTACTTTTTGAACCGCTTTGTCAGCGTAAGCTTGGATACGGCCAGAAGTTTCTTGAATTACCAAGAATGGACCACGTTTAGCCATGATACGGCCAGCGATTGCTACTACGTGGTTAAGCTCTTCTAGCTCTTCCTTCGTCTTTTCACCGAACTCTTTCTGAAGGTCGCCCGCTAGTGTGTCACGACGGAAGTCGTTTGGATGGCCGTTCGCTTTGCAGCTCTTTCGGATTGCATCCAGTTTAGCGCGGCGTTCAGCAATCAGCTTATTTTCTTCTAGTACAGTTTCGTTTTGAACAGCATCAGTCATTTTCGATGTATCCTGTTTTTGTCGGTGAAAAGCTTTATAGACCTGATTTCAGGCTAGCTTCAATAAATTTGTCCAGATCGCCATCAAGAACCGCTTGAGTATTACGGTTTTCAATGCCCGTACGGAGGTCCTTAATACGTGAGTCATCCAATACGTAAGAACGGATCTGGCTACCCCAGCCAATGTCAGACTTAGCGTCTTCATTAGCTTGTTTTTCCGCATTTTGCTTTTGCAATTCAAGCTCAAATAGCTTCGCTCGAAGCTGTTTCATTGCCTGATCTTTGTTCTTATGTTGAGAACGGTCATTCTGACACTGAACCACTGTGTTCGTAGGTACGTGCGTAATACGTACCGCAGATTCTGTGGTGTTTACGTGCTGACCACCTGCGCCTGACGCACGGTAAACGTCAATACGTAGGTCGGAAGGATTAATGTCGATGTCGATGTTTTCATCAATCTCTGGATAGATGAACGCAGAAGCAAATGACGTATGGCGACGACCGCCTGAATCGAACGGAGATTTACGAACAAGACGATGAACGCCCGTTTCAGTGCGTAACCAACCGTACGCATACTCACCAGAGATGCGAACTGTTGCCGACTTAAGACCCGCGACTTCACCTTCAGAGACTTCAATCACTTCAGCTTTGAAGCCCTTCGCTTCTGCCCAACGTAGGTACATACGCAGCAGCATGTTAGTCCAGTCTTGTGCTTCTGTACCACCAGAGCCAGCTTGCAAATCGATGTAACAATCAGAGCTATCGTGGTCTCCAGAGAACATACGACGGAATTCAAGCTTTTCTAGCTTCTCTTCCAACTCAGCAAGTTCTGGTTCAATTTCGTCAAATGTTTCTTGATCTTCTTCTTCTACAGCCAGCTCAAGAAGACCTTCTACATCTTCCACACCTTGCTCTAGTTGATCAATGGTTTCAACAACCGCTTCTAGTGATGCACGCTCTTTACCCAGTGCTTGCGCACGCTCAGGTTCGTTCCATACATCTGGTTGTTCAAGTTCTGCGTTGACTTCTTCTAGACGCTCTTTCTTCGCGTCATAGTCAAAGATACCCCCTCAGGACATTTGTGCGCTGAGACACGTCCTGCAGACGGTTTTTAATTGGATTGATTTCAAACATGTTTACTCAACATTTTAGAATAGAATTTAACCGAGAAATTCTACTGAAAAATGTGACCGAGATACAGGAAAATTTCGGATGAGAAATCAGATTGCGGTGAGAGAGAGCACGGTCATAAAATTTTACGCCCACTTAGGGGCAACCGTACTCTATAAGAAAGGTTGATCTAGGTATTACTTAGCTTCGATATGGTCGATCATCAATTGCAATGATTGATTACCACGAAATTCATTCACATCCAGCTTATACGCGAGACGTACTGTTTTAACCGATGCATCTGGCCATCGACGTAGATCAACATTGAATGCGATACCGTCGATCATCACATTGGTAGGGTGACCTTTATAAAGCGGCTCTAACATCAATTTAAGATGCTTCTCACCCACCAGCTTTTGATGCAGTACTTTAAACTCACCATCAAAGATTGGCTCTGGGAAAGCTTGTCCAAAAGGGCCACCCGATCGCAGCTGTTCAGCAACATGCATAGAGAACTCTTCCGGCTTAAGTTCGCCATCTGACATGATCACGCCTTTTAGCGCCGCTTCATCGAGTTCCTTTTTTACCACTTCATCAAACAAACGACTGAAACGCTCAAAATCCTGCTCTTTAATCGTTAAGCCTGCTGCCATGGCGTGTCCACCAAACTTGATGATCAAACCCGGGTTTTGCGTGTCGATGAAATCCAACGCATCGCGCATGTGTAGCCCCGGAATAGAACGACACGAGCCTTTAATCGTCCCTTCTCCACCATCAGCAAATGCAATGACTGGACGATGAAACTTCTCTTTAATGCGCGAAGCCAAAATACCAATCACACCTTGGTGCCAATCACGTTGGAATAAGGCTAAGCCATAAGGAAGCTCATTGCCTTCACCAAACTGAAGGCGCTCACAGAAAGCCATCGCTTCTTGCTTCATGCCTTCTTCAATCTCTTTACGAGTCTGGTTCAAGCCATCCAATTCACTTGCCATGCGACGAGCTGCGTGGATGTTGTTACACATCAGCAGTTCAACACCGAAAGACATGTCATCAAGACGACCTGCTGCGTTAATACGTGGACCTAAAGCAAAGCCAAAATCGGACGCAACTAAACGACGCGCATCGCGCTTAGCGACCTCAATTAACGCTTGGATGCCGGGACGCGCTTTGCCCGCACGAATACGTTGCAAACCTTGGTGTACAAGAATGCGGTTGTTTTCATCCAATGGAACGACGTCGGCGACGGTACCCAGTGCAACAAGGTCAATCAGTTCCATCAACTTGGGCTCTTGCATCCCCTGTTCTGCAAACCAATTGTGTTTTCGCATATGAACGCATAGTGCCATCATGAGATAAAACGCGACCCCCACCCCCGCAAGCGCTTTAGATGGAAAGCTACAGCTCTCAAGGTTTGGGTTCACCATTGCATCCACATCAGGCAACACTTGTCCTGGCAAGTGGTGATCGGTAACGAGCACGGTAATGCCATTTTCTTTTGCGTAACGCACACCTTCGATTGATGAGACGCCGTTATCCACCGTCATGATCATCTCAGCGCCAAGCTCTAAGGCTTGGTCAACGACTTCTGGACTTAACCCATAACCGTCTTCAAAACGATTTGGCACTAAGTAATCCACATTGTGACTACCAAGCATACGCAGCGCGAGTACTGATAATGCTGAGCTTGTCGCACCATCAGCGTCAAAATCACCGACAACGATGATGCGTTTTTGTTCTTTTATCGCCTGAAACAAAAGATCGACAGCTTGCTCAATCCCCCCGAGTTTTTGATATGAATGCAACCCACGGGCCGACGTTTCTAATTGTGAAAGATCCGTTATCCCACGGTTGATGTAGATACGTTTAAGAATCGGAGGAATGGAATCAGGAAGAAGGGAAAGATCTGGTTCAGGACGTCGTTGAATTTCTATCATGCTTGAAAGAGCCGACAACTTTGCCGGCTCTGCTCCTAAAGGATTATAGTTGCTTTAAACGTTTCAATAGCTCTGCAGGTGGTAGGTAGCCACCAACCATTTCGCCATTCGGTAAGAAGATTGCTGGCGTACCAGAAATACCCAATTGGCGACCTAGATTGTAATGCGCCTGGATGGTTTCTTTACACTGTTTCAAGTCTTTCGCAGGGTTATCAAATGTACGATTCACTTTCGCGTTGTGCATTGCCGACGCCGGATCTTCAGCACACCAAATCGTTGCCATTTGCTCTGCCACAGGGCCAGTTGCACCTTGGCGAGGGTAAGCCATGTAACGCACTGTAATACCTAGATCATTATAGCCTTGCATTTGGCTATGCAGACGCACACAGTAACCACAGGTGATATCTGTGAATACGGTCACAACATACTTTTCATCGTCGGCTTTGTATTCGATCATGCTATCGGAGAACTGCGCAATTTTCTCGGCGTTAAGCGGCGCTTGACGCTCTGCTATGACATCTTTGTAACTGCCATCATCATTAATGGCATAAAGCGTACCAGCGATAAAATGGCTACCATCATTTGAAGCAAACAGGATCCCGCCATTGGTTTGAATTTCCAATAAGCCAGCGACGTCTGATGGTTGAATATCAACGATAGATAAACCAAGCTTTGAGAACTTAGTTTTTAATGCTGCTTCATCAAAGCCGCTTTGTGCAGCTGGCGCCACTTGTTGCGCAGGAGTCTCCGTTTGAGCCTGACTTTCTTCTGCACCACAAGCGGTAACAAAAAATGGTAAAGTCAGCAGAGTTAGTCGGCGTAATACGCTCATGAAATTCACCTTAATGTAAAATCGTTTTTCCAAGAAGACATGGATGAATCTAACCATTGTTACGCTCTTGGGTGGTGTTGACTGTGGATCTGCTTCAATCGTTCAGTCGCCACGTGAGTATAAATTTGCGTGGTCGATAAGTCACTATGTCCTAAAAGCATCTGTACGACCCTGAGATCTGCGCCATAGTTCAATAAATGCGTGGCAAAGGCATGCCGCAGTACGTGCGGCGACAGCTGATCAGTATCAATCCCTGCTATCAAAGCATAGTACTTAATACGGTGCCAAAACGTCTGACGAGTCATTTGTCTTGCGCGTTTACTAGGAAAAACAATATCAGATGATGTATCACCAAGTAACGCAGGGCGCCCTTGTTGAATGAACGTCTCGATCCAATCGACCGCGTTTTCCCCCATAGGAACCAGGCGTTCTTTACCACCTTTACCAGTCACGCGCACCACCCCTTGGCGCAAGCTAACATTTTCCATGGTCAAACTGACGAGCTCTGTCACACGCAACCCTGTCGCGTAGAGTAGCTCTAGCATCGCTTTATCGCGCAATTCTATAGGGTCATTCGGGTCTGGCGCTTCGAGCAACGCGTCCACTTGCTCTTCACTAATATCTTTGGGTAAACGTTGTGGCAGTTTAGGGCTAACCAAGAGCGCACTCGGGTCATCAGCACGCACCTTCTCACGATGCAGGTATTGAAATAAACGGCGAATCGCCGACAACATACGCGCACGAGACGTCTGTTTGTAATCTAAATCTACAAGGTGGCTTTGATATTCTTGCAAGCCAGACAAACTGATAAAATCAAGACGGTATCGATGTTTTTCCATCCACACGAGCAGCTTCATTAAATCGTTTCGGTAGGAAGCCAACGTGTTCTCTGATAGGCCACGCTCCATCCACATCGCATCTAAGAATTGCTCAACAAGCGAAAAATCTTGTTGATTGACAGGCTGTTGTGCCGTCATGAATGCTTCCTTATCTGTTTATATTTACAGTATTTAGATTAAAGCACCTGCCAATCCAATACCATAAAAAATCATCCCACATAGGATATTCGCTGCAATCTTCCTCAATTTATGGTTAGAATCTTCCACAACAGCAACACAAATAACGACGAATATAATGAAAATCGGACTCTTTTACGGCTCAACGACCTGCTACACCGAAATGGCAGCAGAGAAAATTCGTACCCTTATTGGTGAAGACCTTGTCGACATTCACAATGTGAAAGAGACACCGTTATCACTAATGGCGGACTACGACTTATTACTCCTTGGCATCTCAACTTGGGATTTTGGTGAAATTCAAGAAGATTGGAACGCGATTTGGCAAGACATCGCGACCACACCACTGAAAGGCAAAGTTGTAGCGCTGTTTGGTCTGGGTGACCAAGAAGGTTACGGAGAGTGGTATTTAGATGCGATGGGCTTACTTCACGATGAATTGCAAGCCACAGGCGCAACCTTTATCGGTTACTGGCCAAATGAAGGCTACGAATTTGAAGCATCGAAAGCATTGATCGAAGATGGCAGCAAGTTTGTTGGACTTGCGTTAGATGAAGACTCACAGTACGAACTGAGTGATGAACGCATCGAAAAATGGTGTGAACAAGTTCTTGTGGAATTCCACGACACGCTTTAATAGCGCAAACACGTAATCATTAAAAAGTAAAAAGCCCGATGAAGTAATTCATCGGGCTTTTTATTATCTTGATAACGCGAAGTGATTACGCGGTTTCTTGTGCTAGCTCTGGGCGAGGTTTCGCGATGAAGAACATGCACACGATAGCCGCAAATGTTGGAAGCACCCAACCCATGCCGACTTCGAATAATGGCAACATGTTAAACGCAGAAACATCAATACCCGATACTTTTGCCGCATCAACCAACGCAAACAGCAGAGATACAAGCAGTACTGCACGGTAAGCAAAGCGTGGATTCGGCAGTTTGCTACGCACAAATGTTAGTGCAACCAACGCAATCGCCACAGGGTACAGCGCAAACAATACTGGCACTGACAGAGAAATCAGCTGCGCAAGACCAACGTTTGCAACCAATGCACAAACAGAACCATTAATCAGTACCCATTGCTTGTATGACAGTGGTGTTTTCGAGCTGAAGAAATCTGAACACGCAGAAATCAAGCCAATCGCGGTTGTCAGACACGCTAGCAATACGATGACAGACAGAACGATTTGACCGTATGGACCAAACAACGCTTGAACGTATTGGCTAAGCACTAGGCCACCATTATCAGCACCAGCAGCAACCGTTGCACTCGTCGCACCTAAGTAAAATAGTGAGATGTAAACAAACGCAAGACCAGCAGCGGCAATACAACCTGCATAGATCAGATATTTAGTAGTTGCAGAGCGCTCAGTAATGCCTTTACCGCGTAGTGCGTCAACCATCAGCATGCCAAACATCAATGACGCGAACGTATCCATTGTGTTGTAGCCTTCTAAGAAGCCTTTGGTCAGAGGCTGCGTTAGGTATTCACCGTGCGCGCCAATCATATCGCCCTGAGGATCAAGGAAGACAGCGACAGCAAGAATGATCAAACCAACGAACAATGCTGGTGTCAGTACTTTACCGATAAGATCGATCAAACGGCCTTGGAACCATGAGAACATCATCGCTGCGATAAAGAAGATCACTGAGAACGCTGTCAGATGCGTTTGTGACGCCTCAAGGAAGAAAGGTTTCACCGCCATCTCGTAAGCCACTAGGCCTGTACGAGGCGCTGCAAACGCTGGACCAATGATGATGAAAATCAGTGCAGCCATAAGAACTGCCGCTTTTTTCGGAAGATCTTGCGTCAAGTGATCCCAAGAACCACCAGCAACAGCAATAGCAACGATAGTAATAAGAGGTAGACCTACCGCTGTTAGCAAGAAACCAAACATAGCTGGCATTAAGTTTTCACCCGCTAACTGACCCGCTAGAGGTGGAAAGATAATATTGCCCGCACCTAAAAAGAACGCAAATAGCATAAAGCCTACTGCGATAATATCTGTTAGTTTTAACGTCTGCTTCACAGATAACCCTTGTCTTTTAATTAATGAATGTTGTGTATGCTTAGACCACTTTTTGTATACCTAAAGTCAATAAGTACACGTGGTTCAATCTATAAAATTTTCGCCGCATAATGACGAAAGACTCATCATTTGGCAACCTTTAAGAAAAAAACACCATATTAATTTAGTTTTCAAACTTAAAAGCAGTGGATATAACCAGATCCAAATGACAGACCAGTTCTTTATCTCGATCAATTAACAATACAATTTAATAACCAACAAAACAACAATCTATACAATTAATAAACAATAGAGTAATCCACTTAATTATTGAGCAAATATAAAACAATCATGAAGAACAAAAAACTGAAAACTAAAGGTTTCAATTTTAAGCAATTTTGTATTGAGGGCGGCGAGAGTGGTATGCCAGTCAGCACAGATGGGGTAATGCTTGGTGCTTGGATTCAAAGCCCTAACGACGCTAAAATTCTCGATATTGGCACTGGCACTGGCCTGCTTGCCCTGATGTGTGCTCAACGCTTTACAGAAGCTCAAATAACCGCGGTCGATATCGAATTAACAGCCGTTGCTGCCGCGCAAAAAAATATGGCCCAGTCTCCTTGGTCAGATCGTGTAAGTGTGCATCACACCGACATACTGCACTTTACGCCGACACATCCATTCCAACGCATCATTTGTAACCCGCCCTACTTCAACAGCGGCGAGCAATCGAAACACAGTCAACGTGCAACCGCGAGGCACACTGATACGCTAGGCCATAACGCATTGCTACAGCGTTGCTATCATTTGCTTGATGACGAAGGGAGAGCTAGTTTTGTTTTGCCAATCACCGAAGGCGAGCAGTTCATTGAGCTAGCATTAAACCAAGGTTGGTATCTATCGAGGATCTGTCGTGTGCAACCATCAGAAAAGAAACCAGTACACCGATTGTTATTTGAACTGTCAAAACGACCTTGCGATTTGCAGACGTCACATTTAATTATCCGTTCAAATGACGGCTATAGTGATGATTTCATCCAGTTAACCCGCGAGTTTTATCTTAAGATGTGAAATAACATGTGATCCTTATCACCAATCACTTTATAATGTGCGACCTTTTTGTATTCTATGCTGTTGTGGCGAACCATTAACCAAGCTTTGCTTGTGGAGAACTCATTGTGATCAGAACCTTTGCTGAACTTGATCTAGACCAAAACCTACTTGAAGCCATTGAAGAGATGGGTTACGAACGCCCAACAAAAATTCAGGCAGAAGCGATTCCACAAGCGTTGGACGGTCGTGACATTCTAGCGTCAGCGCCAACAGGAACTGGTAAAACGGCCGCCTTCGTCCTGCCAGCATTGCAATACTTGCAAGACTTCCCTCGTCGTAAGCCTGGGCCTGCGCGTATTTTGATCCTAACGCCTACTCGCGAACTGGCGATGCAAATTGCCGATCAAGCACGTGCTTTGGCAAAAAATACCAAACTCAACATTTTCACCATCACTGGTGGTGTTCAGTACCAAGAGCACGCCGACATCCTTGCAACAACACAAGACATTGTGGTTGCGACACCTGGCCGTTTAAAAGAATACATTGATGCAGAACGTTTTGATTGTCGTGCAATCGAATGGTTAATCCTTGATGAAGCAGACCGTATGCTAGATATGGGTTTTGCTCCTACTGTCGATCGCCTATCTAACGAATGTCGCTGGCGTAAGCAAACCCTTCTGTTCTCAGCAACGTTAGAAGGGAAAGGCGTAGAAGGCTTTACCGCTGATCTGTTGAATGACCCAGCAGAGATTGATGCAAAATCACCGCTGCGTGAGCGTAAGAAAATTGCTCAGTGGTATCACCGAGCTGATGATGCTGAACACAAACTGGAATTACTAAAACACATTATTACTCAGCAAGCTGAGCGCACTATCGTCTTTTTAAAGACTCGTGAGCGTTTGGCTGAGCTACGAGCGCAGCTTGAAAGTGCACAGATTCCATGTTCTTGGATTCAAGGTGAAATGCCGCAAGATCGTCGTAACAATGCGATTTCTCGCTTCCGCGATGGTACTGTGAACGTGCTGCTAGCGACGGACGTTGCTGCGCGTGGTATCGATCTTCCGGATGTATCACACGTTATCAACTACGACATGCCGCGCACGGCTGATGTTTACCTTCACCGTATCGGCCGTACGGCTCGCGCAGGTAAGAAAGGTAACGCTATCTCAATCGTAGAAGCACACGACCAACCAATGATGGATCGCGTTGCGCGCTACGTGAAAGAAGACATCAAAGAGCGTTTCGTGAAAGAGATGCGTCCTAAACACAAAAAGCCTGTGTTTAAGAAGAAAAAGAAAAAAGACGACAAGAAAAAAGTAGCGAAAAAGAAAACCGCTAAGAAGAAGTAATCTTGTTGGAGCCAAGTAGCTCAAGCTAGAAAATAACAAAGGGTTGGCAATGCCAACCCTTTTTCGTTTGTGCTGATAGAGATTAACGTAGACTACGTCTCAATCAGCTTTATTTTTGCTCTTCACGTTTAAATACTAACTCTGTTGGCGTCGATTCATCTTCCACAAAGTAGTAACCCGCCGTATCAAACTTAGTCAGGTCTGCCACGCTCTCAACACGGTTTTCAATGATGTAACGCGCCATCATACCGCGCGCTTTCTTCGCGTAAAAACTGATGACCTTGTATTGACCATTCTTACAATCTTTGAATACTGGCGTGATCACTTGCGCATCTAAATTCTTTGGCTTAACCGCTTTAAAGTATTCATTTGATGCAAGGTTGATAAGGACATTATCACCTTGAGCAGAAATCGCTTCGTTAAGCTTGTCCGTAATTACATTGCCCCAAAACTGGTACAAGTTCGTACCCTTGTCGTTTGCAAGCTTGGTACCCATTTCAAGACGGTATGGCTGCATCAAATCAAGTGGTTTTAGTAAGCCATAAAGACCCGATAGCATACGCAGATGATCTTGAGCATATTCGAAGTCCGCTTCAGATAAACTTTCGGCGTCTAGACCTGTGTAAACGTCACCTTTAAATGCAAGAATGGCTTGTCGTGAGTTTTCCGTGGTAAACGTTTCACTCCATTCTTGGAATCGGCCCACATTTAAATCGGCAATCTTGTCGCTCACTTTCATTAAAGAGGCAACATCAGCAGGAGTCAGTTTGCGGCAAACATCGATAAGCTCTTTTGAGTATTCGACCAACTCAGGTTGAGTAAATTTTTCTGTCGCTAACGGAGACTCGTAATCAAGAGTCTTCGCTGGAGAAACTACGATAAGCATGACTTTCCCTTCTCTAATTTTGTTTTTAATAGGGTACAAAAAAAGCCATGCATTGTCTGCATGGCTTTTTACATCGTACTAATAGCTTTCAACTATGAGTGATAGCTCACTTAGTCTTTTTTATCGTTGTACCAAATGCCTTCTTCAAGCTGAGATTTCAGCTCTGGGAAGTCATTCGCATCAAATGTTGGCACTTTGCCTTCACCAAGCTGGCGGTTGTAATCTTTTGCCAGTTTAATCACGATGCCAGATAGCAAGATGATCGCCACCAAGTTGACTATCGCCATCAGACCCATAGAGACGTCAGCAAGCGACCATACGACTGGTAACGAAGCTAGTGCACCAAACATCACCATACCAAGAACAATAACGCGGAAAATGCTTAAGCCCGCTTTATGATTGTGCTCTAGGAAGATTAAGTTCGTTTCAGCATACGAGTAGTTTGCAATGATTGAAGTAAACGCAAAGAAGAAGATTGCCACAGCAACAAAGATGCCGCCCCAATCGCCAACTTGTGAGCTCAATGCTCGCTGAGTTAGCTCGATACCCGTCACTTCTGTTGCTTGACCGACATACTCACCAGACATCAGGATGATAGCCACTGTTGCAGAACAGATAACGATCGTATCCATGAACACGCCTAGCATCTGTACGTAACCTTGAGACGCTGGGTGTGGTGGGTAAGGTGTTGCTGAAGCTGCCGCGTTAGGTGCAGAACCCATACCTGCTTCATTCGAGAATAGACCGCGCTTGATACCGTTAATCATTGCCTGTGCAATTGCGTAGCCAAGACCACCTGCTGCTGCTTCTTGCAGACCAAATGCACTCTTAAAGATAAGCATCAATACATCAGGTAATTTCTCTAGGTTAGAGAACATGATGAACAGCGCTAGGGCTAGATAAAGTAGTGCCATGATCGGAACGATCATCTCAGCAACTCTTGCGATACGCTTGATGCCACCGAAAATAACAATTGCAGACAGTAAAACAACGGCAATACCAACATACAGGTTATTCCAACCAAATGCGTTGCTCATTGCATTGGCAATTGAGTTAGCTTGTACGGCGTTGAATACCAAACCAAAAGCGATGATTAGGAAAACTGAGAACAACACGCCCATCCAACGCATGCCCAGGCCTTTTTCCATGTAGTAGGCAGGGCCACCACGGTAGTTGCCATCATCATCTTTGGTTTTGTATAGCTGCGCCAGTGTGCTCTCGGCAAACGATGTTGCCATACCAAGCATTGCAATCAGCCACATCCAGAAGATCGCACCAGGACCACCCGCAGTCAATGCAACTGCAACGCCCGCCATGTTACCTGTACCGACACGTGCAGCAAGACTAGTACAAAGCGCTTGGAAAGAGGAAATACCAGCTTTGTCTGCTTTACGGCTGTTCTTAAGAACAGAGAACATGTGGCCGAAATGGCGGAACTGAATGAACCCTAATCGAACGGTGAAGTAAATACCAACACCAACAAGAAGATAAACCAGAATCGAGCCCCAGAGGAGATCGTTCATCAAATTGATTAAGTCTGTCATGTGTACCTCAAAGTGAGTTGCGCCAGTCTATGCGTCCTAGCCATCCACCAAATTGCCTGCTAAGTGTCAAAGTGTGCTTAGCTTTTTAAGTAATGTTTATGGGCAATCTAGAATCGTAAACGTCGCTTCATGCATCCATTTTACGTACCAGCGTATTTTTTGACGGGCGGATAATGCAACCTAGGAGCGCAAAAATCAATATGCAACAAAAAGAATAACATTGTTATTTTTCACTATAAAGTCACCAAAAAATAACATAAATAGAAGACTTAACACTCAAACTGCGCAACATTTCAATTACCAAACACCAACATAAATAATTATTTTTCATTAAATGGAATGGCAAACCGTATAAACAAGAACAAGCTAGTATTCACAAGGTGTTACATAAATTTACGCTAGTGACTTACCATCTAATTGAACACTATTTCATCAAACTGATTTTATGCAACTTTAACCTTTGCGCAGTGCACCCATTCATCAAATCGAATTAACATAGAAAATCTCTCTATTTAATCGTTTTCTTGAGATCGTTTGTGCATTTTTTATCCACATCGTTGCAATAAAAAGTGTGATTTTGAGAATATTTTTGCACGAAAATGTCATGCTACCGACACAAATGCGAAATATATCATGGTTATTCTCACGGCTATTGTGGTACTTAAAAAACTCCACAAGGACTGGTTACAACAGTTTAGCTTAAGAAAGGTAAAGGTGGCTTATGGAAGGCTTTCAACTAGATGACATTTTTAATCTGGATACTACCTCAACAACCAAATCTCGTGCCAAACCAGTAAAGCGAAAGTGGCGTGAAATAGAAGAGATGAACGACAGACGCAATTTGCTTAAAGAGCTGCGCGAACTTGATGTCTGTACCGATTATAACTTGGAAGACATTAAACTCTAATTCAAACAAAAGGCACCTTACAGGTGCCTTTTGTTTTTTGTTTACAGTGACCGTAAACACCGTGAGTTTATGTACCAAGGTTTAAGTATGAATACCATTATTACTGAATGAGAATCTTCCGTACTTTTTGCCGAGAAATATGCACACTAAATTTTCGGTTGATTCCCAATAAATAAGAAATGTATCTCACAAACCCGAGAGACGGCTTTCGCTCGCTCAGGTTTCATCACTCAGGCTTAAACATACTCAGTATCACTTTGACGAACACGTTCGGCCAACTGCTTATAACGATCAGCAATCGTGTCACCAAACACAGGATCATCCTCACTGACGCTCCATAAGCTCTCGACATGCTGCCAATCTTCTGTGGTAAATAACTCTTCAATGAGAGGCAAAATTTTTCGCTCTTCTAGCTCCAAGTGGTGCCTTTGCGATTCTATGAAATCTTCTAGGTGAGCGACAAACATGTCTTGTGGCACAACAGCATCCTGAAGGATCATCTCTATCACGGATGAAAACTCTCTGGTTTTACTCGCTAACTCTAGATGTTCTTTCTCTAAATTTTCCATGGTTTGTTGCTTACCATAGTGTTCAAGAAAGTGGTGATAGAGGATATCTTCTTTCGGGTGGTGTACTTTCTCCGAATGATTAGAGAGGTAATCAACAATCTCGCTTACTAACGCATAGTTGATTACACGTTCTTTTTTTATCTCATTAAGCTTATGGCGCAGTATCGCCAACAGACGAACCATATAACCATGTTCGCGTCGAATTCTTTCGATCATCATAGCGTCTCTCCTTAACACCTACTTTTAGTAAGTGTACATGAGAAATTTACTATCAGCCTCGAGCATGCTCAAAAAAACAGCGATCATAGCATCCATGATCGCTGTCTCTTCATTTATACCGTTAATGGCAAATGCCAGTTAATTGGTGCTTTTTCTTGTGATGTAAGCAACTGGTTTGCTTGAGAGAAATGCTTACAACCGAAAAAGCCTCGATGTGCAGAAAGTGGCGATGGGTGTGGGGCAGCTAACACATGGTGCTTATTGCGATCGATAAAACGACCTTTCTTCTGTGCATGTGAACCCCACAGCAAGAACACTACACCTTCTTGATGCTGATTAATGGCTTCAATCACTCGATCAGTAAACGTTTCCCAACCTGTCTTTGAATGTGAATGCGCTTTACCTTGCTCCACCGTTAATACCGTATTGAGTAACAATACGCCTTGTTCAGCCCAGCTTTGCAAAAAACCATGCTGAGGGATTTGGAAACCTTCAATATCTTGCGCCAGCTCTTTATACATATTAACCAGTGACGGTGGCGTTTTAATGCCAGGAAGTACAGAGAAACACAGGCCATGCGCCTGATTTGGGCCGTGGTATGGGTCTTGTCCTAGAATCACGACCTTAACGTCTTTGAACTCGGTAAAACGAAACGCGTTAAAGACATCTTTTGCGGGAGGAAAAATAGCTTTGCCTGCGGCGCGTTCGGCTTCAACAAAATTCAAGGTGTCTACAAAGTAGCTCTGCTTTTTCTCTTCGCCGATCACATCGTGCCAAGTGGGTGACTGATTCATGGAAAGTTCCTGTCCTAAATTTTGCTTCTATTCTAACGAGCGAAACTCAAACAAACAAAAACTTACCACGAACTTGAGACAAGTAATAAAAGACTAATGCTTCTGTGGCGTTCGAAAATGCCCCTGTCCGGTAATGTGACGATTAGGCATCGGTAAGCGAAGCACACGACGAGTGTAAGTATAAGGAGTAAAAGAGAATGGTCGAGACATGTTGGCATCCTTCTTTGCTAATTCAGAGATTGATGTTCAATGACTAAGAAAGAAAGGTGCCAACTTTGTGGTTACGCCATTAACTGTCAATGGCCGCTAAATGGAATTGACGCAACGTGTTGATCTCTTGCTGCCAAATATCTGGATCAATTGTTTCTAAAATCAGAGGGATACCATCAAAACGAGGGTCTTTCGCGATGTACTCAAAGCAATCCCACCCGATCTCTCCTTTACCAAGAGAATGGTGGCGATCTACTTTGCTGGCAAACTCTACTTTTGAATCATTTAGATGCATTGCTCTTAAATAGTGCATACCTACGATACGGTCGAACTCTGCAAAGGTGCGCTCGCAATCTTCTTTTGTACGTAAGTCATAACCAGCCGTAAAGGTATGGCAGGTATCAATACAAACGCCGACACGATCTTTATCTTCCACTTGCTCGATGATTTCAGCAAGGTGTTCAAACTTCCAGCCTAAGTTAGTGCCTTGACCTGCCGTATTCTCGATAACAGCGATCACATTCGGCACCGCTTTATGCGCAAGATTGATCGACTCGGCGATCATCGCGAGGCACTCCTGTTCAGAGACTTTCTTTAGGTGACTACCCGGATGGAAGTTAAGCAAAGTCAGCCCCAACTGATTACAACGCTCCATTTCATCAATAAATGCCGCGCGGGATTTATTCAGCTTTTCTTCTTCCGGCGCACCCAAGTTAATCAGATAAGAATCATGGGGAAGAATATGCTCTGCTCCGAAACCCAGCATTTTACAGTTCGCTTTAAACGCACTGATGGTTTTTGCTTCTAAAGGCTTCGCCACCCACTGGCGTTGGTTTTTTGTAAATAGTGCGAAGGCATTCGCGCCAATTTCACGAGCTATCAACGGAGCTTGATCGACCCCACCAGCAGCAGAGACATGTGCACCAATGAGTTTATTCCCAAGCTTGTTTTTCATGTTTGTCATTTAATCACTTTAGACTTTCAGTATTGCTACCTAAATACAGATAGTTGCGTTAACCAGTTTAAACTTTAATCTCAATTTGTAGTAAATTTACAACAAAACCAGTTATTAAATATTTTTTATATTATCAAATAAATTGTAATTATTTTGTTTTCAAAGGTTTTATTGATTTAACTCAATAAAATTACCTTAATAAAAATAATGTTTTTGGTTGTTTTTTGACTTAAATCAATATTAAAATAGTGGATATTAGCTATATAATACTCAGCTCAACGAAAATTCGAAAATTAACACCAATAATCACCACGTAAGTGGTCTAGGAGATAGTGATGATCCAAGGTATCCAAATTACAAAAGCGGCAAACGACGACCTACTAAACTCTATCTGGCTATTAGATAGCGAAAAAAATGAAGCTCGCTGTGTTGCTGCAACTGCTGGCTACGAAGCAGACCAAGTTATCGCAATCAGCGACCTAGGTGAATACGAAAGCCGTGAAGTTGCAATCGAAACTGCTCCTCGTATCGAAGGCGGCCAACACCTAAACGTGAACGTGCTTAAACGCGAAACACTAGAAGATGCAGTTGCACACCCAGAGAAATACCCACAACTAACTATTCGTGTTTCTGGTTACGCAGTACGTTTTAACTCGCTAACTCCAGAGCAACAACGTGATGTAATCGCTCGTACTTTTACTGAGACTCTATAATCTCTCAGTAAACTAGCTCGCTAGAATTTAAAAAGCTTGGTCAGCAATGACCAAGCTTTTTTTGTTTCAGAATCCTTCTAAACCCTTTCTATAATGGAAAGCAACTCGCCTCTAAGGTGCATTTCTTTGCGAAGGATCTTTCTGAAACGCTTGCGCTAAAGAGGTTGGATCAAGCCTATCTCTTTGCAGTGACGCCCCTTCTGCCCACCAAATCAATTGATACATAGTGCGATTCATATAGCTGTCCCACTGCACCTGATCCGACTCATCCGCAGCAACGCCCTGTTCATCAAACACCTCTTGTGCTTTCGGAATATGGATCATTGCCGACACAGGCAAGCACCCCAGCTCAGATAAGAAAGTACGCATCGACACTGCAGCACGAGCACCACCCCATTGCCCAGCAGAGTAGGTCACGATCGCACTTGGCTTATAGGAAAACAGCGAACTGCCAAAATGGTTAAGCATGTTTGCCAAGGCTGGACTCATCGAATGGTTGTATTCCGGGCTAACCATCACATACCCATCGGCATGTTTGATTTTGTTTGCCAACTCGCTTAGGTGCTCTGGCACTTTAGAGCGGTGATAAGCAAACTCGGGCTTAAACACATCGCCAAAGTCATAGTCCAATGGGTCAATGATTTCGACAGTATGTTGCGAATGCTGACTCACGATGAGTTTTTCACACGCTCTACTGACTCGCATTCCTAAACGGGCTGGTCTTGGTGGCGTGCTGTCTCTCACCGAACCTAGAAAAATCAAAAAATGCATGCTTCTCTTTCCATCTCATTTAGTTAAGTTCGTTTCTCAATCATAAAGAGAGTTAAAACTTACCGACAATAAAAAAGGTGAATGATTGCTCATTCACCTCTCGTTATTTGTGTTTTTGATACTGACTGTATTTTTGAAGCTTACTGCACGCGGCGCAGTACTTGCTTCAGTGCGTCAAAGTCTGCGTCGAGATCTTCCGATAGCAGCTCCATCGCAGCGTGCTTCGCTAGTGGCGCAGGAAGGTCGATATCTGATTCTAGAATATCATCCACCACTTCTTTGAACTTCGCAGGGTGAGCAGTACATAGGAACAGACCGGTTTCACCGTCTTGCAATTGTTCTTCAAGAACGCGGTAAGCAATCGCACCGTGCGGTTCACACAGGTAACCCATGCTGTATAGATCTTTTACTGACTGTGCGCTTTGCTCATCAGATACTGCACCTTTACCTAGCGTCTCCAAGCCCCACTCTTTCACGCGACACAGCTCTTCAATACGAGGCCAGTTGTTTGGTTGGCTCACGTCCATCGCGTTCGATGTTGTTGCGACTGTTGGTTTTGGCTCCCACTTACCTGTTTCTAGGTAGCGAGGAACCGTGTCATTGGCATTCGTTGCAGCGATAAAGCGTTTGATAGGCAAGCCCAGCGCTTTTGCCAGTAGACCAGCAGTTAGGTTACCAAAGTTACCACTTGGTACAGACACGACTAGGTTTTCACGCTCTTGTTTGCTCATTTGCGCAGCTGCTTCAAAGTAGTAACAGATTTGCGCCATCAAACGGCTGATGTTGATCGAGTTTGCAGAGTTCAGACCGATCTCTTCACGCAGTGCAGAGTCATCAAAAGCTTGCTTAACCAGAGCCTGACACGCATCGAAGTCACCATCGATCGCAACAGTGTGAATGTTTTTACCAAGCGTACAGAATAGCTTCTCTTGCAGCGGGCTGATTTTGCCTTTCGGATAAAGAATCACAACGTTGATGTCTTCCATACCGTAGAAAGCATGCGCAACGGCTGCGCCAGTATCGCCAGAAGTTGCAGTCAGAATAGTAATCTTGCCGCCATCCGAAACCGCAGCCAGAGATTGCGCCATAAAGCGACCACCAAAGTCTTTAAACGCAAGCGTTGGACCATGGAACAGTTCCAGTGCGTAAACACCGTCTTTTACTTGGTTGATAGGCGCAGGGAATTGGAATGCAGCATCAACAAGAGCATTCACTTGCTCTTCTGCAAGTTCATCGCCAATTAACGCTGATAGAATCTTAGTGCTACGAGAGACAAAGTCTTCTGCAAGCAGCGCATCGATATCTTCAAATTTTGGTAATTCCGATGGGAAAAATAGACCTTGGTTACGGCCTAACCCTTGGCGAACGGCTTGGCCAAAGGAAACTTGTTCATCATTTTCTTTTATATTGTAAAGCTTCATAGCTCACTTCCTGTTACTTTCGAACCCTGCTTATCTAGACGACAAACGTGGACGAATCCTTCTTCGTTTTGTACGTAGTTTTGTTCTAACCAGCGAGCAACTCGCTCAGCGACATCTTTCTCTTTGCAAATACTGAACAGTGTCGGACCACTGCCAGAAATACCGGTTGCCAATGCACCCGCAGACGCTGCGTATTGACGTGCATTCGCAAAACCTGGAAGCAGTTTCTCACGATACGGTTCTGCGATCACGTCTTTGATCATTTTTGCAGCAAGTTCTGGCTGACCAGAATGACACGCATGAATAAAGCCCGCAAGGTGACGACCATGAGCGATGATATCTTGTCGGCGATATTGAGATGGTAGGATCTCACGCGCTTCTGCTGTTGATACTTTGATTCCCGGATACGCCATCACCCAGTACCAATCATCAAAACAAGGCACTTCTTGACTGATGATACCCAACTCTTCAAGCATCAACTGGACACCACCAAGGTAACACGGCGCGACGTTATCGTAGTGAATACCACCAGAGATCTTGCCTTCCATTTCCCCCATCAGTGCTAGCAGCTCAGTCTCATTCAGCGGTTGACCATGGAATCGGTTTAAAGCATCCAGCGCCGCCACGATAGAACATGCACTTGAGCCTAAACCTGAGCCTATTGGCATGTTCTTTTCTAGCGTCATTTCAAGTGGTTTTAGCTCAACACCTTTTTTATCTAGCTCGCGAGAAAACACCAGCCAACAATCGTAAACGATGTTTTCTTTTGGCTCTGTAGGCAACTTAGAGACAAAATTACCCGCAGTTTTCAGACTGAACGGCTCAGTCCCTGCCTTAACTTGCACTCTGTCACCTAGCAAGGTCCCATCCACTGGGGACACCGCCGCCCCCAGCACATCAAAGCCAACGCTTACATTACCAATTGATGCTGGGGCATAAACCACTACATCCATATCACTTGAACTCATTATTGTTATACCCCTAGTTTCCAACCTAAAGTACGCATCACGTCAGAAAATACACCCGCAGCCGTTACTTCGGTGCCTGCACCATAGCCACGTAACACTAGTGGGATTGGCTGATAGTAACGGCTGTAAAATGCCAGTGCGTTTTCACCGTCCTTGATTTTATACATTGGATCGTTTTCATCCACCGCTGCGATGCTTACTGTGCACTTGCCCTCATTAATCTCACCAACGTAGCGCAGTACTTTGCCTTCTTCCGCTGCCTTTGCAGATAATTCTTTAAAGTAGGCGTCTGCTTCAGGTAAACGCGCCATAAATTCATCAACGCTACCAGAATCATCAAAACCTGGTGGCAGTGCTTGATCAACCACAACGTCTTCTAGTTCTAGAGACATGCCAGCTTCACGAGCTAGGATCAGAAGCTTACGCGCGACATCCATACCAGAAAGGTCATCACGAGGATCCGGTTCAGTAAAACCATTTTCTTTTGCGATATTAGTTGCTTCACTTAGGCTCATACCTTCATCTAACTTACCGAAGATGTATGACAGAGAGCCAGAAAGAATACCGCTGAAGCGCTCTAGCTCATCACCCGCTGAGATTAGGTTTTGCAGGTTTTCGATTACCGGTAGACCCGCCCCCACAGTTGTTTCGTACATCAGCTTGCGACGAGAGCTGCGCGCAACATCGCGAAGCTGATGGTAGTAAGCCATGCTTGCTGTATTTGCTTTTTTATTTGGTGTAACGACATGGAAACCAGCAGCTAGGAAATCAGCGTATTGGTTCGCGATATCTTCACTTGATGTACAGTCAACCAATACTGGGTTGATGATGTGGTTACGTTGAACCAAAGAAATCAAACGCGCTAGGCTGAACTCTTCTGTCGCAGCCGACATACGATCACGCCAATGATCGAGTGGCAGACCTTCACTATCAAGCAGAAGACCTTTGCTGTTTGCCAAGCCACACACGCGAATAACGATGCCTTTTTCCGCAAGCTTCGCCTGTTGACGCTCGATCTGATCCACCAGCTCACCACCAACGCCGCCAATACCAACCACGAATACGTCTAAGAAGTGCTTAGAGTTGAATAGGTTCTCGTGACACGCTTTGATCGCTTCAGAGATTTTATCTTCAGGAATCACGGCTGAGATTGCACGCTCAGATGAGCCCTGTGCGATGGCTACAATGTTTACGTTCACTTCAGCAAGAGATGAGAAGAAGCGAGATGCAACACCGCGCGATGTACGCATGCCGTCACCAACCAACGTTATGATTGAAACATTATCAATAAACTCGACCGGCTCTAATAAGCTATCTTTCAGTTCCAACTCAAACGCATCGGCCAGTACTTGTTGCGCTTTTGCTTTATCTTCTGCCTCAATACAGAAGCTAATGCTGTACTCAGAAGAAGACTGAGTAATAAGAACAATAGACACACCAGCGGAAGACATTGCGCCAAATACGCGGCTTGCCATGCCAACCATACCCTTCATACCTGGGCCGGAGACGTTAACCATGGTTAGGTCGTTTAGCGTCGTGATACCTTTGATCGCCAGATTGTCTTCACCAGTGTCTTGCCCAATCAGAGTTCCTGCACCTTGTGGGTTAAAGCTGTTTTTGATCAGACATGGGATGTGGAACTGCGCGATAGGAGCAATGGTCTTCGGATGCAAAACGGAAGCACCGAAGTAAGAAAGCTCCATTGCTTCTTGGTAGCTAAGAGATTTAAGTAAGCGAGCATCTTCCACTAAACGAGGGTCGCAGTTGTATACACCGTCTACGTCAGTCCAGATCTCACAACAATCTGCGCGCAGACACGCCGCAAGAACCGCCGCTGAGTAGTCTGAACCATTACGACCTAGTGTAACTAGTTCACCTTTCTCGTTACCGGCAGTAAAACCAGGCATGATGTTCACATGACCTTGAGGAAGAGGATTCTGGCGGAAGTTCTGAGTCGAAACTTCAACATCGACCATGGCTTCTAGGTGATCGCCTTTTGCGTATAGATACTCGACTGGGTCGATAAGATGCGCAGGTTGGCCTTTCGCTTCAAGCACTGCCTTCATCAATTGAATTGAAACGCGTTCGCCTTTGCTGATGATGCGTGCATTGACGTTATTTGGGCACATGCCAAGAAGGTTGATGCCATGAACGAACTGGCGTAATTGAGAGAGAGAAGTTTTCACTTGGTTATCGAAAGCTGAACCATCGATATTGGGTAGTACTGCTTGGATTTGAGTGAAGAGCGTTTTAAACGACTCCTCCAACTCTTTGATTTGTAGTTCTGCTTCACCATTGCGCAATGCGCCTTCAATGACCGCAACCAATTTGTTTGTTGTTTTACCAGGAGCGGAAAGAACAACCGCTACTTCTTCTTGTTGAGCGTTATTGGCAATAATGTCTGCCGCTCTCAAAAAGCGATCTGCATCAGCTAGTGATGATCCGCCAAACTTCAATACTCGCATCCCTTCCTCCGGTATATCTTCTTAAATTTGTCTAAATTCTGGATAAAAAAGCATAAAAAAAGGCCTGTATCTTGTTGGATACAGGCCTTTTTTGTGAATTTCTTTCGCTCAGCAGCCTGCCCCAACATGTGTCGTGTCGGTAATAATAATGGTCGTGGTCATTACTACTAGGCTGTTAGATGGCATAAATAAATATTCAACGTTAATTGTGTTTGCTTAACTCTACGTTTACCGAGTTTCTGATACATAGTCAACAAAAAATTGTTTGTTTTTCCATCTTTCAGAGATTTCTGCTAAGCAATGTCATTGATATTTATAGTTAATTACACATTATTGATCATTTGGAAATCTACAGTTAGTTTTTGTAAAGGACTTAACTATCATCACCAGTTCGGTTTTTTATCTAATAACTAGTCTAATCTGTGCCATAAAACGTACGATCAAATAATTCGAGAGGGTTGTGACACATAACAACAACTTAACTGTGACTTATGTTCATAGGATCGAATTATTTAGAAAATAGGTGAGCTAGCTTTCATATTCTATGCTTTAATAGTGAGAAGCTTTGGGCGCATACTAATAAAAAAGTTGACACAAGGAGTGGTGAACATGAAAAGATGGCTTTTTCTGTTGCTGTTTTTTGTGCCTGGTGTTTGTCTAGCCAACGAGCTTCCGCCGCTTCCAGGTAAAACATCCCCTTCTCCTCATAAACTATTCATTTCCAGCGCTGACAGTTTTGATGTTTGGAATATCGATACGGGTTACGCCTACGAACTTTTTGATTCGGTAGACGTTTATGTCGGTGCGCGAGTCAATAACTCTCCTACCCAAAATCAAAGTGGTTTTTTGAGTGGGATCAGCTATCACTTTAATGATCGTGTCACGCTGAAAAGTACAGTTCGCTCTTACAAGAACGAAACAGCGGAAGGTATTCGCCAAGACGACAGCAGCCTCGCGGCTGAAGTATCAAGTCGCGTAAAAATTACCGATAAACTGGATCTTCACGCGACTCTTGATTACCAAGATTGGCAACAAGGCTTTGAGGTTGGTTTAGGCTTTCGTTTTTAGAAGTCCAGCTTTTGCTTAGAAATCAATACACCGTTCCAGTCCGCGTAAACGTAGTGCTTAGGTTGAACGATTTGGTTTTGCATCGTTAAGGTTACGTTTACCTCTCCTATCCCGCGTTTCTCTGTTTTAAACGGGTTAGTTCCAAGAGCTTGAACGCCAATGTCCATTTGAGATATTTGTGCTACGTCGCGTATTGCACCATAGACAATGATGCCTTCCCACCCATTTTCTATTCCGAGTATCGCTAATTGATCGCCGAGTAATGCTCTCTGACACGATCCATGCCCGTCAACAATCAATACTTTACCCGTTCCATCTTCGCCCAGTACTTCACGCACTTTCGAGTTATCGTGATAGCAGCGCACCGTAACGATTTCACCGTAAAAAGCGCTACGTTGACCAAAGTTCTGCAATGGTAAAGTAAGCAAGCTCACTTGGTCTTCAAATTGGTCACAAATATCGGGTGTAATGTCTCTCATATTTCCTCCGTGAATTTTCTCACCCAAGCGATGCTTCAGTGAGCAGTATCCTTTTCTATACCTTCTATACGAGCCGAGGTTTAATGGAGCCTAACGTATGAAAAACTTTCGGCTGCGAGCACGCAATAAGATAAAGTTGGTCATTAATGACGTAATAAATCGCGTTTTGTTGAAAGTCATTCGCCAATTCAACGGCTACCTCTGGCGACAACTCGACGGCAAAGCTTTCCTCATACCATGTAAAAGCGCTATCACCTACCGTGACAGGCGCGTAATTAACGTGCTGTAGCTGTTTTTCTAACGCGTGATTGTTTATGCTGTTCTCTTCTTTGGACCTCAAGTTACTGTATGGGTTCCAAGCGGTTATCACAGCATAGTTTGAAACACGCCACTCGGCTTCGAATCTGAAAAAAGATTCTGAATAAGCATTCCATAACGATGCGTCTATGTTCGTATTACTTTTTTCTATCATAAGTCTTAAACGATTAATAACAGTTACATTTCATCAATTGATATAAATCAACAAACTGAATGGAATTAACATTTGAGCATTGTTAGCATGCTGTTAACAATATAAAATCCGCTCAATATCTTAGGGTGTTTACGTTTCAGGCCCCACTGAAAGCAGGAAATGAAAGGTAAACAAGCCCTTTAGAATAAACGTCGCCATTGGATACTGGTGAGTTGGCAAAATTCCATGGAGGGCGGATAACTGAAAGAAGTGTTTTTTTGATCAACTTGATTTATTATCAAAATCACATTACCTGTATGTTATATTTTTGCCTAGAATTTATTCTATTAGCACAATTTTGTCACAAATTTAGGTACCGCCAATGCAAACCCCGCAGATTCTTATCGTTGAAGATGAGCAAGTAACTCGTAACACTCTTAAGAGTATTTTTGAAGCAGAGGGATACGCTGTTTTTGAAGCCAGTGACGGTGAAGAGATGCACCAAGTGTTGTCTGATAACTCAGTCAACTTGGTTATTATGGACATTAATCTTCCAGGCAAGAATGGCCTTCTACTAGCGCGTGAACTACGCGAGCAAGCGAACATTGCTTTAATGTTCCTGACAGGCCGTGACAATGAAGTAGACAAGATCCTAGGTCTTGAGATTGGTGCAGATGACTACATCACTAAACCATTCAATCCACGTGAGCTAACTATTCGTGCACGTAACCTACTTAGTCGCTCAATGAGCTCTAACGCGGTGCAAGAAGAGAAGCGCTCGGTAGAAAAGTATGAATTCAACGGTTGGGTACTAGACATCAACAGCCGCTCTCTAGTAAGCCCTGCTGGTGATAGCTACAAGCTACCTCGCTCTGAGTTCCGCGCACTACTGCACTTCTGTGAGAACCCGGGTAAGATTCAAACTCGTGCCGATCTTCTTAAGAAGATGACTGGTCGTGAACTTAAGCCACACGACCGTACTGTAGACGTAACGATTCGTCGTATCCGTAAGCACTTTGAGTCTGTTTCAGGTACGCCAGAAATCATCGCCACTATCCACGGCGAAGGTTACCGCTTCTGTGGCGATCTAGAAGACTAGATTTAACCGCTAATATCCGAAGGGCTTGCTCATTGAGCAAGCCCTTTTTGTTTTAGGTCTAACGACTAATGCAACATCATTGCGGTTAATAAACCTTGTTAATCTTCACGTACTTTTCGACTAACCAACGCTGTTTACCCGCATCGTCTAGAAGCACTGCGATATCAACCGATTTTTCTGTGTTCACATCAATGTGAGACGAGAACGCCACCTCCCATCGGCTTTCACTGTGCGTTCGAGTATCTAAAGACGCACTGTCCACCAACCACTCTTTTTGCCCCTGTTTAATAATAAGAGCTTCTGCCGTTAGATTTGCAGGAAGTAACTGATCTCCTTCGAGGTAAAGTGCACCTTGAATACTTTGCTCTTCCACGTCCCCAATATTCGGCATGAGGTTCACCCATAAATTACTTTTGAGCTCAACATTAACCTCATTAATCGTAATCTGACTGTTTTGTTGCCAATTCACATTTGGAACGGAACTACAGCCTGCCATCAATGCCATGGCTAATGCCAATGGTGCGATTCTTTTCATGTTATTTCCTTTGTTCCAACCAACTTTTGAGGACTTGAATATCGTTTTGGTATTCATTTTTGATCTCTTCAACCCAGTCTGAAATGTTTTCCCACCATGCAGGCATATCGGGCGATTGCGCTTTTTGCGCCACACTTTGGATACGTTTCAGGCCAATTGAACCTGCAGCACCTTTGATTTTATGCGCTTCAGAAACAATCCCATCTTGATCTTTCGCTGTCATGTTCGAATCTAAGACATCAATATAGTCTGGCATCATATCTTCAAACATTTTTATGCTGTCGTAGACAGGTTTTGCACCAACAATGTCGACGTAAGACTCTAACATATCCATATCGAGCAAATGTGTCTCAATCACAGGAGAAGGCACTGGCTCTTCCACTGTTTCGGGACCGCTCACCACTTCCTTAGGTTGTTCTAACTGGTGAGCGAAGAATTTATCAATCACTGACTGAATAGCATTCACTGCCAGCGGCTTACTGATCGCATCATCCATGCCGTTATCTAAGTATTCACGACGATCTTTCATTACATTAGCAGTTAAGGCGACCAATGGAGGAAGATTGTTATAATGCTTGCGGTAATAATTGGCGACATCAAAGCCCGTCATATCAGGCAGTTGGATATCCAACAACGCTAAGTCGTATTTTTCTGGCACAAAGTTCACTAACGCTTCTTGGCCCGTCATTGCCACGGTGACAGAGTGCCCTAGGCTCTCAAGTAACGATTTAGCCACAGTTACGTTAAGCTCGATGTCTTCGACCATAAATATGTTGAGGCGCACATTGTCGCGTTTCGCATCAATGACTGGCTCAGCTAGTTCAACAATCGGAACGTGGATCGATACAGTAAAAGTGCTACCAAAGCCTTCCTCACTGGTAACCGTAATGTCACCATCCATCATATTGATCAGTTGCTTAGATACCGCCAAACCAATACCTGTACCGACCGCATGCAGGTTGTCCTTGCCTGATTTCACTTGGTAGTACATCGCAAAGATCTTATCTAGCTCTTCGTCTGGGATACCAATACCAGTGTCTTCCACTTCCATAATAATGGTCGCAAAATCGTCTTCGACATCCGCGCTCACTGTCATCACAACGCCACCTTCTTTGGTGAACTTCATTGCGTTGCTGACCAAGTTCCAAATCACCTGACGTAGACGGGTTGCATCCACTTCAATTGCTTTTGGCAAGTCGCTTAAACGTTCTAAGTCAAAGCGTAACCCTTTTTGTTCCGCCATCAGAGCAGAGATACTCTCAATCTCTGCGACGAAGTCTTCGAAGTTAAGTGGCGCAGGTAATAGTTCTAACTTACGGCGATCAAATTTATCCATATCGATAATATCGTTGAAGATGTTACCTAGCGTAATCGCACTCACATTGATGGTCTGCATGTGTTTACGCTGCTCTTCTGTCAACGGACTATCTAGAAGCATACGACTTAAGCCTACAATGCCATTCAGCGGCGTTCGCAGCTCATGACTGATGGTTGAGATGAAGGTAGTTTTGTCGCGGCTTGCTTTCTCTAACGACTCTTCATGGCGCTTACGTTCAGTGATATCACGACCGAACCCAACGAGACCAAGGTGGCGGCCATCTTTGCTGTAAAATGGCACTTTACGCAGCTCAAAGTAATGCTTGCGACCATCTGGGTATTCGAGCCATTGCTCGTAAGTAATCGCTTGATTATCGGCAAAAACCTTTTGGTCAGTATCAACGATATGCTCGGCGATTTCTTTGCTATACACATCCCAAGGGCTTAATCCGACTAACTGGTGCTCTTTCTTGCCCGTTAGCTCTTCCATCGCGCGGTTACAGCCAGAGAAAACACCATCCGCATTGCGGTAGTAAATTAAGTCTGGTGAGGCATCAATAAATGAACGTAGTAATGCGGTACGTTCTGCCAGCTCTAATTGAGTACGTTCGCGTTGGAACACCTCGTTTTCGAGGTCTTGCATCGCCTCTTCACGTGCTTCTTCCGCTTTAATACGCTCTTCAATTTCTTGGTTAAGCTTTTCAATGTTTTGTTGAAGTTGGTAATTCAGCTCTTGATCTCGCGAACGCATGTCCTTCAGTTTGGACACCAGCTTAGTTAAACGCTGGCGAGACTCTTCTAGTTGATCGACAACCACAGAGAGGAAGTAAACCGCCCAAGGGGTGATCAATAGACCAAAAAACACCGAACGGACAATGTCGATATCATCTACTCGCCCTTTGAGAGCTAAAGTAATCCCTACCTGCACCACAACAGCTAATGCCACCAGCGCAAGGGCTAGCAAAATAGAGAAGCGAACAATCCCCAGTTTGACTAGCAAGTCGACATAATACTGGGCGAGATTTTTCATGGGTTTCATTAACTACTCCATGGTGGTGGCTAGATAGCGCCATTCGATGATGAAAAACAGGTAAATGCACTCGACCTAACGCAATTTAGGTCTGTTTGATTAGTGAAAAACACACGGTGCGATCTGCGCTTGTGACACGAGATAGAAAGATAAACCAACGAGCACACAGGCTTCTGTAATTTTAACGTGTTTAATACGGTGATTTAAACAATCAGCTATCAACTTAGAGCAAGCGGTCACAAAGCGTTAGCAAGAACTGGGGTGAATACAGGTGCGATTACGTCCATCAGCTTTAGCTTGATATAACGCACTGTCAGCCATAGCGATGCCCATTTCGGGTTCATCACCATGCTGAGGAATGTAAGAGATCAGACCGATACTGACGGTAAGGCGTTCAGATGCTTCTGAACTGTCGTGTTCCATATCAAGCTGTAGAATTTTCTCATGAATACGCTGCGCTACGTTGCGCGCACCTTCCGTGGTGGTATTCGGCAATATAAAACCAAACTCCTCGCCACCATAACGCGCAACACAATCCGAAGAACGATTGATGACTTGTGTAAACACGGTAGCAACACTGACTAACGCTTCATCACCTTGTTGGTGACCGTAACAGTCGTTGTAATCTTTGAAAAAGTCGATGTCACATAACATGATGGTGAGCGGCAGCTTTTCTCTAGCATGGTGGTACCACAATACCTGCAGTTGTTCATCGAAACGGCGTCGGTTCGATACTTGAGTTAAGCTATCCATAAAGCTCAATTTTTCTAACTCTAGGTTGGCTTTTTCCAACTTTTGTTCTGCAAGATAACGCTCAGAAATATCACGCGCCATGATCAGCACACCATTCGTTCCTGATGCTTTATCTTTAAAAGGCGATTTCACCACATCAAACCACGTACTTTTACCATCACTACTCACGACTTTATCTATGTATCGAACTGGCTCTAACTGGCGTAATGCTTCTAAGTCACTGTCTGCTAAGCGCGCGTACATCTCTTTAGGAATCACGTCTTGGAGGCGCTTACCTATCAAATCAGAAATTTTTGAAATGCCTAACGCCTTAACAAAAGGCTGATTACACGCTTGATAGACCATGTTCTCATTGAAAATACCAATGGAGTCCGGACTGGCATCCAGAATCGTTTGTAAGATAGTATCTCTTTGCGCTAGCGCCACCTCAGTATCTTTGCGACGCTCCATTTCATCTCGCAGATTCTGTTGCATCTTGTGCCATTCAGTCACGTCATGACTAATAGACAGCGTACCGATAAGCTCACCACTCGGCGAAACAAGAGAGTTTTGATTGACTTCCAATAAGCAACTTCGACCTTGTGGATCCGTTGTCCATTTACGTTCGCTTTTTCTGGTCATCTCACCCAAGGCCTTGGATGCGCAAGCTTCTTCCCTTCGCCCTTGCCAGAATTGATCAAATGCTCGATTGGTCGTTAACAGATTGCCTTGGCGGTCTTGGGTACAAATCAGCTCTGAAAGTGAGTCTAATGCCGAACGTGCGATGATTAATTGGGCAAGTTCTTGTTGCTGCTCTTGGTGAGTGGCTTGATATGGCTGAGCATAAAGAATCCAAACTCGATGATTGCGCAATAAACTCTTTCTGCCTGACAGCTCCACTTTAATAGATTCACTATCAGATAGTCGCCACTCAAAAGCCTGCTGACGAAAATGACGACTAGAGAAGCGATCGAGAAACTGCTCAAGCTCATGAATATCGAATAAAGCAGGATACAAATACCCCGTTCCCAAAGAGCGAATGCCTAATAACTGCATCGCAGCCTGGTTAGATAGCAAGAGCTGAGCATGGCTAGAGTCCACCACTATGACTGGATAGGGAGAATCCGTTACTAGTTGCTTAAGTGATGTCTGAAAGTGCAAATAGATCAGTGCTAACGCGCACACGCCTGCGATTAATAACAAGACGACATAGCCATAACCGCCTTGACCACCCCAAAGCCAATTGAGTAACTGATCCATCGTTTAAACCTTCAAAGAACACTGGTTAAAATATATCAGTTATTTATTGAGCGATCTGCTATTAATTCCGGTTTAGTATAGATAAAGGTATTACCCGTAAGACTCCCTTGAGCACCATGAGCACTGAGATCTCGACCAATTTCCGTCATCGCTAGCCAACGGTTTTCACACCACAGAGGCGATAATAACGTGGGCCTCCTGGCTGCTGATGAAACGCGATGATAAATCACATCTGGTGGTGTCATACGAATCATTTCACTGGCGATCGCAACATATTCTTCTAATTCAGGGGCTTCTAGCTTTCCAGCACGCCAAGCTTTCGCCATGGTGCTACCTTCGACAATATGCAAGCCATGTAACTTGATGCCATCCGTTCCCACGGCCAACACTTTTTGCAGCGTTTCAATATTTTCGGCGCGGGTTTCTTTGGGTAAACCCACAATTAAGTGAGTACAAACCTTGATTCCAAGTGTTCGCGCACGCTTAGTGATTTCGGCATAACACTCAAAGTCATGACCACGATTGATACGTTTTAGGGTGTCATTGTTGGCGGTTTGAAGACCTAGTTCTAGCCAAATTTCATAACCTTGCTGTACATAGCCCGACAGTAAATCCAATACCGCATCAGGGACGCAATCAGGACGCGTCCCCACACAAAGACCAACCATGTCTGCAGCCTTTAGTGCTTCCTCATACATGTTTTTGAGAACTTGTACCTCGGCATAGGTACTGGTGTAGGCCTGAAAATAAGCGAGATATTTCTTCGCTCTGTGAATTTCACCTGCGCGATCTTTTAACTGTTCGTGAATGCTTTTTATCTGGACTTCTTCATCTGCAAACGAAGCCACATTGCAAAATGTACATCCTCCCCGCCCAATCGTGCCATCGCGGTTAGGGCAACTAAATCCACCGTGCAATGTTAACTTATGAACCTTTTCACCGTATCGACGCTGAAGATCTTGGCCGATTGTATTGACCAACTCATGTAACTGCATAAATTCTCACCAACAATAAATCGTAATCAATCTCACTACGATCTGTGTAAATAAATTACATCCCTGCAAGAAAAAACACACAATATTAATCAATTCAAACACCCATCATGCGGGTCAAAATCAATAAACTTGCATAATTAAAGACAAAAATCGTTCATGTTGCGTAAATGTTAAACTAAAAATGCATAATTAAACGAAAAATTGGGTCACAACGCCGAGTTTTTCATTGCATTCTGAAGTGACAAAATTGTAGGATACTTACACAACCCCGTTATTTTTGTGACTTTTATTACAAAGCACACTGCGGGATTTGTCGGTGTTATCCCACTCCTACCTATATAAATCACTAGATAGTGATAATAAATAAAGGGATACCACCAAGGATTGTTTTTCTCGCAAAACTTTTCCTGCGAGATACGGAAAGGAATCAAGACCGGTCAACCTAGATCGGTGGCGATAATAAATATAAAGGACAAGACGTAATCAATAGTCTAGGTAGTATTTGCTGCCCGGTACTTTTGCGTCGACATTGAACTGGAAGGATGTATCTATGGTAGATAGAGAGCAAAATCCACAGGGTCTGTACACTCCGGAACTGGAGCATGACGCTTGTGGTATCGGTTTTGTTGCTCACCTTAAAAACCGTAAATCTCATGAAGTAGTGACTCAAGCATTGGATATGCTGGCTCGCATGGAACACCGTGGTGGTCAAGGTTGTGACCCATGCAGCGGTGATGGTGCGGGTATCTTGCTACAAAAACCTCATGAATTCCTATTAGAAGAAGCCGTTAAGCTAGGCATTAAACTGCCTTCGTTTGAAAAGTATGGTGTTGGTGTCGTTCTTTTCCCGAAAGACGAATACAAACGCGAGCAATGCCGTGACATTCTAGAACGTAACGCACAACGTCTAGATCTTGAAGTTATCGGCTACCGCGTATTGCCAACCGATAACTCAATGATCGGTGCAGACCCACTAAGCACAGAGCCTCAGTTTGAGCATGTGTTTATCTCTGGTGGCCCGGGCATCACACCTGAAGAGCTAGAGCGCAAACTGTACGTACTTCGTAACTATACTGTACGTGTTTGCCTAGAAAGCGTTTCGAACATTGGTGACGACTTCTACATTAACTCCATGTCTTACAAGACATTGGTGTACAAAGGTCAGTTAACGACCGAGCAAGTACCTCAGTACTTCCTTGATCTACAAAACCCGACCATGGTGACTGCACTGGCACTGGTACACTCTCGTTTCTCTACCAATACCTTCCCGAAATGGCGTCTTGCACAGCCTTTCCGTTACATTGCCCACAACGGTGAAATCAATACAGTTCGCGGTAACTTGAACTGGATGAAAGCCCGTGAAGCAATCCTAGAATCAGACCTGTTTACTCAGGCTGAAATCGACATGCTTCTTCCAATCTGTCAGGAAGGCAGCTCGGATTCATCTAACTTCGATATGGCACTTGAGCTCCTAGTTCTTTCTGGTCGCAGCCTGCCACACGCATTGATGATGATGATCCCGGAAGCATGGCAAGAAAACAAAAACATGGATCCTAAACGTCGCGCGTTCTATCAGTACCACGCGAACATCATGGAACCATGGGATGGTCCTGCTTCAGTATGTTTTACTGATGGTGTTCAAGTTGGTGCGACACTAGACCGTAACGGTTTGCGCCCTTCTCGCTACACAGTGACCAAAGATAACTTCCTAGTGATGGCATCTGAATCTGGTGTTGTGGATATAGAACCAGAAAACGTTGAGTTCCGTGGTCGCCTACAACCAGGTCGTATCTTCGTTGCAGACCTAGAGCAAGGTCGCATCATCTCCGATGAAGAAGTGAAAGACACCATTGCAACAGCGCAGCCTTACGAGAAGTGGGTAGAAGAAAACCTACTGAGCTTGAAGAAGCTGCCAGATGCGAGCAACCAGTTCAGCCAACCTAAGCCAGAACACCTTCTACACCGCCAACAAGCGTTTGGCGTAAGCACTGAAGAAGTGAACGAAATCATCGTTCCAATGGCGAATGACGCGAAAGAACCATTATCAGCAATGGGTGCCGACTGGCCTCTTGCGGTTCTATCTCATCAGTCTCAACATCTCTCTAACTACTTCAAGCAGCTGTTCGCACAGGTAACCAACCCACCGATCGACCCGATCCGTGAGCGTATGGTTATGTCGCTGAACACTTACTTGGGTAAAGACCAAAACCTTCTGACTGAAACACCACTTCACTGTCAGAAAGTAGAATTGGAATCGCCTGTTCTAGCCAACTCTGAGCTTGAAAAACTGCGTGCGATCGATAACGAGCACCTACAAGCGAAAACGTTGGATATCGTATTCCAAGCTAGTGAAGATCAAGGCAAACTTGAGCGTGCATTAAAACGTATCTGCCAATACGCAGAAGACGCGGTTATCGATGGTTACTCAATCATCCTACTCACTGACCGCGCAGTGAATTCAAACCACGCTGCGATCCCAGCAATGCTGGCAGTTGGCGCAGTGCACCACCACTTGATCCGTAAAGGTCTACGTGCGAAGTGTGACATCGTGGTTGAAACTGGTGACGCGCGTGAAACGCACCACTTTGCAACGCTACTTGGTTACGGTGCGAATGCGGTTAACCCTTACCTAGTGATTGAAACCATCATTGAACTTCAACGTACGAAGAAGTTGGATCCAGAAGCGAACCCTCGTGATCTGTTCAACAACTACCGTAAAGCGATCAATGGCGGTCTTCTGAAGATCTTCTCGAAGATGGGTATCTCAACGCTACAGTCGTACCATGGTGCGCAAATCTTCGAAGCCTTGGGCATCCACAAATCCGTGGTAGACAAATACTTCACAGGTACAGTTTCTCGTATCCAAGGTCTAACCCTTGATGATATCGCCAAAGAAGTGCTGATCCGTCACCGCATCGGTTACCCACAACGCGAAATCCCAATTCAAATGCTGGATGTTGGTGGTGTTTACCAATGGAAACAGCGTGGTGAAAAGCACCTATTCAACCCAGAAACCATTTCTCTACTGCAAGAGTCTACGCGCAACAAGAACTACGATCAGTTCAAGCAGTACGCGACAGCCGTAGATAAACAAGGTGACAACGCAGTAACTCTGCGTAGCCAGCTAGAATTCATTAAGAACCCAGCAGGTTCTATCTCTATCGACGAAGTCGAACCAATTGAAAGCATCGTGAAACGCTTCGCGACGGGCGCTATGTCATTCGGTTCTATTTCTTACGAAGCACACTCCACACTAGCTGTTGCGATGAACCGTCTTGGCGCGAAATCGAACTCTGGTGAAGGTGGTGAAGACCCAATGCGTTTCGAGCGCAAAGAGAACGGCGATTGGGAACGCTCTGCAATCAAGCAGGTGGCTTCAGGTCGTTTCGGCGTAACCTCTTACTACCTAACTAACGCTGAAGAGCTGCAAATCAAAATGGCTCAAGGTGCGAAGCCAGGTGAAGGTGGTCAGCTACCAGGCGATAAAGTAGATGACTGGATCGGTGCAACGCGTCACTCGACTCCGGGCGTTGGCCTTATCTCGCCACCACCACACCACGATATCTACTCAATCGAAGATTTAGCTCAGCTTATCTACGACTTGAAGAACGCGAACCGCGCAGGCCGTGTAAACGTGAAGCTGGTATCAGAAGCAGGCGTAGGTACGATCGCTTCTGGTGTAGCGAAAGCGAAAGCGGACGTTGTACTAATCGCAGGTTTCGACGGCGGTACAGGTGCATCACCAATGTCTTCAATCCGCCATACAGGTCTTCCTTGGGAACTTGGCTTGGCAGAAACGCACCAAACGCTACTGAAGAACGGTCTACGTAACCGTATCGTGGTTCAAGCAGATGGTCAGATGAAGACACCTCGCGACCTTGCAGTGGCAACACTACTTGGTGCAGAAGAATGGGGCGTAGCAACCGCAGCATTAGTGGTTGAAGGTTGTATCATGATGCGTAAGTGTCATAAGAACACTTGTCCTGTTGGTATCGCAACTCAAAACAAGACGCTTCGCGAGCGCTTTGATGGTCGCGTTGAAGACGTCGTCACCTTCTTCCAATACATGGCACAAGGTCTACGTGAAATCATGGCTGAACTTGGCTTCCGCACTATCGATGAAATGGTCGGTCAAGGTCAGAAGCTGAAGATTCGCCAAGACATTTCTCACTGGAAATACAAGAACCTAGATCTGTCTCCTGTTCTCCACGTTGAGCAACCACGTGAAGCTGATGGTGTATTCAACCAAGCTCAGCAGAATCACAACCTAGAAGAAGTGCTAGACCGTAAGCTGATTCAAGCGGCGATTCCTGCACTAGAGAAAGGCGAAGCGGTGAATGCCGAGTTCCCTATCGTCAACACGGACCGCTCTGCAGGTACCATGTTGTCGAACGAAATCTCGAAAGTGTACAAAGATGCGGGTCTACCTCAGCCAATGAACGTGAAGTTCAAAGGTTCTGCGGGTCAGTCATTCGGTGCATTCCTAGCTAAGGGCGTGAAGTTCGAAGTGGAAGGCGACGCGAACGACTACTGGGGTAAAGGCTTATCTGGCGGTACCTTAGTACTTTACCCAGATGCAAAATCAAGTATTGTCGCGGAAGACAACATCGTGGTTGGTAACGTGTGTTTCTACGGTGCAACTTCGGGTGAGTCTTTCATTCGCGGTATGGCTGGTGAACGTTTCTGTGTTCGTAACTCAGGCGCGAAAGTAGTAGTAGAAGGCGTCGGTGACCACGGTTGTGAATACATGACTGGCGGTGCAGCCATCATCCTTGGTTCAACAGGTCGTAACTTTGCCGCTGGTATGAGTGGCGGCGTGGCTTACGTATGGGATAAATCAGGTGACTTTGAGTCAAAACTGAACCCAGAGCTAGTAGACCTAGATCCAATCGAGCAAGAAGACAGAGATCTATTACTCGACATGCTAACTAAGCATGTTCAATTCACAGGAAGTGAAGTCGCTCAGTCTTTCCTAGACAACTTTGAAGCAAGCCTAGCCTCTATGGTTAAGGTAATGCCGCGTGACTACAAAGCGGTTCTTCAAAAGCGTAAAGCTGAAGCACAGTCTCAAGGAAACGAAACTCAAGTGGAGGCCGTATAATGGGTAAGCCTACTGGATTTTTAGAGCATGGTCGTGAACTACCACAGAAGATCGACCCAGCTGAACGCATCAAGAACAACAAAGAGTTCGTCCTGAACGAGGAGTTTGGTGACAAAATCAATACTCAGGCTTCTCGTTGTATGGATTGTGGTGTGCCGTTTTGTCATAACGGCTGCCCTATCGGTAACATCATCCCAGAGTTTAACGATGCAGTTTATCGTGATAGCTGGGAAGAAGCTTGGAACATCCTAAGCTCGACGAACAACTTCCCAGAGTTTACTGGTCGTGTTTGCCCTGCTCCATGTGAAAGTGCTTGTGTTCTTGGTATCAACCAAGACCCAATCACTATCTGTAATATCGAAAAAACTATCGTAGAAACGGCGTATCGTGAAGGGTACGCCAAACCAAAAACACCACGATCTCGCACTGGTAAAACGGTGGCGATCATTGGTTCTGGACCTGCTGGTCTTGCGGCTGCTGAGCAGCTAAACAGCGCAGGCCATACCGTGACAGTATTCGAGCGAGACGAGAAAGTGGGCGGTCTGCTACGTTTTGGTATCCCAGACTTTAAACTGAGCATGGAAGTCATTGATCGCAAGATCAATCTAATGGCAGAAGCTGGCATTGAGTTTAAAGTAAACCAACACGTCGGTGTTGATGTAAATGCTCAGCAACTGCGTCAAGAATTCGATGTGGTTCTACTGACGGGAGGCTCAACAGTTCCACGTGATTTGCCAGTTCCGGGTCGTGAGCTCAAAGGCGTTCACTTCGCAATGGAATTCCTAGGTCAAAACAACCGCCGTGCAAATAACATGGACCTGAAAACGGAAGAGATTCACGCAAAAGGTAAACATGTGGTTGTCATCGGTGGTGGTGATACCGGTTCAGACTGTGTAGGTACGTCAAACCGTCACGGCGCAGCAAGCGTAACTCAAGTGGAAATCATGCCGATTCCACCAGAAAAGCGTCCTGCCAATATGCCTTGGCCTCAATACCCAATGATCCTACGTACTTCGACCTCTCATGAAGAAGGTGTCGATCGTCACTGGAACATCCTGACCAAAGAGTTCATCGGAAATGACAAAGGTGAAGTCACAGGCCTTCGTCTTGCTGATATCGTTTGGCAAGATGCAAAACCAGGCGAGCGCCCAAGCTTCAAAGAAGTAGAAGGCAGCGAGCGTGTGATTCCATGTGATATGGCATTTCTAGCGATGGGCTTCCTACACCCTGAACCAACAGGCGTACTTGCTCAACTGGATATCGCACTAGACGATCGCGGTAACGTAGCAACTCAAGATTTTGCTACTAACCAAGAAGGCGTATTTGCTGCTGGTGATATGCGAACAGGACAATCTTTGGTGGTTCGTTGTATCAATGAAGGCCGCGAATGTGCCCGTGCTATCGATGATTACCTAATGGGTGGCACAAACCTAGAAGCAAAAGCAGATTCACTGATGCTTTCTGCTTAACGAAGCAGTCATGCTTCTCTCTTTCAATTGCCTAATAGCCATCAGCAATATCGATGGCTATCGGTGAAGAAAGAAAACAATTCCTTCCAATCTTTCTATTTTGACCAGCATTTTATGCTGGTCTTTTTTATCTCCCACAGAATCAAATGTTACTTTTTTGTAACAATCAATTTTCTATCTATTTGAAATTATTAAACTATTTTAGCTTATTAAATGGTAAATCGTATATTCACGTGATGATCCACTAATAACTTGACCTTTTTTACAATAAGCTATAGCTTGTGAAGTTGATGAAAATAAAACACTCAAAAAATGTTAAATATTTCACAACTTTTACTGAATAATTATACATAAAGCTATAAAGATGACGCATAGTTAGTCATCGATATCAACGTAAGCAGTGTTGATATATCTGTCGGGATGACGGATAAGCAAAGGGAGAATTGCAATGGCTCTTTATGATCCAAGTCTTGAGAAAGACAACTGTGGATTTGGCTTGATCGCGCATATGGAAGGCGAACAAAGCCACAAGCTGGTACGTACAGCAATTTCTGCACTTGACCGCATGACTCACCGTGGTGGTATCGCCGCCGATGGTAAAACTGGTGATGGTTGTGGTCTTCTATTACAAAAGCCCGATTCCTATTTACGTCTTATTGCCGAAGAAAATGGTTTCAACCTTGGCAAGCAATACGCCGTAGGGATGATTTTCTTCAACCAAGATCCAGTCAAAGCTCAACTCGCTAAAGACATCGTCAACAAAGAACTGGCGCAAGAGACGCTAACTGTGGCTGGTTGGCGTGAAGTACCAACTAATTCAGAAGTACTCGGTCCAATTGCGGCCAACTCGCTTCCAAATATTCAGCAAGTCTTTATCTCTGCACCGGCAGGTTGGCGCGAGCGTGACATTGAACGTCGTCTCTACATCGCACGCCGTCGCATCGAGAAACAAATCACCGAAGATCCGGATTTCTACATCTGTAGCTTGTCGACTCAAGTTTTGGTGTACAAAGGCCTATGCATGCCTGCGGACTTACCGCGCTTTTATCTTGATCTTGCCGATCTACGTATGGAATCTGCTATCTGTCTGTTCCACCAGCGTTTTTCTACCAACACTCAACCGCGTTGGCCATTAGCTCAACCGTTCCGCTACCTTGCTCATAATGGTGAGATCAATACCATTGAAGGTAACCGACAATGGGCACGCGCTCGTGCTTATAAGTTCTCGTCACCACTGCTGCCTGACCTACAAACTGCAGCACCGTTTGTGAACGAGACAGGCTCAGACTCGTCTAGCTTAGATAATATGCTAGATCTCTTTTTAGCTGGCGGCATGGATATCTTCCGTGCCATGCGTATGCTCGTACCGCCAGCATGGCAAAACCACCCGGATATGGATCCGGATTTGCGTGCGTTTTACGATTTCAACTCCAAACACATGGAACCATGGGATGGCCCAGCAGGTATCGTACTGTCCGATGGTCGTTATGCTGCTTGTAACCTAGACCGAAACGGTCTACGTCCTGCGCGTTATGTAATTACCAAAGACAAGCTGATCACTCTGGCATCTGAGGTAGGGATTTGGAATTACGCCCCAGATGAAGTTGCCAAAAAAGGTCGTGTAGGTCCGGGGGAATTGCTCGTCATCGACACTCGTAAAGGTAAGCTTTGGCAGTCTAGCGAGATCGATAATGACCTGAAATCTCGTCACCCTTATCGCGAATGGATGGAGAACAACGTTCGCAAACTAACACCGTTCTCTCAGCTGCCTGAAGATCAAGTAGGTGAGCGCAGCTTTGATGAAGACTTGCTTAAGACTTATCAAAAGCAGTTTGCCATGAGCAGTGAAGAAGTCGATCAAGTATTGCGTGTCCTCGGTGATATGGGGCAAGAAGCCGTCGGTTCGATGGGTGATGACACCCCGATGGCGGTTCTTTCTTCGAAAGAGCGCTTGGTGACTGATTACTTCCGTCAGAAGTTCGCGCAGGTCACCAACCCACCAATCGATCCGCTGCGTGAGAAACACGTCATGTCGCTAGCGACCAGCATCGGCCAGGAGATGAACGTCTTCTGTGAAACCGATGGCCACGCGCATCGTGTAACCTTTGATTCTCCAGTACTGCTCTATTCAGACATGCAGCAACTACTAGAGCTGAGTGACGATCATTACCGTAATACCATTCTCGATATCAACTACGACCCACAACAAAAAGATCTTAAACAAGCCATTAATGATCTGTGTGAGCAAGCAGAGCAAGTCGTTCGTGAAGGCACGGTTTTAGTGGTTCTTTCGGACAGAGCCTTGGTCAAAGGTAAGTTACCAATTCCGGCAGCAATGGCAGTCGGCGCCGTTCAAACTCGTCTGATTGACGCGAACTTACGTTGCGATGCCAACATTGTTGTCGAAACCGCAACAGCCCGTGATCCACACCAATTTGCCGTCTTGCTTGGTTTTGGTGCCACTGCGGTTTACCCATACCTTGCTTATGAAGCGTTAGGTAAACTGATTGATGATAAAGCGCTAGAGAAAGACTACCGCGATGTGATGCAAAACTACCAATACGGCATCAACAAAGGCCTGTACAAGATCATGTCGAAAATGGGGATCTCAACCATCGCCTCTTACCGCTGCTCACAACTATTTGAAGCAGTTGGCTTGAGCCAAGATGTGGTCGATCTGTGTTTTAAAGGCGTCACAACTCGAATTGAAGGCGCGAATTTTGACGACTTCCAGCAAGATCTTACAAACTTATCTCGTAAAGCATGGGCGAAACGCAAATCGATTGATCATGGCGGCTTGTTAAAGTACGTCCATGGAGGTGAATATCATGCTTACAACCCGGATGTCGTCGGCACGCTGCAACAGGCCGTTAAATCTGGCGAAAGTAACGACTATCAGAGCTTTGCTAAGCAGGTAAACCAACGCCCTGTTGCCATGCTGCGTGACTTAATGTCGCTGAAAAAATCAGACTCACCGCTGCCACTTGAGCAAATAGAACCACGCACTGAACTGTTCAAACGCTTTGACTCAGCGGCAATGTCCATTGGCGCACTTAGCCCAGAAGCGCATGAAGCACTTGCAACGGCGATGAACCGTCTTGGTGGTTACTCTAACTCGGGTGAAGGCGGTGAAGATCCTCGCCGTTTCGGTACTGAGCGTAACTCACGTATCAAACAGATTGCTTCTGGCCGATTTGGTGTAACGCCGCATTACCTGACTAATGCGGATGTACTGCAAATCAAGGTGGCACAAGGTGCGAAACCGGGTGAAGGTGGACAGCTACCAGGACACAAAGTCACCGCAGAAATCGCAAAACTGCGTTATTCGGTACAAGGCGTGACTCTGATCTCCCCTCCTCCGCATCACGATATCTATTCGATTGAAGATTTGGCCCAGCTGATCTTCGACCTTAAACAAGTCAACCCGAATGCACTGGTTTCGGTAAAACTCGTCTCCGAGCCAGGTGTCGGCACCATCGCAACGGGTGTAGCCAAGGCTTACGCAGATCTTATTACCATTTCGGGTTACGACGGTGGTACCGCAGCAAGCCCATTAACTTCGGTAAAATACGCTGGTAGCCCTTGGGAGTTGGGGTTGGCAGAGACACAACAAGCTCTGGTTGCTAATGGTCTGCGTCATAAGATTCGCCTACAGGTAGACGGTGGTCTAAAGACTGGTTTAGACGTAGTTAAAGCCGCAATTTTAGGTGCAGAAAGCTTCGGTTTTGGTACTGCGCCAATGGTCGCTATGGGTTGTAAGTTCCTACGAATTTGTCACCTCAACAACTGTGCAACTGGGGTTGCGACTCAAGACGAGACACTGCGTAAAGAATACTTCAAAGGTCTACCAGAAATGGTGATGAATTACTTCATCGGCCTGGCAGACGAAGTGCGCGGATTACTCGCCGAACTTGGCGTTGAAAAGCTGACGGACTTGATTGGTCGTACCGATTTACTTGAGGCAGTAGAGGGATTTACAGCGAAACAGACCAAGCTGGATCTATCCAATATTCTAGAAGCTCCAGTATCACCTGAGGGCCATCCGCTATTTTGGACAGAGCCAAACAAACCGTTTGATAAAGCTGAGCTCAACCAAAAGATCGTTGATGATGCCATGCATGCGGTCGAAAACAGTCAATCGGCAAGTTTCTTCTACAATGTCATCAACACTGATCGTTCTGTTGGTGCACGCTTATCTGGCGAAATAGCAAAACGCTATGGCAACCAAGGGTTGGCGGCTTCCCCAATCAAAATCTATCTTGACGGCACCGCAGGCCAGTCCTTTGGTGTTTGGAACGCAGGTGGTGTAGAGCTTTACCTCACGGGCGATGCGAACGACTACGTGGGCAAAGGCATGGCGGGTGGTAAAGTGGTTATCAAACCTCACCTTGGCACCGCATTTAAATGCAATGAAGCAACTATCATTGGTAACACCTGCCTGTACGGCGCGACCGGCGGTAAACTATTTGCAGCCGGTAAAGCAGGTGAGCGTTTCGGCGTACGAAACTCAGGTACGATAGCCGTCATTGAAGGTGCTGGCGATAACGCTTGTGAGTACATGACTGGCGGTATTGTTGCCATTCTTGGTGCGACAGGTGTGAACTTTGGCGCGGGTATGACTGGAGGCTTTGCCTATGTTCTGGATGAGAACCAAAGCTTTGAAGGTCGAGTTAATACTGAGTCTGTCGAAGCCATCTCATTGTCCGATCTTTACATCCACCAAGAACATTTGCGTGGCCTAATTGCGGAACACCTTGAAGAAACAGGGTCGAGTCATGCAGAAAATATTTTGGCGAACTTTGATGAATGGATTCCAAAGTTCTATTTGGTGAAACCACAAGCGGCAGATCTTCGCACGCTACTTGGTCACCAGAGCCGCAGTGCCGCAGAGCTGCGTGTTCAAGCACAGTAATCATGGAGGATGTTTGAATCATGAGCCAGAACGTTTATCAATTTATCGATGTGCAGCGTGTAGATCCTGCGAAAAAGCCTATCAAAGTTCGTAAGATCGAGTTCGTTGAAATCTATGAACCGTTCACTAAACAACAGGCGACTGCACAAGCGGATCGCTGCTTAGATTGTGGCAACCCATATTGTGAATGGAAATGCCCAGTCCACAACTACATCCCTCAATGGTTAAAACTTGCCAATGAAGGTCGTATTCTTGAAGCGGTTGAACTATCGCATCAAACCAACAGCCTACCGGAAGTATGTGGGCGCGTTTGTCCTCAAGACCGCCTATGTGAAGGTTCATGCACGCTTAATGATGACTTTGGTGCCGTCACCATCGGTAACATAGAAAAGTACATTACCGACAAAGCGTTTGAAATGGGCTGGAAGCCAGATATGTCCAAGGTGGAGTGGACCGATAAAAAGGTCGCAATCATTGGAGCTGGCCCAGCTGGCTTGGCTGCCGCTGATATCCTAGTGCGCAATGGCGTTAAGCCAGTCGTGTTTGACCGCTACCCTGAAATTGGAGGCCTTCTGACCTTCGGCATTCCTTCCTTCAAGCTTGAAAAAGGCGTGATGGAAAACCGCCGCCGTGTGTTCAGTGAAATGGGCGTCGAGTTCCGCATGAACATGGAAGTAGGCAAAGATGTCCAAATGCAAGAGCTACTTGATGAATACGATGCTGTTTTCTTGGGCGTTGGCACCTATAAATACATGCGTGCAGGTCTAGATAATGAAGATGCGCCGGGTGTGTATGACGCGCTGCCATTTTTAGTTTCGAACACCTACAAAGTCATGGATCTTGAGAGTAACCAACCCTTTATCGATATGGCAGGAAAGAAAGTCGTCGTACTGGGTGGTGGTGATACCGCAATGGACTGCGTTCGTACCTCAATTCGCCAAGGTGCCTCCAACGTAGTTTGTGCTTATCGTCGTGATGAGGCCAACATGCCGGGCTCTCGTCGCGAGGTAAAAAACGCAAAGGAAGAAGGCGTGAAGTTCATGTTCAACCTTCAGCCTTTGGGAGTTGAAGTGGATGCGTCAGGCAAAGTCTCGGGGGTCAAAGTGGTGAAAACCGCACTTGGTGAACCTGATGAAGTGGGTCGCCGACGTCCAGAGCCCGTTGAAGGCAGCGAGCACGTTCTACCAGCAGACGTTGTTATCATGGCGTTTGGTTTCCAGCCGCACAAAATGGACTGGTTAGCACCGTTTGATGTCGATTTGGATCAATGGGGTCGTATCAAAGCCCCAGCGAAGCAAGAGTTCCAGTTCCAGACCAGCAACGAAAAGATCTTCGCGGGTGGCGATGCGGTACGAGGTTCTGATCTTGTCGTAACCGCAATTGATGAAGGACGAAAAGCGGCAGAAGGCATTCTCGATTACCTCGAAGTTTAATCACTGTTAACGTCTCAAAAAGGATCCTACTATTGGATCCTTTTTTCTTTTATTACATATAATTAAATTCCTATGATAAGGGATAAAACCAATGAAAAAAGCCGCTCTCCTTTCCATTACTTTGCTCGGCTTAACCGCTTGTAGCCAAGGAGTCAAAACCATGACGGATCGTTCTCAATCACCTTGTGGTGACAAACCAAACTGCGTCTCCACCCAAGACACGCGAGAAAAATACAACCTAACGCCATTCATCTTAGTGGATTCAGCGAACATCGACGCTATTGAGCAAGTTGCGCTTGAACTGCCAGGCGCGAAAACCGCGGTGAAAGAAAGCAACTACCTTCGTATCGAGTGCACATCTAAAATCATGCGCTTCGTGGATGACCTCGAACTAAAAATAGCAGGAGACCAACTGATTGTGCGCTCGGAATCTCGTGTGGGCTACTCTGACTTTGGCGTAAACAGAAAGCGCGCCGATCAATTACGACAAAAGCTCACTCAAGCTAAGCTCATCAAATAGAAAACTGCCAACGGGGAGTGCTATACTCTCGGCCAACTAAAATATTTACCTAAAGAGAGTGTTATGAAAGTTGGTATCATCGGTGCGATGGAACAAGAAGTGACCATCCTGAAGCAAGCAATTACAAACTGCAAAACTGTAAATAAAGCAGGTTGTACGTTTTTCTCTGGTCAAATTAACGATGTCGAAGTCGTCGTACTACAATCGGGCATCGGTAAAGTTGCAGCGGCAGTGGGCACGACAATCCTTCTTGATGAATACCAACCAGACGTTGTGATTAACACAGGCTCTGCTGGCGGTTTCGATTCAAGCTTAAACCTTGGCGATGTAGTTATCTCTACAGAAGTTCGTCATCACGATGCAGACGTAACCGCTTTTGGTTATGAAATTGGCCAAATGGCCGGTCAACCAGCTGCATTCAAAGCGGATGACAAGCTAATGGACTTAGCAGAAAAAGCCCTAGCACAAATGGAAAACACTCATGCGGTTCGCGGCCTAATTTGTACTGGCGATGCGTTTGTTTGTACTGCTGAGCGTCAAGAGTTTATTCGTAAACACTTTCCGTCTGTTATCGCTGTAGAAATGGAAGCATCTGCTATCGCTCAAACTTGTCACCAATTCAACACACCGTTTGTTGTTGTGCGTGCAATCTCTGATGTCGCTGATAAAGAATCACCAATGAGCTTTGATGAGTTTCTACCTCTAGCAGCAAAAAGCTCTTCCGAAATGGTATTCAAAATGCTGGAACTCATTAAGTAAACGACTCATTCATGGAAGAAGTTTTTCAGTCATTTTATGCCAACGGTGCGCTCCTTATAATGTGGGGCGCACTGCTCTTGCACCTTCTAGTGCCAATCCCCCATTCAGCGCACCCCATCACTTTATGGCGAAAGCTAGCAGAACAGCTAGCCAACAAAGTGAACAATAATCACAATTACTCACAGAGTGTAATCTCAGGCAGTCTTGCACTAGGCTTGATGCTGTTTCCTTGCTTGATATTACTGATTGCAGTAAAGCCATTTGTTTGGCAAATCCCTTTATATGAACTGGTTCTATTGATCATTGCGCTAGACTGGCGCAACAGCGAAACGTTAACGAAACAGCTCGTCACAAGTATCTCTTCGGAAGACAAAGCCCAATGTCGAGCATTACTGCAACCATATCTTAATCGCGACACTGGTAGCCTCTCGATCGTTGGCATAGGTAAAGCTGGCTCAGAAACCCTGATTATGGGATACAGCCGCAACGTGATCGGCGTGCTATTTTGGTACGCACTAACAGGTGGTATTGGTGCGTTAATGTATCGACTCACAACAGAATTAGCGCGAGTGTGGTCCCCTAGCCGACGCCAATATTTGCCCTTTGGTAAACCTGTGATTCAACTGGTTGCTACTCTGGATATTATTCCACTTCGTCTCTTTGCCATACTTTTAGCTGCCGGAAAGAATACAAGTAATGTGCTCTCTGGAATACAACAGCAAGCGAAGTCTTGGCCCTTACCAGGACCTAGCTGGGTGTTATGTACTATCGGACACAAACTACAACTGTCTTTATGCGGCCCTGCTATCTATCAAGGTGTGCGTGCAGAGCGCGCAAAAATCGGTGGGCGCATTGCGCCATCGGCTATTCACCTTTCACAAATACATACGCTGCTCGTTTGGCGCGTCCTGGCTTGGATCGCAATCCAAAGTTTGCTTTTAGGAATAATTTATCAAGGATTATGATGAATAAATTATGCTTCGCATTAACGCTGTTTGTTTCGACAGCGACCTTCGCTCAACCCGCTCAACGCATTATAAGTTTAGCTCCACATGCCACCGAAATTGCCTTTGCAGCAGGGCTAGGAGAGCAGCTTGTTGCTGTCAGCGAAATGAGCGATTATCCAGAACAGGCAAAGCAGCTAGAAAGAGTCTCAAATTATCAAGGAATTAAATTAGAGCGCATTATTGCTCTTCAGCCGGACTTAGTGATTGCTTGGCCAGCCGGAAACCCCGCTAAAGAGTTGGAGAAAATTAAACAGTTCGGTATTCCTATCTATTACTCCACTACAGGTTCATTAGAAGATATCGCCAACAATATTGAGCAACTCAGCCAATACAGCGAAACTCCACAAGTAGGAAAAAAGGCCGCTGAAGATTTTAGAACGCAACTGAGTACACTAAAAGAACAGTACAACACGAACGAGAAAGTTCGTTACTTTTATCAGTTGAGTGAAAAGCCTATCATCACTGTCGCCGGAAAGAACTGGCCAAGTGAAGTCTTTACTTTTTGCGGTGGTGAGAACATTTTCGCCACATCTAGCGCGCCTTATCCTCAAGTTAGCATCGAGCAAGTCATTACTCGCCAGCCAGAGGTTATTTTTACTTCTCGTCACGCAATGAGTAACGATGGTATGTGGGCTGAGTGGAGTAATGAGCTTCTTGCTCTTAAAAACAAACACATCTGGTCCCTAAACTCTGATTGGATTAACCGTCCGACACCACGCACATTGAACGCGATCAAGGAAGTGTGTGAGCACTTTAAAAGCGTTCGTCAAAAACGCTAACGATTTCGTGGCAAATACCGTACAATTTCCGCCCATTTTTTCTCACACTATTTAAAGGTACTAAGTAACATGGACTCCATGCTGCTTTATATGATCGATTTGTTCGGTACCGCTGTTTTCGCTATCTCTGGCGTATTACTGGCTGGCCGTTTAAAAATGGATCCATTCGGCGTTATCGTACTCGGCAGTGTGACTGCTATAGGTGGCGGAACAATCCGAGACATGGCGCTTGGTGCCACTCCCGTATTTTGGATAACAGATACGACTTACTTATGGGTGATATTTGTTACGTGTCTACTAACCATGCTTGTTATTCGAAGACCCAAGCGACTCTCATGGTGGGTATTACCCGTTTGTGATGCCATCGGTCTCGCTGTATTTGTGGGAATAGGAGTAGAAAAGGCACTCGCCTACAATGCTTCTGGGATGGTCGCGGTGATAATGGGGGTTATTACTGGCTGTGGCGGTGGCATTATACGAGACGTGCTGGCTCGCGAAGTTCCTATGGTATTAAGAAGCGAAGTCTATGCTACGGCATGTATTATTGGCGGCATCTTCCATACGATGGCGGTAAACATGGGTTATGACCACTCAACGGCTTTACTCGCTGGTGTAATCTCAACGCTCATTATACGTCTCGGTGCGATTCGTTGGCATCTATCCCTGCCAACTTTCGCCATTAACCGTTAAACACCAACAACATCACTCATTATGGAGTCGACCAAGTGTCGGCTCCTCTCATTTATGCTCATTTGATTCGCCAATTCTTGGGCAATTCGCTAAATTATCTCAACCATTCCTAACTTTCATTAATCATTATGTTGCTTGAAGGTATTGAAACGTTACTTGTCCTCAGTAAAGAAAAAACCATGAGCCGCACGGGCAGTCAACTCTATATTAGTCAATCTGCCGTGAGTAAACGTATTTCAAATCTAGAGAAGAAGTTAGGAAAAAAATTGATAGAGCCAAATGGTCGGCACATAAAGCTGACCTCCGATGGCCTTGCTCTCATACACACAATAGAACCCACGTTCAATGAGTTAAGAGGAAAAATCTACGATCAACAACAAATAGAAGATACTTCTTTGATCAAGATAGACTGCTCTGAAACCTTAGTGGCGGGATACCTCAGCATGATCATGGCAGAACACTTTGCCCATGATCAGTACATACGAATATCGACCAATCATACGCCACGCATTATTGAGAATGTGAAATCAGGTAAAGCAACATTGGGATTTTGCGCTGGCTATCTACCACCTCATCATGGATTAATGAGCCTTCACCTCGCCGATGAACCTTTCTCAATTGTCAGTCGACATTCACTTTCACAACTACCTAAAGCTATTTTGACCAATGACCTAACTAACCCTGCCAACACATATCAACAAGCTATTTTATCCAAACACGGAATCGAACCTTTGATGGAAATGGATTCGTATACTGCGGCAGCACAACTGGCTTTGGGAGGTATGGCTCCCGCTTTAATCCCTAAATCTATCCTAACGACACTTAATATCGCACCTAAGTTCTGCTATGACTTTGAAGAGATAGATCAGTTAGTTCGACCAATACATATCTGCTTACGTCACAGCACATATCGTAGCGAGCGAGTTAAAGCACTGACAGAATCCATTGCTGATGTTGTTGCCAAAGAAGTTTCGTTGCCATAAGCATCGACATCACTATAACTAGAGGACGAATCCATTTTTGCCCTTTACTTACCACGACCTTCGCCCCTAACTGAGCACCAAGAAAACCGCCAACAGCCATAGTTAAGCCAAGCCTCCACACTGGCAACCCAGCTAAGATAAAAAAGAGTAGTGCCGCTATGTTTGACGTGAAATTGAGGATTTTGGTTCTAGCTGTGGCTTCGACCAAAGAAAAGTGACCTAGTGCAACAAAACAAACAGTAAAAATAGATCCAGTCCCAGGGCCAAAAAAGCCATCATAGAAGCCAATCCCGCCACCAATGCATAGCGCAAACATCGCTTCAGATAACTTTGGTTCTCCATCGATTTTTCTCGTACTTGGCGCGAGTAAAAAATAGAGGGAAATGGCTATCAAAAGAACAGGGATCAAACTGGTGAGTACGCTAGCATCAATAAACTGCACAGCCTCGGCACCGATCGCTGCACCAATAAAAGTACAGAGTATCGCGAAACGTATTTCCTTTAGGCTGACAATACCGTTACGCACGAAATACCAGCTAGCAGAGAAACTGCCAAACGAACTTTGTAACTTATTGGTTGCTAGAGCTTGAGTCGGACTCAACCCCGCAGCCAAAAGCGCAGGGAGCGTAATGAGCCCTCCCCCACCAGCCATCGCATCAATAAAGCCTGCGGCAGTCGCAACCAAAAATAAGGCCAACAAAATCTCAACCGTGATTTCCACTACACTTCCTTTTTGAAGAGGTATCAAAGAGGAAGAAACGGTAGCACTTATTCACAAAACTACCAATGGAAAGTCAAGACACCAATCTATTCCTAATTTTCATAGAATTAATGCTTAAACTTGACTCCAAACTTTTATATAAAATTTAGTTGTCAGAAAGAATTGAATCACTGTCACAAATCTATTCCTGATAATGAGATCAAACGCTTACCTTTAAATATAAAACTAGACGAATATGAAATATCTGTTCAGCATGTAGAGTTTACATTGTCAGCGCTCAAGGCCCGATATCTGAGGAAAATACATGACTAGCAACTACCCTTTATCACGACATCAATCCTCAAAAAATAGTGCTAGTATAAGCACCTACCCACTTTATAAATCAAATCATCAACATCGAAATCAAGAAACCATTATCTTATCTATCGAGAGCTTCGATATCGTTGTCAAGAACAATGTAAAAGATAAAGCGAAATTAGAACGTTGGGAAAAGATAAAGGGAATGTTTGAAAATACAGCAAACTATTATGCTACAGGACAGGACTTAGTTTTTATAACCAACTTATCAAACTATTTGTACGGAAATAATAGCTCTGTTATCGTTAAAAATTATTCTGGAGCTCCACATATCATACTCACAGGCTCCCCTGCTATGCACTCAAAGCTTTCTGGATTAGGAAAATTTCTTCCCACTCCAACTGTGGCAAAGTTCGCTGTTGGACCAGAAGGGGCATTACAATCCATTAGAAGTGGGGGCATAATAACAATTATCTTAATATCCACATACAGAGTGATTGACTTTTTCCTCAATGACCGTCAAACCTTAGCCAAACTATTTGGTACTTTAGCTAGTGATATAATCACTATCGGGTTATCGTCAGCTGCAGCAGCTATATTTGTAAACTTTGCCGCAGCAGTGGGTGGCAGTGTTGTAACTTTAAGTGCTGGCCCATTATTAGGGGCTATTTTGATAAGCTCGGCTGTAGGTCTTTTATTGAATAGAGAAAATGATAAACGAGGTTTAACACAGAAGTTAATAGCCTCTATAGATATTTACTTAAAGCAAAGAGATATAGAAGCAAAGAGAAGAGCAAAAGAAGAATATAATGAGATTCAACGTAAAACTCAAAGTATGATTTTCTCGCAAGAAATACAGCGAGGTTTGTTACGATGAAAAAAGGGAGTTACGACCGAACGCAAGTGTTTTTTTATTTAATAATTTTATTAGCATCAGCAATATCACTGTTAATATATGGTTTTGATGGATTGTCAGACTTTTATCTTAACATCTATAATAATGAAAGTTATTCATCTTTTGATCAGGCTGATATTTTGATTATAGGCTCTAGTTTGATCTTATTTGAATGCTCTAGAATGTCCGTAAAAACATTAAAATCAAATAATTTCCTAACTAAAAGTGAGTTTAAAAGCTCTAGTAAGATATTCCTAACTATATCGGTAACTAGTTTTTTTCTTCTTTATCCCTCGCTACTAGCAGCAGATGTTTTTGCAAAAAGTAACGGATACTCTCTTGATACTGAAGAATCAACTTATAACTTAGTCTTAGAAAAAAGAACATATCGAAGCACTCCATAGTTAGTATGTCTTTAAGCTCGACACTGCTTATTTTAACTTTTTCTAATTACCTATCTGCTTAAAGAGTTATGGTCGCTTAATACCTCAGTCCTACAGCATTAATTTTGTTGCAGCAAGTGGTAGTTCTATTGCTTCATCTTTGGGCACATTGCTTGCCATCATTAGCTTAATGATCTTCAAAAGCGAAGCATACCAATCGTTCCTAGCACACTTTAATGCTCTTCATTTTAGAAAAACCTCGATATAAAAAAGCCCGCTCAAATGAGCGGGCAATGAGGTTGTCATGTAAGCCCTGATTAATGAGCTTACTGATTTTTATCTGTTACGCGTCTAGACTCGCTTTCACTTTAGCGTGTAACTCTTGAACCGAAGTTACTGACGCTTTTGCGTCTGCAGTATGAGACATACATGTAGCGAACGCTGCATTCAGTGTCGTTGTGTAGTTCACTTTTTCTGCCAGTGCACCACGGCGTAGAACTTTCGAATCTTCAATCGCTTGACGACCAGCAGCCGTGTTTACGATGTAGGTGTATTCGTTGTTCTTGATGCGGTCAAGAATGTGTGGACGACCTTCGTGTACTTTATTTACCAAACGTGGGTTAATACCCGCTTCGCCCAGAATTACAGCAGTACCGTGTGTCGCATCCAACTGGTAACCCAGTTTCACTAACTTAGAAGCTAGGTCAACAACACGCTCTTTATCACCTTCACGTACAGACAGTAGCGCACGACCACCTTCAGGATAAACCGCACCACAACCTAGCTCTGCTTTCGCGTAAGCTTCTGCGAACGTTGCACCCACACCCATTACTTCACCTGTTGAGCGCATTTCAGGGCCCAATAGAGGGTCAACACCAGGGAATTTGTTGAACGGCAGAACCACTTCTTTCACTGAGTAGTAAGGAGGGATAATCTCTTTAGTAAAGCCTTGTGACTCTAGAGATTGACCCGCCATTACACGTGCAGCGATTTTTGCTAGAGGAGCGCCTGTCGCTTTCGATACGAATGGTACCGTACGAGCAGCACGAGGGTTCACTTCAATTAGATAAACGTCGTTATCTTTCACAGCAAACTGCGTGTTCATCAAACCGCGCACACCGAGTTCGAATGCTAACTTCTCAACTTGCTCACGCATCTTGTCTTGAATTTCCTGACTTAGCGTGTATGCAGGCAGTGAACATGCAGAGTCACCAGAGTGAACACCCGCTTGTTCGATGTGCTCCATGATACCGCCGATAACGACGCGTTCACCGTCACAGATAGCATCAATATCAACTTCGGTTGCATCATCCAAGAAACGGTCTAGCAGAACTGGAGACTCGTTCGATACGCTTACTGCTTCGTTGAAGTAGCGACGCAGGTCTTGCTCGTCGTATACGATTTCCATCGCACGACCACCGAGTACATAAGATGGACGAACAACTAATGGGAAGCCAATTTCTTTCGATTTCTCAACCGCTTGCTCCATCGTTGTTACTGTCGCGTTTTCTGGCTGAAGTAGACCTAAACGGTCAACAGCGGCTTGGAAGCGTTCACGGTCTTCCGCACGGTCGATAGCATCTGGGCTAGTACCAATGATTGGCACACCAGCCGCTTCTAGAGCACGAGCCAGTTTAAGTGGCGTTTGACCACCGTACTGAACAATCACACCTTTTGGTTTTTCAACGCGAGCGATAGACAGTACATCTTCCAGAGTTACTGGCTCGAAGTACAGACGATCAGACGTATCGTAGTCAGTAGATACCGTTTCTGGGTTACAGTTAACCATAATGGTTTCGTAACCGTCTTCACGCAGCGCAAGTGATGCATGAACACAACAGTAATCGAATTCGATACCTTGGCCGATACGGTTTGGACCGCCACCAAGAACCATGATCTTATCTTTGTCTGTTGGGTTTGCTTCACATTCTTCATCGTAAGATGAGTACATGTAAGCCGTGTCAGAAGAAAACTCTGCTGCACATGTATCCACACGTTTGTAAACCGGATGAATATCAAACTGCTCACGAGCACGGCGAATTTCACTTTCAGCGACACCAAGCAATTTAGACAAGCGAGCATCAGAGAAGCCTTTGCGTTTCATCTGACGAAGCACTTCTTTGGTCAAACCTGCGTAGCCGCCCGCCTTGACTTGTTCTTCGAGTTTTACAATTTCTTCGATTTGAACCAGGAACCAGCGGTCGATTTGAGTCAAGTTGAACACACCGTCGACTGACATACCCGCTCGGAATGCATCGGCGATGTACCAGATACGCTCTGCACCTGCTTCTTTAAGTTCGTGACGAATCTTAGTCAGTGCATCTGGTGCTTCTAAATCGACCATCTCATCAAAACCAGTTGCGCCAACTTCTAGGCCACGCAGTGCTTTGTGAAGAGATTCTTGTTGGTTACGACCAATCGCCATTACCTCACCAACCGATTTCATCTGAGTTGTCAGACGGTCGTTTGCGCCAGCAAATTTCTCGAAGTTAAAGCGAGGGATCTTAGTTACGACGTAGTCGATAGTTGGTTCAAATGACGCGGGTGTTGCACCACCTGTGATGTCGTTTTGTAGTTCGTCTAGCGTAAAGCCAACAGCCAGTTTCGCGGCAATTTTCGCAATTGGGAAGCCTGTTGCTTTTGATGCTAGCGCAGATGAGCGAGATACACGCGGATTCATCTCGATGATGACCATACGACCATCTTTCGGGTTGATACCAAACTGTACGTTTGAACCACCAGTTTCAACACCGATTTCACGCAGAACAGCTAGCGATGCATTACGCATAAGCTGGTATTCTTTGTCAGTCAGTGTTTGTGCTGGAGCAACCGTGATTGAGTCACCCGTATGGATACCCATTGGGTCAAAGTTCTCGATTGAACATACGATAATACAGTTGTCCGCTTTGTCACGAACGACTTCCATTTCGTACTCTTTCCAACCGATTAGTGACTCATCGATAAGAAGTTCGTTGGTCGGAGATAAGTCCAGACCGCGACGACAGATTTCTTCGAACTCTTCTTTGTTGTACGCGATACCACCACCAGTGCCACCCATGGTGAACGATGGACGAATGATACAAGGGAAGCCAACCATATCTAAAACTTTGTAAGCTTCTTCCATGCTCTTCGCTGTATCTGCGCGAGGACACTCAAGGCCGATAGACTTCATCGCTTTATCAAAACGAGAACGGTCTTCCGCTTTGTCGATTGCATCAGCCGTTGCACCAATCATCTCTACGCCAAACTCTGCGAGAACGCCGTGCTTCTCTAAATCTAACGCACAGTTAAGTGCTGTCTGACCACCCATAGTTGGCAGAACTGCATCAGGACGTTCTTTCTCGATGATCTTGCGTACCACTTCCCACTGAATCGGCTCGATGTAAGTCGCATCTGCCATCTCTGGGTCAGTCATAATCGTTGCTGGGTTAGAGTTAACCAGGATAACTCGGTAGCCTTCTTCGCGAAGAGCTTTACACGCTTGTGCGCCAGAGTAGTCAAACTCACATGCCTGACCGATAACAATCGGACCAGCACCAAGAATTAGAATACTTTGAATGTCAGTACGTTTTGGCATTATCTACTACTCCGAATTAAGCGCTGTGTTTTTTGATTAGTTCGATAAAGTGGTCAAATAGCGGTGCCGCGTCATGTGGACCAGGGCTCGCTTCTGGGTGACCTTGGAAGCTAAATGCTGGCTTGTCTGTGCGGTGGATACCTTGCAAAGAGCCATCAAATAGCGATACGTGAGTAGCACGTAAGTTTTCCGGTAATGTTGCTTCATCGGCCGCAAAGCCGTGGTTTTGCGAAGTGATCATCACAACGTTACGCTCTAAATCTTTTACTGGGTGGTTTGCACCGTGGTGACCAAACTTCATTTTCACCGTTTGCGCACCTGATGCTAGCGCCAGAATTTGGTGACCTAGACAAATACCAAAAATTGGTAGGCCTTTTTCTAGGAACACTTTGGTTGCTTCAATCGCGTAAGTACATGGTTCTGGGTCACCAGGGCCGTTCGATAAGAATACGCCATCTGGATTTAGTGCCAGAACTTCTTCCGCTGACGTTTCTGCAGGTACAACCGTTAAGCGGCAGCCGCGGTCAACCAACATTCGTAAGATGTTGCGTTTTGCGCCGAAGTCGTAAGCGACAACGTGGTATGGCAGCTCGCTGTCATCTTTCGCCTCTGGAAGTCCACCTTCAAGCGTCCACGAACCTTGCTTCCATTGATACGCTTCTTTTGTTGTAACTTCTTTCGCAAGGTCCATTCCTTTTAAGCCTGGGAATTCTTTTGCTTTCGCTAGTGCCAAAGCTTCGTCTAGGTTGTTGCCCGCAACAATACAGCCGTTTTGAGCACCTTTTTCACGCAGGATACGAGTGAGCTTACGAGTATCGATATCAGCGATGCCAACGATATTTTGAGACTTAAGATAATCAGAGAGGGATTGTTCGTTACGGAAGTTAGAAGCGATTAGAGGAAGATCGCGAATCACAAGGCCTTGTGCATGAATGGAAGAGGATTCTTCATCTTCGGAAGTGGTTCCGGTATTGCCAATGTGAGGATAAGTGAGAGTGACGATTTGCTGAGAATAGGAAGGATCAGTGAGGATTTCTTGATACCCCGTCATCGAGGTATTAAAAACGACTTCACCAACGGAAAGACCATCTGCCCCTATGGACACTCCGCGGAACACTGTCCCATCTTCTAGGACCAACAGTGCTAATTTACCCAAGACAACCTCCAGAATAAAAATGCAAAAAAAATAAATCAAACTGCAAACATGCCTTCCTTTACCTATAAAATCTACATAAATAGGTATTTCAGACAAATTGGCGGTATTCTAAAGTTGGAGTCGAAACCTGTCAACCTACAATCAAAAATAAATGATTAATTTCTAGCGAGTAAGGTCATTTTGAATCAGTAAGGCCCAAAAAGATAACTTTTACATGCTATTACATAGAGAGGCATAGAGGTTTAATGAATTTTACAAATTTGAACTTTTTAGAGATCACAAAAAAGTATGAGTTTTTCACGCAAACGTTCACTCAACAAAAAAGACATTAGTTTTTAGACATCAAAACACAAAACACCCACAAAACAACCAAAACAACAACAAAAGTAAGCACCAAAATACTTTCTGTTAGAATCATTTCATTTACAAATAATTCTATAGATATAAAAAAGCCGGCTACCGCCGGCGAATAATTATGTATTTAGAGTTCATTCAATCCCAAAACATCTGTCATGGTATAAAAGCCCGCTGGTTTGGCACTCAACCAAACAGCGGCCTTGACGGCGCCATTAGCAAACGTCATACGATCGGTCGCTTTGTGCGTTATCTCCACTCGTTCCCCGATATCAGCAAACATGGCTGTGTGCTCACCGACAATATCGCCAGCGCGAATTGTAGCAAAGCCGATCTCATCTTTAGTACGTTCACCTGTGATACCTTCTCTCGCATAGACAGCTACATCATTCAGCTTGTTGCCCATCGCACCAGCAATGGCTTCGCCCATCCCGATAGCAGTACCAGAAGGAGCATCAACTTTATGACGATGATGTGCTTCGACAATCTCAACATCACAGTAGTCGCCCATCACTTTGGCTGCTTTCTCAAGAAGCTTAAATACTAGGTTCACACCAACAGAGTAGTTAGGAGCCATGACAACAGGCACTTGCTTAGCGGCTTCGTCAATCAGTTCACGCTCTGCATCACTGAAACCAGTCGTCCCAATCACAATACTCTTTCCATGCTTCTTACACAGTTCAAGATTCGCCAACGTACTTACTGGGGCAGTAAAATCGATGATTACATCAAAATTATCAACGTCTTTAGCAAGATCATCCGTTAAGAACACATCGAATTTGCCTTCACCACAAAGTTCACCGATATCGACACCGACAAGTGAGGACTCAGGTCGTTCTGATCCCGCGCTCACTGTCGCCACTGGATTAAGGTGTGAAGCTTTAACCAAATTACGGCCCATTCGGCCTGCTGCTCCTGCGATTGCAATACGAACCATTGCGCTTTCTCTCCTTCTCTGGATAACGAGGTTTGCTCTCGTTCTCTCGTTTCGCTTAATCTGTTTAAACTAACAACATACCGTGGTTACCACAAGCAAGTTCATCAGGCTTAAGCGAACTCTTTTACGACACGCTCCAAGATAGGCACGTTCGCTTCAGGAAAGGCATAGTTACCCAATTCTCTTATCTCAACCCAGCGACCTTCTTGACCTTCTCGGCCGTAAGGCTCATTACTGAACTTAGATACCGTAATAAAATCAAACTTAAGTGATTTGTCTGGATAGTCATATTCCAAATGCTCGAAAAGGGCTTGCTCAGTAACTTCAATTCCTACTTCTTCTTCAAGTTCTCTTGCTAGAGCATGTTCAATACTTTCTCCTGACTCGACTTTCCCGCCGGGAAACTCCCAAAACCCGCCTTTATGCTTGTCGTCTGGACGCTTTGTAATAAAAATTTTTGATTTGTCTTGGTTAAAAATAATAGCCGCGACTATGTGAATTCTTTTCATAGGGGTTCCTAACTCTCAAGCCGTTACACTTCAACGGTCTTTGCATCTCTAAAACTATCCGATGCTATCAAAACTTATGAAATTCGACAGCCACAGAATTTGCTTAAAAAAAGAGCCGCCTAGGCGACTCTTTAAAAAATTATCTGACTAATACGTTAGTCGATCTTGCCGTGGCACTGTTTATACTTCTTACCACTACCACAAGGGCAAGGCTCATTGCGACCTACTTTACGTTCATCACGTACCATTGGCTGACTTGAACCTTCTTCAGATTCTTCACCTTCAGAAAGAGGGTTTTGTGCTGCTGCGTGTTGCGCTTGAGCACGACGAGCGGCCTCTTCAGCTTGCGCACGACGTTGCTCTTCCATACGTTCAACTTCTTCTTGTTGCTGAACTCGAACGCGAGATAGAACAGTAATCACATCAGTTTTCAGCGCTTCTAGTAGACCTTCAAACAGTTCAAACGATTCACGCTTGTATTCCTGTTTCGGGTTCTTCTGCGCATAGCCGCGTAAGTGAATACCCTGACGCAAGTGATCCATTGCTGCCAAGTGCTCTTTCCAAAGCGTATCCAACGTTTGAAGCATAACCGATTTCTCGAAGTTACGAAGCACTTGCGCACCCACCACTTCCTCTTTCTCTTTGTACACTTCAACGGCTAGATTGATGATCTTCTCGCGTAGCGCCTCTTCGTAAAGCTTATCGTCTTCTTCAAGCCATTGCTTCACTGGCGCATCAAGATCGAAGTCTGCTTTCAAGCGCTCTTGCAGACCTTCAACGTCCCACATATCTTCTAGTGATTGTGGCGGGATGTACTCATCAATAACCGCGGTTAGCACATCTTCACGGTTTTGCTCGATCATACCGCTGATGTCTTCAACGTTCATCAATTCGTCGCGCAGCTCGTAGACAACCTTACGCTGATCGTTCGCCACATCATCGTATTCTAGTAGCTGCTTACGGATATCAAAGTTACGACCTTCCACTTTGCGCTGTGCTTTTTCAATTGAGCGAGAAAGCATTTTCGATTCAATAGCTTCACCTTCTTCCATACCACTTTGAATAAGGCTCGCCATACGATCAGAAGTGAAAATACGTAACAAAGAGTCTTCCATAGATAGGTAGAAGCGCGATGAACCCGCATCACCTTGACGACCAGAACGACCACGTAGCTGGTTATCAATACGGCGAGATTCGTGGCGCTCAGTACCAATGATGTGTAGACCACCAGCATCTAGTACTTGATCATGTACCACTTTCCACTCTGCTTTAATCGCATCGATTTGTTCTTGAGTTGGGTTCTCCAAAGCTTCCACTTTTGATTGCCAACTACCGCCAAGCACAATATCCGTACCACGACCGGCCATGTTGGTCGCGATAGTTACCGCACCCGGCATACCCGCTTCAGCAACAATTTCCGCTTCCTTCTCATGGAATTTCGCATTCAATACGTTGTGTTTGATCTTCGCTTTCTTCAATGCGTTAGAAAGAAGTTCTGATTTTTCAATCGATACGGTACCAACCAATGTTGGCTGACCTTTCGCAACGCGCTCTTTGATATCTTCAATGATTGCAGCAAACTTCTCAGCTTCGGTACGGTACACCACATCCGGCATATCGTTACGAATCATTGGTTTGTTGGTTGGGATAACCACCGTTTCCAAGCCATAAATAGATTGGAACTCAAACGCTTCAGTATCCGCAGTACCTGTCATACCAGACAGTTTTTCGTATAAGCGGAAGTAGTTCTGGAAGGTAATCGAAGCCAAAGTTTGGTTTTCGTTTTGAATCTTAACGCCTTCTTTCGCTTCTACTGCTTGGTGAAGACCTTCAGACCAACGACGACCTGGCATTGTACGACCAGTATGTTCATCAACAATTACTACTTCACCTTCGTCAGTAACGATGTAATCAACGTTGCGCTCAAACAACACATGAGCACGCAAAGCGGCATTCACGTGATGTAACATGCTGATGTTAGTCGGAGAGTAAAGTGTGTCACCCTCTTCCATAAGACCATTTTTCACCAACAGTTCTTCAACGTACTCTTGGCCCGTTTCTGTGAGGTATACTTGCTTTGATTTCTCATCAACAGTGTAGTGACCATCACCACGATATTCTTCAGAGTCTTCTTTGTCTTGCTTTTTAAGATGCGGGATCAAAAGGTTGATTCGGGTGTATAGCTCAGAGCTATCTTCAGCAGGACCAGAAATGATTAAAGGGGTACGAGCTTCATCAATTAGGATTGAGTCCACCTCATCGACAACTGCAAAGAAGCGTTCACGTTGTACGCGATCTTCGCTACGGAAAGCCATATTGTCACGAAGGTAGTCAAAACCAAATTCATTGTTCGTTCCGTACAAGATGTCAGCTTGGTACGCTTCTTTTTTCTCTTGAGGAGGCATGTTTGGCACGTTTACGCCAACAGTCATACCTAAAAATTCAAATAGAGGGCGGTTTGTCTCTGCATCACGTTTAGCTAGATAATCGTTCACTGTTACAATATGAACGCCTTTACCAGCTAGGGCATTTAGGTAAGCAGGAAGCGTTGCCGTCAGCGTTTTACCTTCACCCGTACGCATTTCAGCGATTTGACCCGCATTTAGAACCATACCACCGATAAGCTGGACGTCGAAGTGGCGCATACCGTAGACACGCTTAGATGCTTCACGAACCGTAGCAAAAGCTTCTGGAAGTAGTTTATCAAGAGTTTCACCCTTCTCTAGGCGCTCACGGAATTCAACCGTCTTTGCTTTTAGCTCTTCGTCACTTAGAGCCTCGAATGTTGGCTCATAGTTATTAATTTCTTTTACAATTTTTCTAAGGCGGCGCAGTGTTCGGTCGTTGCGACTGCCAATCACTTTTGTCAGTAGCTTAGTTATCATTTTTCGTGAATCTCTCTTTATTCAGACCGTTCCCGATCTACTCATAATGCCTTCAGTCTCTGCCAGTTTGGAACTAAGAATACTGAGATAAATCATTTATCAAAGATATTGAGTTCAAACATCCATATTTCAAGGCTAAGTTTTGAAACAATGTGGCTTAGTGTAAGGATTTTTAATCGATACAACCATAAATAGACGTATTTGTTTGAAGCACTCTGAAGTTTTTACTTAAAGTGGTGACTGATTAGCCGATATTGCATACCGCAATATGTGTAATCCATCCAGAGCAAACTTTGCTTTTTACCTTGCTACATTGTAAAACTGAAGCTAAAGACGTTAATGTAAACTATACCTTGATAGAAAGCTGCTCTAGAATAGCTATATCTCAACAAAATTAGATTTTACCTATGCGTGATCACCGTCCAACCTCGACTGAAGATGTTATTGCTGAGTCACAGTTCAAGCAGATTCAAGAACATGCTGGAGAAATCTTACAGCTTAACCAAGCTTTGCAAGAGGTCTTACCCACGGGGACGGCCGATCATTGCCGAGTAGCGAATGTTCGTAACGGCCATCTATTGATCGATGTCTCTAGTGCCGCGATCAAAATGAAGATCGATTACGATCGCCTCATGATCCTAAATAAACTTCGTACTCAAGGCTTTGCCAAGCTGATGAGCGTTGAAGTGAGGATCAATCCTTCACTATATCGAAACCGCTTTCAACAAGACGACAGACCTAAGCGTCCACCACTAACCGAATCTGCAGCAAAGTCATTAATGACGATTGCCGACATGGCGCCACCGAAAATTCAAGAGCGTTTAAAACGATTAGCCGATATGGCAGAAAAGGAAGATCGTAAGTGAACGTTATTTCAATATGCTGAAAGCTTGAATGTTATTGATAAATCCAGGATTAAAGCCAAATAGCAAAAAACCAGGCATAAGCCTGGTTTTTTTATTAATTCTAATGCCAAGTATTTACGCAAGCACCATATTTGGTTCTGCGAATGCTACTGGTGAGCCGACTTCTTCTTCGAATGTAGTCCACTCCCACGCTTCCTGATCTGCAAGAACAGCACGTAACAGTTGGTTATTTAAACCGTGGCCAGATTTAAAGGCACGGAATTCACCAATGATTGGGTGGCCACACATGTAAAGGTCACCAATCGCATCCAACACTTTGTGAGTCACAAACTCATTTTCAAAGCGTAGACCTTCTTCATTAAGAATACGGTAATCATCCAAAACGATAGCATTGTCAAAACTACCACCCAAAACTAGGTTTTGAGATTGTAGATATTCGATATCACGCATAAAGCCAAACGTACGTGCTCGAGAAATCTCACGAACAAAGCCTTTTGACGAGAAATCAAACAGCAAACGTTGCTCGTCTGATTCAATCGCTGGGTGATTAAACTCAATTTCGAAGTCCATACGGAAGCCGTTAAATGGTACAAATTCTGCCCATTTATCACCATCTTCAAAACGAACTGGCTTTTTGATGCGGATGAAGCGTTTTGGCGCATTTTGCGTTTCGATACCTGCTTGTTGTAGCAAGTATATAAATGGGCTTGCACTACCATCCATGATCGGAATTTCAGGTGCGTCTACTTCGACAACAATGTTATCGATGCCCATACCAGCAAGTGCCGCATTCAAGTGCTCAACAGTTGAAATACGCACACCTTCATCGTTTACCAATGCAGTACAAAGCATGGTGTCACGAACCGAAGCTGGATCAGCTGGAAAATCTACAGGTGGATTTACATCTGTACGACGGTAAATGATACCTGTATTTGCAGCAGCCGGGCGCAGAGTAAGTGTGACTTTACGACCAGAGTGGAGACCCACACCAGTTGTTTTCACTATTTCTTTCAGAGTACGTTGTCTGATCATCTGCTTGCCTCTCAAAAATTTGCTACAAAACACGGCCGTCTGTAACGTCGACCGTGAATGCTACCATAATTTTGAGCCATGTCAAATTTATGGGTTAAAGATTAATCAGCCTGACGACGCAAAAATGCCGGTATATCTAAATAACCACTTTCCTTTTCTTGCTTTGGAGCCGCAGAACTTTGGCTCGACGAAGCTGGAGAAGAAGGAGCAGTGTTTGTCGGCTGAGGAGTTACCTGTGGCTTCTCTTGCACTTGATTATTTTGCAAGGTCTGTGCCGGTTTTTCTTCAGCTTGCGTTGCCGCTGCTTGTTGCTGTGGTTGAGCTTGCGGCGTCGGTGCCACTTTCGCTTTACCACCCGCAACTAGCGTGATATCTGGCTTTTTCTCATTACCAATACCTGTCGCTACAACTGTTACGCGGATTTCGTCAGTCATATCAGGGTCTAGAGAAGTACCGATAACAACAGTCGCATTGTCAGAAGCGAATGCCTTCACTGTATTACCAACCGTCTCAAACTCGTCAAGACGCATATCCAGACCAGCAGTAATATTGACAAGAACACCACGAGCACCCGCTAGATCGATGTCTTCCAGAAGTGGGCTAGAAATTGCCATTTCAGCCGCTTCTTCAGCACGGTCTTCACCTTTGGCGATGCCGCTACCCATCATTGCGTGACCCATTTCAGACATTACAGTTCTTACGTCCGCAAAGTCGACGTTGATCATGCCAGGGCGAGTAATTAGCTCAGCAATACCTTGAACGGCATTCTTAAGAACATCGTTAGCGCTTGCAAAAGCTTCTAGTAGTGTTACACCACGACCAAGTACTTTAAGTAGCTTTTCGTTTGGAATCGTGATCAAAGAGTCAACATGCTTAGACAGCTCATCGATACCTTGCTCAGCAAATGCCAAACGCTTTTTACCTTCAAAACTAAACGGTTTAGTTACTACCGCTACTGTTAGAATGCCAAGCTCTTTAGCCACTTCAGCAATAACAGGCGCTGCACCAGTACCGGTACCGCCACCCATACCAGCTGCGATAAACACCATATCGGCGCCAGTCAGGGAATCTTTAATTCGATCTCTGTCTTCGAGAGCTGCGTCACGGCCAACCTGTGGATTAGCACCTGCACCCAGACCTTTAGTGATATCACCACCGATCTGAATTACATTGCCAACGCTTGTCTTACGAAGTGCTTGCGCATCAGTGTTGACGCTGATGAATTCCACACCTTCGATGGATTCACGCACCATGTGTTCAACGGCGTTACCACCGCCGCCACCAACCCCAACGACCTTGATTACTGCATCGTCAGACATTTCCATCATCGGTTCAAACATGTGTTGTCTCCGTTTATCCTGCAACTCAGGTTAAAACTCTTTTTGTATCCAGTTACGCAATTTATCGAAAAAGCCAGTTACAGATGAGCGTTTAGGTTCATTATAATCGCTATCGTCGCTAGACTGCATGTCTCTTGCGTAATGAAGTAATCCAACTGCCGTAGAATGGTACGGCTCTTTTACATAGTCAGTTAATCCGCTGACTTCGAGCGGTTTGCCGACCCTTACTTGATTGCGGAATACGCGTTCCGCACATTCTACCACTCCGTCCATTTGCGCAGCACCGCCGGTGAGTACAACTCCCGCAGCCAGATGGTGCTTGATACCCTCTTCGCGCAATTTTGCTTGTACAGAGTCGATAGTTTGGTTAACCAGTCCCATAAGCTCAGAGTAGCGTGGCTCAATCACTTCTGACAACGTTTGACGTTGCAGGCTACGTGATGGTCGTCCACCTACGCTTGGTACATTAACCGTGTCATCCTTACTGACCAGTTCACTCAAAGCACAGCCATATTTGACTTTTATTTCTTCAGCATCGCTCACTGGCGTGCCAAAAGCAAAAGCAATATCACTGGTTACAGCATTTCCTGCGTACGAAAATACTTCTGTGTGACGTAACGCACCGCCAGTCCAGATGGCCACATCCATCGTGCCGGCGCCAATATCAACCACACAAACTCCAAGCTCTCTTTCATCCTCGGTGATTACTGCATTACTAGCAGCAAGCCCAGAAAATACGAGTTGTTCTACTTTAAGGCCGCAGCGTTCTACCGCCTTAATAATGTTGCGTGCCATGTCATTATGGCATGAGATAAGGTGGACACTCACTTCCATTCTTACCCCAGATAAACCAAGCGGATTTTTGATTCCTTCTTGGTAATCAATGGTGAACTCTTGCGGGATCACATGAAGAATTCGCTGTTCATCACCGATTTTAATCGATTTTGCGGTATGGATAGCGCGATCCATGTCTTCTTGAGACACCTCTTCATCAGAAATCGTGCCCATACCTTTTTCAATTCGGCTTGCGATATGCTTACCAGACAACGAAATGAAGACTCGGCTGATCTGGCACTCTGCCATTAATTCAGCTTGATCAATTGCACGTTGTACTGATTTTACAACCGACTCCAAATCATTCACGCCACCTTTATCCATGCCGCGTGAGGGGCTACTACCTGCGCCAATAATATTAATTTGACCGTCTGGTAAAACCTCACCCACTAGAGCCGATACGGTTGCAGTGCCTATATCAAGACCAACAATAATGTTGTCATCAGCGGCCTTAGTCATCTGTACTCTCTTCTAACTCTTGTTCAGGAAACCAACCAACTGCGGCTCCTGTATCGTACCTAAGATCGATATAACTGATTCTTTGCGTGTCACTGCCAAGCTTGTTATAGAGCTTAAAAAAGCGCTCTATACGCTCAAGAAGAGACTCTTTACCGAGCTCTAATCGAATACCGTTATCAAGGATGATTTGCCAAGCTCGTCGCTCGTTTAATACCAGAGACGATATCGCTAAACCCAATTGCTGAAACTTAGGACTCAAATCACGGTAAGTCTGTAAGACTTCCGGTCCGCTATCTTTGGGTCCGTACAGCTTCACTTTTTCTTCTTGCAACAGAGCAACATCTCCATCAAAAACGAACCCGTTTTTATCTAACAGTTCGTTGCCATTCCAAATGGCTTCTGGTTGATGCTCCGTCAAAAAAACTTTTACTGTATCCGGCCACTGCTTTCGGATTGCGGCATGCGCTACCCATGGCAGAGCTTCGACACTTTGCTGTAATACATCAATATCCTGAGACATAAATGTACCGATGTGATCAATTCGACTAAATGCAGCCTGCACATCGTCAGCTTGGACATACTCCAGTTTCCCCTGAAGTACTATTTTGGAGAGAGGTAACCTTTGGTCATCCCACATCCAACTGATCGCCGCGTACAAAACAGAACTAATTAAAGTCACAACCACAACGAAAAATAACGCACCCAAGATTTTTTCTTGGCGACCACGGTTGTTACCCGTGTTTGGTCGCTCGTCATTCAGTGCAATATTCAACAACGTCTTCGTTTCCTGACTTTTGTCGTGTACTTTTTACCCATATAATTACGCAGAGGTAAAAGTCTTGACTTTAACCTTGGGATTATACTGAGCTCTTGTAAACTATCAAACACTGATAGCAATAAATCACAATGATATTGACGCAAAATCGAGATCTGAGTCTTTATCTGTCCTTCGCGTCAACAATATGTGTCAGCCAAGCATCTTGTTTATATTCAATTTAAGACCTGCCAGCTGTTTCGCCACTTTACCAATATCACCCGCACCTTGCGTTAAGATTAGGTCGCCGTCTTGTATAACGTTAGCTAAAACTGAAGGTAATTGCTCGATTTCTGGAACAAAAATCGGATCTACCTTGCCTCGGCTGCGAATTGTGCGACATAAAGCGCGCCCATCAGCCCCTGCAATCGGCTTTTCACCCGCTGCGTAAACATCCAGCATGATCAATACATCTACCTGTTCAAGCACATTCGCGAAATCATCGTATAAATCACGAGTACGGCTATAACGGTGCGGTTGGAAAATCATCACCAAACGCTTGTCTTGCCAACCACTGCGTGCTGCATTAATGGTTACATCCACTTCTGTGGGATGATGGCCGTAATCATCAACAAGCATTGCATGGCCGTTGCCAGTATCAAACTCGCCAAGGTGATCAAAACGTCTTCCCGTACCTTGCGTACCAGCCATTGCCTTTAGGATCGCATCGTCTTCAATGTCATCTTCAGTAGCAACCGCAATCGCAGCAGACGCATTCAATGCATTGTGACGACCTGGAATATTCAGCGTGATATCTAAGTTAGCTCGCCCTTTACGTACTACCGTAAATTTGCCTTGCTGCCCCTCTTGACGATAATCTTCAATACGTACGTCGGCATCTTCAGAAAAACCGTAAGTTATCACTTGACGACTAATACGTGGGATTAACTCTCGAACCACAGGATCGTCAATGCAAACAATTGCTTGGCCGTAAAACGGTAGATTATGAAGGAAGTCGATGAAGGTTTGCTTTAAGGTTTCAAAGTCACCACCATAGGTATCCATATGATCGGCTTCGATATTGGTAACAATGCTCACCATTGGTTGCAAGTGCAGGAATGACGCGTCACTTTCATCTGCCTCTGCAATTAGAATACGACTCGAGCCTAGACGCGCATTTGTACCTGCGCTTTTCACCAAACCGCCATTCACAAACGTTGGATCAAGACCGGCTTCAGAATAGATTTGAGTAACAAGAGCGGTCGTCGTGGTTTTACCGTGTGTACCCGCAACGGCAATACCGTGACGGAATCGCATCAATTCAGCCAACATCTCTGCGCGGCGTACAATAGGGATGCGTAATTCACGTGCCGCCATCACTTCTGGGTTTTCTTCGTTGATCGCCGTTGACACAACAACCACACTGGCTTTTTCTACATTACTGGCTTGATGACCGATAAATACCGTCGCACCTTTTGATACCAAACGCTCTGTCACAGCGTTCTCTGATAGATCAGAACCTGTGATTTGGTAGCCTTCGTTCAACAGCACTTCTGCAATGCCGCTCATGCCCGCACCACCAATACCGATGAAGTGGATGTATTTCACGCGGCGCATCTCTGGCACCATTGCGCGAATCTGAGCTAAGTCTTGTGTATGTTGGATTGTCATCAATTCTATTCTCAATAATTCGGTTAACGCTTTTCGGTCAAAGCGACAATGGCTTGTGCGACAACTCGGTCAGCATTCAATTTTGCAGCGCCACGCGCTTGCTCAGCCATTGTAAGTAAAGCTTGGCGATCCAATTGTTGGATCTGCTGAGTCAGAGACTCAACGGTTAAATCTGGTTGTTCAATCATTTTCGCCGCGCCGCAATCCACCAAGTGGTCTGCATTAAGTGCTTGCTGGCGGTCTTTGTGCATGAATGGAACAAAAATAGCGCCTACACCTGCCGCCGAGACTTCAGATACGGTTAACGCTCCAGAGCGACAAACTAAAAGGTCAGCCCATGCGTAAGCTTCTGCAACGTCATCAATGAATTCCATTACTTCTGCATTTACCACACCATTAGCTTGGTATGCTGCATTCACTTCTTCGGCGGCACCTTTACCCGCTTGATGACGAATACAGTAATCTTCGCCCAATTTCGACATCACTTCTGGCAGAGTTTGGTTAAGAATACGTGCGCCTTGGCTGCCACCCATCACCAAAATGCGAATTGGACCTTGGCGCTCTTGCATGCGCTCAGTTGGCGCTGCTAATTGAGTCACGTCTTCACGAACTGGGTTCCCAACCACTTCGGCATTTGGAAAAGCGCCTGGGAAAGCCTGAAAAACCTTCTTAGCGATTTTCGATAACCATTGGTTCGTTAAACCTGCTACTGCATTTTGTTCATGCAGAACAACAGGAATGCCACTCATCCAAGCGGCAATACCACCCGGGCCGCTAACATAACCGCCCATACCAAGCACTGCGTCTGGCTGCCAGCGTTTCATGTGAGCACGAGCCTGCATAATGGCATTGATAATTTGAAATGGTGCTGCAAGAAGACGTTTAACGCCTTGACCTCGTAACCCTTTCACTTTGATAAAGTCGATTTCAATGCCATGTTTTGGCACCAAATCCGCTTCCATTCGATCCGCCGTACCTAGCCAACGGATCTCCCAACCTTGTTCTTGAAGCTGTTTTGCTACCGCCAAACCTGGGAATACGTGACCGCCAGTACCACCAGCCATCACCATCAAACGTTTATTTTGTTTCATTAGCTTGTTGTTCTGATTGTTGTTGCTCGCGTTTCAAGCGGCATTCGTAATCGATACGCAGTAGTATGGACACTGCGACGGACATAATTATTAGACTAGAACCACCATAACTGATGAGTGGAAGTGTTAAACCTTTAGTTGGAACAATACCGGCGGCAGCTCCAACATTAACCAAGGTTTGAAACGCAAACCAAATACCAATTCCGAAAGCCAGATAACCTCCGAACATTTCGCCTTCTTCAAATGCACGCTTGCCGATGTAAACCGCTTTTAGCACCAAGCTAAAAATCAGCATTAAGACCAGCACTACGCCTACGAAACCAAGCTCTTCAGCAAGTACGGCAAACACAAAGTCGGTATGCGCTTCCGGTAGATATTCCAGTTTTTGAATTGAATTACCGAGACCTTGTCCGAACCATTCACCACGACCAAACGCCATCAAAGACTGAGTCAACTGATAGCCACTACCAAACGGGTCTTCCCACGGGTCAAGGAAGGAGGTTACACGTCGCATACGGTATGGCTCGACGAGAATCAAACCAACGACAGCACCGATACCTGCCACCATCAAGGCGAGAAACTGGGTTAGTTTTGCACCTGCGATAAAAAGCATGCCAAACAGCGTGACCAGCATCACGACCACCGTCCCCAAGTCTGGCTGACCAAGTAGTAATACTGCGAAGAAGGCAAACACCATGATTGGCTTCATAAAGCCACCAAAGAACGTTTGTCGTACTTCGTCTTGCTTTCGAACTAAGTAACCAGACATGAAGATAAACAGCGATAGCTTCGCGACCTCCGCTGGCTGAAGGTTAAACAGCCCGAGGGGAATCCAACGAGACGCACCATTAACCGACTTACCCGCCAAAAGCACGATGATCAACAGTGCGAAAGAAGCCCAAAGTAAGTAATGGCTCTTCTTAAACCACTCTTGCAAAGGCACTTGCAAAATAACAGCGGAGGTCCCTAACGCCAGCACGAGAAACGTCGCATGACGAAACATAAAGTGGAACGGCTGTTCCGTTAATCGAGAGCTGATTGGAAATGATGCAGAGGTTACCATGACCAAACCAGTCAACATCAAACCCAGTGCAATCCACACTAACTGACGATCAAACATCGCCTCTGGGGCTGGATGCTTGAGCCAATTGCCAATACTGCGTTTAACGTTACCTAAACCCACGAAGTGTGTAACCTTTAATTATGCATATTTCTGAGCAAGAGCAGCGAAAGCATCACCTCTTGCCATAAAGTTGTCGAATTGATCAAAGCTAGCACATGCAGGAGACAGCATCACCATATCACCTGGTTTTAACTGCGAAGATACTTGTTGAATCACATCTTCCATAGTGTCGAAACGTATTGCAGATTCATGCAGTGGCATAAATTCATCGCCATCAGCGCCAAAGCAACACAGTTGCAAGTTAAGCGTCGCGAAGATCGGTTTTAATGGCGAGAAGTCAGCACCTTTGCCAACACCACCAACGAGTAAGTAGAGCTTGCCTGTCGATTCCAAACCAGATAGCGCAGCCATAGTGCTGGCAATATTAGTTGCTTTAGAGTCATTCACCCATTTGACGCCTTGATTATCCGCAACCACCTGGCATCGGTGTGTCAGTCCTGTGTAATTTTTAAGTGCATTCAATGCTTTGTGATAGTTTACGTCCGCAGCTTTTAATAGCGCTAAAGCAACCAGAGCGTTAGATAAGTTGTGCTTACCAACCAACTTAAGCTCATCACTTGCGACAACTCGTTGACCGTGATCGAGCAGCCAAGTACGGTTGCCATCCACCTCGAGACCAAAGTCCTGATTGTCGCTGCCAAATGTCACCAATGGCATCTCTGCGTCTGGGAAGGTTTCTTGATCATCACGGTTCACGACTGCAAGAGCAGCATGGTTAAAAATACGCAACTTAGCTTGTCGATAGTCAGACATGCCTTGATAACGATCCATATGATCTTCAGAAAGATTCAGAAACGCAGCGGCTTTGAGCTTTAAGCTTGACGTCGTTTCTAACTGGAAGCTCGAGAGTTCGAGTACATATAGGTCTGCGTCTTGTTCTAACAAATCCAGTGCAGGCACACCGATGTTACCACCAACGCCAACATCCAAACCTGCAGCCTCAGCCATCACACCTGTGAGGTCGGTTACTGTGCTCTTACCGTTTGAGCCCGTAATCGCAATCACCGGTTTCTGCACCGCCCAAGCGAATAACTCGATATCACCTACTACGGCCGTACCTTTTGCTAATACGGCTTGGATCTCTGGTGTCGCTAGCGCAATACCAGGGTTGGTCACGATAAGATCCGCGTCAGAAAGCCAGTCTGTATTCCAACCACCACTATGCAGTTGAACACTTTCCGGCAAGCGCTCTGCACCTGGAGGGTTTACACGAGTATCAATGACTTTGACCACAAGTTGTGGCTGATTTTTTCTTAGGTGTTTAACGACAGAGAGCCCGGTAATACCGAGCCCTACGACGACAACACTATGTATGTTTTGCCAACGTTCCATATTTGATCACACTGTAAATCTTGTTCTTGGAAAGCGCGATTAACGCACTTTCAATGTCGCAAGACCAATCAGAACAAGAACCATAGAAATAATCCAGAAGCGCACGATTACGCGAGGTTCTGGCCAACCTTTCAATTCGTAGTGGTGGTGAATTGGTGCCATACGGAAAATGCGCTGACCACGTAATTTGTAAGAACCTACCTGCAGGATGACTGATAGCGTTTCCATTACAAATACGCCACCCATGATCACCAACACCAACTCTTGACGAACTAGAACAGCAATGGTGCCCAATGCACCGCCAAGCGCTAGTGAGCCCACATCGCCCATGAACACTTGTGCTGGGTACGTGTTAAACCACAAGAAACCAAGGCCTGCACCTACGATTGCTGTACATACGACAACTAACTCAGAAGCATGTGGTAAGTATGGTATATGAAGGTATTCAGAGAAGTTAACGTTACCGGTCGCCCATGCAATAACCGCGAAGCCTGCTGCAACAAGAACCGTTGGCATGATTGCCAAACCGTCTAGACCATCAGTCAGGTTGACCGCGTTACTTGTACCTACAATGACAAAGTAAGTCAGAATGATATACATCAAACCAAGCTGCGGCATGATGTCTTTAAAGAATGGCACCACTAGCTGAGTTGCTGCTGTGTCTTTACCGTAAGCATACAATGCGAAAGCGACGACAAACGCGATCAACGACTGCCAGAAGTACTTCCAACGCGCGATCAAGCCATCGGTATTTTTGCGTACCACTTTACGATAATCATCAACAAATCCGACCGCACCGTAGCCAAGTAAGACTGTCAGTACCGCCCATACGTAAGGGTTGGATAAGTCTGTCCATAGCAAAATCGTGATTGAGATGGCCGCTAAGATCATGATACCGCCCATTGTTGGGGTACCACGCTTACTAAAGTGAGATTCAGGACCTTCGTTACGCACTACCTGACCAATTTGCAGCATTTGCAAACGCTTGATCATGATTGGTCCCATCCATAATGACAGACCTAGAGCGGTTAATACGCTTAGGATTGCTCGAAAAGACAAGTATTCAAACAATCGGAAAAAAGACAGGTATGGCTGTAGCAGCTCGGCAAGCCAAATAATCATTAATAATACTCCTTCAAAGCAGCAGCGACTTCAAACATACGTGCACCGTTCGCTCCTTTCACCAATATCGTATGGTTTTCAGGAACGGCTTGGTCTAGATGCTGCTTGATGTATTCAATCATCTCTTGGTGCGTCTCAAAATGAATGCCTTGGCAAAGATCACTGATCACCTTGGCGTCTGCACCATATGTGAGAACATGTTCAAATTTTTGTGGGGCAGCATGTTCCCCGACTTGACGATGAAGTGCAAGACTTTCCTCGCCCAATTCCGCCATATTACCTAAAATCAGCCAGCGTTGACCTGGGAAAGCGGCCAATAAATCAACTGCCGCTTTCATGGCTGGCACGCTCGCGTTGTAGCTGTCGTCAATCAATTTTATCTTTTCGCTCAGCGCTTCAACCTCGACGCGACCTTTCACTTTGTTCAAATGTTTAAGGCCAGCGCGAACCTCTTCTAATGTGGCGCCCATTTGTAACGCAATAATAGAAGCAGCGATGGCATTCGCAACGTTGTGTTGACCTATAATACCCAGAGACAGTTCAATTTCTTGTGAGCTTGCTGCGATATGTAAGTCAAAGCTTGCTTCACCTGCGGCGTTCAATACGATGTTAGAAGCGAAGAAGTCTGCATCAGTATTACTTTGTGAAAAAGTAATGACTTTCTTATCTGCTAACACTTCATCCCACTTGGCTTCACCATTGCTGTCTAGGTTAACAATCGCAATACCACCAGCTGAAAGGCCTTGGTAGATTTCACCTTTGGCTTGTTTCACGCCATCGATAGAACCAAAGCCTTCAAGGTGAGCGGCTGCTACATTGTTCACTAACGCGATATCTGGTTTTACTAACTGAGTCGTGTAAGCAATTTCACCTATATGGTTAGCACCAAGCTCAATCACGGCATAATCATCATCCTGCTGTGAGCGTAATAATGTCAACGGAACACCAATATCATTATTGAAGTTACCCGCCGTGAATAGCACTTTGCCTTTCAATTGCAGGATACTCGCAACCATTTCTTTTACGGTCGTTTTACCGCAACTTCCGGTGATCGCAACGGTAGGTGTTTGGCATGCTTGATGCACCCAAGAAGCAAATTCACCCAATGCAAGTTTGGTATCCGACACCACAATTTGCGGCACATTCACATCTAAGCGTTTTTCCACGAGTAAAGCACCGGCACCTGCATCTACCGCTTGTTGGCAAAAGTTGTGCGCATCAAAGCGCTCCCCTACTAACGCCACAAATAGAGCCCCACGCTCAATCGCTCGTGTATCAGTAGAAACCGCGTCGATAAGTAGATCGTCGCCGAATCGCTCGCCACGTGTGATGTCTGCAATTTGAGATAACGTTACTTTGATCATGAGGTCAATCCTAAAAGTTGCATTGCGGACTCGCGGTCGGAGTAATGAATCGTTTCGCCATTACGAATCTGATAATCTTCATGACCCTTCCCAGCTAACAAGATAATGTCGTTTGGCGAAGCATTTTCAATGGCATAAGACAGTGCTTTGAAGCGGTCATGCTGAACAATCGCTTCAGCAGGTTTTGACAGCCCAGCTAACATGTCTTTCACAATCTGAACCGGATCTTCGCTGCGTGGGTTATCGTCAGTCAACACCACTCTGTCACCTAGACGCTCTGCAATTTCCGCCATCATTGGGCGCTTACCTGCATCGCGATCGCCACCGCAGCCAAAAATAGCCCACAGCTGGCCTTCACAATGAACTCGTAAAGCTTGCAGCGCTTTTTCTAAAGCATCAGGAGTATGAGCATAATCGACCACGACTTTGGCACGATCCTCAGTTTGGAATAACTCCATTCGGCCGAGTACAGGTTGCAGTTGACCTGCGGTTTCGAGTAACGCTTGTTTCTCTTTACCTAAGCTTAATAAGGTCGCAAAAGCGAGCATTAAGTTGGTTGCATTAAACTCACCAATCAATGGCGCGTGCAATTCACCTGATCCAAATTTACCATCGAACTTAATAGTAATCCCTGACTCCGCGTAACTGACTTCCGTCGCCCAAATTGCGCTTTCAAATTCAGTGTTCGGCTTGAGCGAAACAGCGATCGCATTACTTAACTGCGACGCCCATTGATGACCTACTTCATCATCAACATTGATAATGGAACGTTCACATTGGTGTTGCGTGAACAACCCAAGCTTTGCATTGGCATACTCTTCCATCGTGCCATGATAATCTAAGTGGTCACGACTTAAGTTAGTAAACACGCCCGCCGCAAATGATAATGCTTTGACACGACCTTGCGTCAGGCCATGAGAAGATACTTCTAGCGCGGTGTATGTGGCTTGTTGATTTGCGAGAGAGGAGAGCGTTTTCTGAATTTCAACGGCATTCCCCGTTGTATTCGCAGCTTGTTGCAAGTTATTGAGGAAGCCATTTCCTGTTGTTCCCATTACCGCCGCTTTATGGTCAAGCAGTTCTAGCCATTGCGCTATTAACTGGGTAATGGTGGTTTTGCCGTTGGTGCCAGTGACACCAATCAAATCCATATTAGGGTAAGCATAGAGCTTTCCAGCAATTGCGGATAAACGTTGGTCCAACCTATCGATGTAAATGACGGGAACATCATCAATGATTTCCACCGTACCATGTGTTTTGACATCGCAGGCTTGCGCCAGGGCTGCATTTGCACCTTGCTCAATTGCAGAAGCAATGAATTTACGCCCATCCACAACATGGCCAATCACTGCTACAAACGTGGTTCCAGGTTGAACTCTTCGGCTGTCGAGCTCCAATTCAGAAACAAGAACGGACGATAAGCTAGGGCAATCCACCCAAGGGGAAAGCAGCACGTCCATACTGATGGCTTTAGTCATATTTGTTCTCCGAGCTTTGGCTCAGGTTTTCTTAATTTTGTTTGCTCAGTAAACCACAGGGCTTACTGTTGGAATTTGTTTTCGTCAGGTGCAACATTGAGTATTTGTAGCGCGCCTTTCATGATTTCAGAGAAGACAGGAGACGCTACCGAGCCACCATAGTAGTCATCGCCTTGAGGCTCGTTTACGATCACTACTAAAGCAATTCGCGGATCGCTAACCGGAGCAAGCCCAGCCGTGTAGGTGATGTACTCGTCGCTGTACCCACCGGCAGAAGCTTTACGTGATGTACCCGTTTTCGCTCCTACTCGATAACCAGGAACTGCCGCTCTGCGAGCCGAGCCCCCTTTTTGAGTTACGGTTTCCAACATGTCTAATACTTGACGCGCATACTTCGCACTCACCACTTGACGTGACATGTCATGATCATTGCTTTCAATAATATGAATAGGCTCGTATTTGCCAAGGTTTCCAAGCGTCGCATAAGCATGGGCTAGCTGGATTGGTGTAATTGATAGACCGTAACCAAACGCAATCGTGGCGCGTTCAATTGGCGACCAACGAGTTCGTGTAGGAAAAATACCCGTCACTTCCCCAACTAGGTTTAGGCCAGAAAGCTCACCAAAACCCACTGAACTGTACAGCCCAAGAAGCGCCTCTACCGGCATTTGCATTGCTAGCTTCGTCACACCGATATTACTCGACTTTTTAAGGATCGTGGTCAAGCTCGCTTTGCCTACGCGAGAGACATCTCTGACTCGACTACCACCTAAACGTAGGACACCATTACCGGTATCTACGATGGTATCTTTATCGGCTATCCCATTTTCTAAGGCGGCTAAAATAACGAAAGGCTTAATGGTCGAACCAGGCTCCATTGAGTCCGTGATCACTCGGTTACGCATTTGATAGCTTTGCCAATCGCTACGATTGTTAGGGTTGTAAGAAGGAGCATTAACCATGGCCAATACGGCGCCCGTTTTTACATCCAACATGACAACGGAACCTGAAGTGGCGCGGTGGTCCGCAACGGCTTGCTTAATCGCACGATACGCAATCGCCTGTAGGCGCTGATCGATGGTTAACTGAAGTGATTTACCTTCTTGCTTGTCTTGCCAAGCAATGTTTTCCACAACACGACCATAACGGTCTTTACGAATAGTTTTCTTACCCGCCGCGCCAGTGAGCCACTCATCGTAGCTACGCTCCACACCTTCTAGGCCATGCCCGTCAATGCCTGTTACACCGACTAAGTGAGCACTAACCTCACCTGCAGGATAATAACGACGAGATTCCGACTTAAGGCCAACACCTGGCAGCTTTAGCTCACGAATATAGTTCGCCATGGCCGGACTGACCTGGCGCTGCAAGTAGATAAAGCGGCGTTTTTCATTGCGCTTGATTTTGTCTATTAACCCTTGTCGGTCAATACCAAGAACATCCGCTAATGCATGCCAACTTTTGGTCTGGCTTAACGCGTTTTCTTTAAATATCGTGGCAGGATCTGCCCAAACCGCCTCAACCGGTACACTGACAGCAAGCGGCTCACCATTTCGATCCGAAATAATACCGCGAGCAGAAGGAATGGATTTAACACGAACCGAACGTAGGTCACCTTGTTTAATAAGGTTATCTGGCTCAATGATTTGGATGTAGGCTACGCGTGCCACCAAAAGGGCAAATGCACAAAAAACAAAAAACAGTAATAGATGGAAGCGCCAACGAATCAAGAAAGATTCTTCGACCGCCACTTTCACTGCTTTGTTATCGGTTTTCTTATCCCCCGTAGCCGCTTTCTCTTTTGCTACAGGTTTACGCTTATTGGCTTGTTTCGTGTTGGATTTTTTTCTAATCATTTGAGCGTGACAACCACTTCTTTATCGCCATCAGGTCGTTTCATTTCAAGTTCTTTTTTGGCAAGGTCTTGAACACGACTGTGTTCCGCGAGGGCAGTTTCTTCCAACATTAAGTTACGCCATTCGCTATCTAATCGTTCTCGTTCAACCAACGTATGGTCTTTCTCGGTAATCGCTTGACGCGCATGGTGGGTAGCAAATACCACTCCCATTGCCGATGCCACGATCAATAGCAACAACAGTAATGGCCAGCGACCAACAGTGAGGAGATCTGTTGCAATCAACTTAGCAAGATTAGGAGTGGATTTCGTCATAATAATTAAAGCTTTTCCGCAATTCTTAACACAGAGCTGCGCGAGCGAGGGTTCATTTCAATTTCTTGTTTGCTTGGCTTAATCGCTTTGCTCACCGCTTTCATATTCGCACTACCAAGAGCACGAATTTGCTCTTCCGTCATTGGAATACCGTGTGGCACTTCAGGCCCTTTGCTCTCTTTACGGATAAAACGTTTGACCATACGGTCTTCCAGAGAGTGAAAGCTAATCACAGATAAACGGCCTTCAGGAGCCAGAATGCTCGCCGCGCCTTTAAGTGCCGTATCAATTTCTTCTAACTCACTGTTGATGTAAATACGAAAAGCCTGGAAAGCACGAGTCGCAGGGTGTTTTTTCTCTTTAAAACTTTTCGGTGCGGCATCTGAAATCAATTTTGCCAGCTGACCAGTGCGAACCATTGGCTCATTTTCTTCGTCTTCACGGTAGGCAACAATCGCTTTTGCAATACGGCGCGCATGTTTATCTTCCCCAAACTCGCGAATGACCCAAGTGATATCATCGAGGTCTGCTTCCATCAACCATTGAGATACTGGAACACCTGATGTCGGGTCCATACGCATATCTAGCGGACCGTCTTTCATAAAGCTAAAGCCACGCTCTGCGTCGTCTAACTGAGGAGAAGAAACGCCTAAATCCAGCAGAACACCATCCACTTTTCCAACTAGCCCATACTCTTCAGCATACTCAGCAATACCAGAAAATGGACCATGAATAATGGTGAAGCGAGGGTCATTGATTTTGCCTGCCTCAGCGATCGCTTGAGGGTCACGGTCGATACTGTACAGTCGGCCATTTTCACCGAGTTTAGATAGAATTGTCCGGCTGTGACCGCCACGGCCAAATGTTCCATCAATATAGACGCCGTCTGGTTTGATAGCTAAGCCATCAATGGATTCATTTAATAACACGGAAATATGTTGGAAGGTTTCGGTCATAGCTTTCTCGTTGAATGATCTTGAAGCGATTCTTTAGTGTACTGATTTCCTACATCATCGCCACCACAAGTCTAAAGTTAGACGTGATTTACGCCAAGTTTATTGGTAATGACATAGTTTGCGTCAATTAAATGCAAAAAACCCATCACTACCGAAGTAGAGATGGGTCTCGAATAGGTGGAGCCGACACATAAGCCGGGTTCTGTTCCGCTTGCGCGGCGGTAGCCATTCGTCTAGGCCAGCAATCACTCACTGGCTCGAGCAACCTACCCGCCTCCTTACGCGAGCAACGCAATGTGGAGGCCTATTTGGTCTTGCTTCAGGTGGAGTTTACCCTGCTACGAACTATTGCTAGTCGTCCGGTGCGCTCTTACCGCACCCTTTCACCCTTACCTGTACCCTTACGGGCCATCGGCGGTCTTCTCTCTGCTGCACTTGTCGTAGGCTTGCGCCCCCCAGGCGTTACCTGGCACCTTGCTCTATGAAGCCCGGACTTTCCTCCCCTTTGTCAGTCTCCCGAAGGACGTCAACGTCAGTCTCCCAAAGGGACTTCGACGTCAGTCTCCCGAAGGACATCAACAAAGCAGCGACTACCCAGTCAGCTCCGAGGGCGGATTGTATAGAGTTCTCACTTCAGAGTCTAGTTAGATCACAGATATGATGAAATGAATGCACTAAGTGATGACTTTTTAGTCAACGTGCCAAAAATAGATAATAAAAAGGCCGATGCCTAAACATCAGCCCTCATTGACCATTTATCTCGCTAGTGGCACTTAGTCTAAGTTTTCTAAGCCCCATTTATATAACGCATTCTTCTTCAAGTTATGTATTTCTGCCACCAAAGCAGCTGCTTTTTTCAAAGGCAGCTCTTTGGTCAAAATGCCTAACGTGCGTAAAGCATCTTCAGGTAGTGAGTCGTCTGTTGTTTCACGATGGCCATGTACCAACAATACCATTTCACCACGCTGTTGGTTATCGTCACTTTTCACCCATTCAATCAGCTCACCTAACGGCATGCCTTGAATGGTTTCAAAGGTTTTTGTTAGCTCTCTTGCCAACACAACTTCTCTATCTGGGCCAAGAACGTCTAACATGTCTTGTAGAGAGTCTAAAATACGGTGCGGTGACTCGTAAAAAATACACGTACGCTCTACCGAAGCAATCTCTAGGAATTTATCCTTACGACCTTTGCTTTTCGGTGGTAAAAAACCTTCGAAGCTAAAGCGATCCGATGGCAAGCCAGAGGCACTTAACGCCGTAATGACCGCACAAGCACCTGGAAGAGGCACAACTCTAACGCCCGCTTGACGACATTTTGTCACCAAATGGTATCCTGGGTCGCTGATAAGTGGCGTACCAGCGTCAGAAACTAATGCGATAGACTGACCGGAAAGCAGCTTTTCTACCAAAACTTGTGCTTTTTGCTGCTCATTGTGGTCGTGTAGAGCAAAAGTTTTGGTTTGAATATTGAAGTGAGACAGTAATTTGCCCGTATGTCGAGTATCCTCAGCGGCAATGATGTCCACAGTCGACAGAATTTCGATAGCACGTTGGGTGATATCCGCTAAATTTCCGATTGGAGTCGGTACGATATAGAGAGTTGGCCCCTCATTCGGCAACTTATTTTTATCTGTCATTTGTTTACCATCACTTCAACGATTAATATAGAGACAATTTTGTACAAAATTATAGAGAACTCACGGCAATGATTAACCATAAGAGACTCAGTGTACCACGCATACTTACTCCTGTTGCACTAGCAATTACGCTCGCCGCCTGTTCTTCAGGTCCAAGACAGCCTGATGGCGTTGATGTAACACTTGAGCCTACTCAGTCTGTTCAGAACTATATGATCCAAGCTGATAGCACGGAAGGCAGTTTACAAAATGACTGGTTGATCATGGCAACCAAAGCCGCGATTCAAGCAAACCAGTTTGATCAAGCAGAAATGTTGATCAAGCGCCTGGCTCGTCAACAGTTAACCGAAGTTCAGCAAGCAGAGTGGCAACTAGCGCGTGCGACCATACAGCAAAAACAGGGTAATTACTCTCAGTTGCTGCAATTGTTGAATTTTAAACCTTGGTGGAAGTTGCCAAATGAGCAATGGAAAGACTATTACTTGATGCGTGCCGACGCTTATCAAGGTCTTAACCAAGCGTTTGAGGCAAACCGCCAACTGGTTGCATTTGGCCAATATGCATCGTCCGCGGAGCAGAGAGAGACTTCTAGCCGTATTTGGATGAACTTTGGCAGCTACTCCGAGTACGAACTGACCTCATTAGAAACAGAGCCAAATGAAGATGTTTTGGATGGTTGGCTACAACTCGCTATTTATGCGAAAACGCTGTCGGGCAACTTATCCCAACTAAAAAATACCCTCGAACGCTGGTTAAACGAGAACCCATCGCATCCAGCCGCTATCTACACACCAGAAGAGATTCAAAACATTCTCTCTCTAGACATCGTTAAACCAAACAACACCGCTTTGTTACTGCCGCTTACTGGTAAATTCTCGCCACAAGCGCAATTAATTCGTGATGGTTTTGTGTTTGCGATGATGAATGATCGTAACCGTGATCCAAGCGCTACCCTCACGGTAATAGACACTAATGCGTATAACGCCGACCAAATTAAACAACGTTTGATCAATGAAAACATCGATTTTGTTGTTGGTCCTCTAGAAAAAGAGAACGTTGAGCTATTGCACACAACCATGGATGGCTCAGAAAATGGTCCTACGATTCCAGCCCTTGCGCTAAATATTCCCGAAGATGTGCAACCAGATAGCAATATTTGCTACTTGGCATTATCACCGGAACAAGAAGCCGCACAAGCAGCGAAACACTTGTTCAGCGAAGGCTATAACTTCCCTCTGATTCTGGCACCAAAGGGCAGCTTTGGTGAACGTGTAACTGAAGCGTTCAACAAAGAGTGGCGCAAGTACAGCTCTAATAAAGTCGCAGCAAGTTATTTTGGTGACAAGCGCCAACTTCAAAAAGACATCAATGAAGTATTTGGTCTGCAAGAAAGCAAACAACGTATTGCTCAGATGCAATCACTAATGCGTATCAAGCTTGAAACACAGCCACGTAGCCGTCGTGATGTCGATGCGGTTTATATTGTTGCTAGAAGCACGGAACTGACTTTGATTAAGCCGTTTATTGAGGTAGCGATTAACCCAGACGCCAAAGCGCCACAAATTTTCTCTAGCTCGCGTAGCAACAGTGGCGGCGCGACTTACGAAGATCTAACAGGCATCATCTACAGCGATATCCCATTACTGATTGACCCAGACCCTAGCGTGACCGCTGAAATGAACGAGCTGTGGTCAGAGCAATCTAACATGGAAAAACGTTTGAAAGCACTGGGTATGGATGCGTATAAATTGATTGGGGAGCTGCCACAAATGAAGGTCGTTCCGGGCTACTCAGTCGGTGGCCAAACCGGTATTTTAAGTATCGACAATAATTGTGTTGTACAGCGTGAGCTAAGCTGGGCTGAGCGTGGGGCTCTTTAGCAAGCGCCAAATCGGAAATCAATATGAAGCTCTGGCGAAGCAGTATTTACAACGCCAGGGCTTAAACTTTATTGAACAAAATTTTCTGACTAAGGTCGGTGAGATTGATTTAATCTTCCAACAAGGTGAAACTATTGTGTTTGTTGAAGTCAAATACCGTAAGAACAATCACTTTGGCTCGGCAGCAGAAATGGTGACGCACGCTAAAATGCGCAAGCTAGTCAAAACCGCACAAGTTTGGCTTAGCCAACAAAAGCGCTTAAAACACAATATCGATTATCGATTTGATGTCATCGCCATTCATGATAATGGGCGAGATATCAACTGGATAGAAAACGCAATCTCTGAAGGATAAGCGATGCTAGACAGCATTAAAGACAGCTTTACAGAAAGTATTCAAATTCAAATCGCAGCAGCAGAGGCGCTGCCTGATGCCATTACTCATGCAGCTCAAGCGATGGTGTCGAGCCTGCTTAATGGCAATAAAATTTTATGTTGTGGTAATGGCGGCAGTGCTTCAAACGCTCAACAATTTGTTTCTTGTCTTTTAAACCGTTTTGAAACTGAGCGCCCTAGCCTACCAGCAATGGCCTTAACCGCCGATAATACTACCCTAACCGCAGTGGCCAACGATTACCACTACCAGGAAATCTTCTCAAAACAGGTACGAGCGTTTGGTCAACCAGGCGACATTTTGCTTGCCATGTCGACTAGCGGTAACAGTAAAAATATTATCAAAGCGATGGAAGCAGCCGTAACTCGAGACATGACGATTATCGCGCTCACAGGAAAAGATGGCGGAGAGATGGCAGGACTGCTAGGTGAGAACGACGTCGAAATTCGTATTCCATCACACCGCACTGCACGTATTCACGAAGTACATATGGTAACACTCCATTGCCTTTGTGATCTTATTGACCAGGTGCTTTTCCCTGCTCACGAAGAGTAACCAAGACTGAGAGTCAGAATTATGATACGTAGCCTTGTTATCTTATTAACAGCATTGAGTTTAAGTGGTTGCGCAGGTTTGTTTATCGCAGGTGCAGCAAGCACAGCGAATATTGTCACGGACACACGCACGACAAAACAAATCTGGCAGGACAATAACATCGAATTCGAAGTTGCGGCGATCGGCAATAAAGCACCGTTTAAAGGTGAAGTTCGTGTCGTTGCCAGTTCATATAATGGGACTGTAGTCCTTATGGGACAAGCTCCGACACAAGACGTTATCCTTGCTTTAGAGCGAAGGGCTCGAGAAGTTAGTGGTGTAAAAGTCATACACAATCAAATCAAACAAAAAGAGCCACTCACTGTTACCCAGATTAGCAATGACAGCTGGATCACAACCAAAGTAAAGTCAGCTTTGCTTACTGATTCTGAGCTTAATGGTGTTAAGGTTAAAGTGATCACCGAAGATGGCGACGTTTTTCTGTTCGGTTATGTCACGCCAGAGCAAGGCGATCGAGCGACAGAAATCGCGCGTAATATCTCAGGCGTAAAACAAGTCATTAAAGGGTTCCAATACGGCGAAATGGAGCCTGTTGAAGTAGACTTACCGAGTGACGGTGTACAAACAATAGAAAGTGAGGCAAGTACAGAAAGTGAAGAGAACGTCGAAGTCTTTACGATTAGTGAGTAATTTCCAAAGTCTGGCTTGAAATCATCTTCAACAAGTTAAAAAGAAAAAAGCAGCGTTACGCTGCTTTTTTATTATTTAATCACTCTTAAGCTTGGTTTGCCTTTTGGTCGAGGAGCATCGTCCTCTTCGGCATCTGAATCAGAAACTAACTCAGAAGGCTCATCGCTAACCGTTGTGAACGATGGGGATGATTCTTCCTCGGTCATCGCTTCTTCTTCGATGTGAGTGTACGCTTCTTCTGGTTCAAACATAGTACCAGCACCATTCTCACGTGCATAAATAGCTTGAACAGCATACACAGGCACGATCACTGAGTGCGGACGACCGCTAAAGCGAGCATGGAAGGTAATCGCATCATTACCTAACTCAAGATTACCCACTGCACGTGGCGCAATATTCAAAATAATTTGACCATCTTGAATAAATTCAACCGGGACACGCACCCCTGGCATTGTTGCATCCACAACCAAGTGAGGAGTCAAGTCATTGTCTACTAACCAATCGTAAAATGCGCGAAGCATATACGGGCGGCGAGCAGTCATTTTTGCAATATCCATAACGTGTTTTAAATCGCTTAGCGAACTAGGCGCATTTCACGTTCAGCTTCAGTCAAAGAAGCAAGGAACGAATCACGTTCAAATACGCGGTTCATGTATACCTTGATTTCTTTTGAACCAGGGCCAACAAGATCGATACCAAGTTGAGGCAAACGCCACAATAGTGGTGCTAGGTAACAATCGATCAAGCTGAATTCTTCGCTCATGAAGTACTCATATTCAGCAAAAATTGGCGCTAACGTCAGAAGATCATTACGCAGCTTTGTGCGTGCTTTTTCTGATTCTTCCGCATTACCTTTCATCACTTTTTCAGCGAGTGAATACCAGTTGCGTTCGATACGGTACATCATCAAGCGGCTGTTGCCACGAGCAACAGGGTAAACCGGCATTAGAGGTGGATGAGGAAAGCGCTCGTCCAAGTACTCCATGATGATTTTTGAATCGTAAAGAGCTAGCTCACGGTCAACAAGAGTTGGCACTGATTTATATGGGTTTAGCTCAACAAGCTCAGCAGGAAGGTTTGCTTCGTCAACAAGCTCAACTTCAACACTTACGCCTTTTTCAGCTAGTACAATGCGAACCTGATGGCTATACAAATCTGATGCACTTGAGAAAAGAGTCATCACAGAACGTTTATTGGCAGCTACAGCCATGGAGCCCTCCAGTACACTTACAAATAAAAACAATGGAGGCTAAGCCTCCATTGTACATCAATTAAAATTGGGAATTAGCACGGTATTTTAGCACAATTAATGCACATCGCGCCAATACTCTTTCTTGAGCATCACAACAACGATGGTTAGAAGCACTAAGAAGCCCATTACCCACCAGCCTAGAGCATGACGCTCAAGCTGCACTGGGTCACCTGAATAAACTAAGAAGTTAACGAGATCGCCAACCGCTTTGTCATATTCGCCTTCACTCAGCTCACCCGTGCCATCGGTTTCAGTACCAACAACAACTTGTACTTCTTCGCCATCTACGATTTTCGTATCGTAAATCGGCGTCGGGATGCCCTGTAGCTCTTCAAGCACATGCGGCATACCAACACTCGGGAAGACGATGTTGTTCACGCCGAATGGACGAGATGGATCAACATAGAAAGAGCGTAAGTAAGTGTATAACCAATCAGCACCACGAACTCGTGCAACCAACGTAAGATCTGGTGGTGGAGCACCAAACCAGTTTGCCGCTTGCTTCGGTGGCATAGCATTGACCATTAGATCACCGATTTTCGCTTCAGGATTGAAAATCAGGTTTTCTTTCATTAAGTCTGTTGGAATTTCCAAGTCTGTTGCTACACGCTCGTAACGCTGGTATTGCGTAGAGTGACAAGCAAAACAGTAGTTCATGAACAACTTCGCGCCGTTTTGTAGCGAAGCTTTATCCGTAAGGTCAACATTCGCTTTATCCAGCGGAACATTGGCCCCAGCTGCCATCGCTAGTGATGGCAACATAGCAAATAGAATTACAATCCACTTCTTCATTTGAATGTCACCCTCTCTGGTAATGGTTTGGTTGCTTCATTTTTGCTGTAGAAGAACAGCAACACAAAGAACATGAAGTAACACAAGCTAAAGATCTGAGATAGTAGTGTGTACGTTGGTGTCGCTGGTAACGCACCTAAAATACCTAGAGCGATAAAGGCGATAGTGAACTGTACAATATTCAATAGATGAAGTTTGCTACGGTAACGGTATGAACGAACTTTACAACGATCCAACCAAGGTAGAACAAACAGCACTGCAATTGACGCACCCATTAGGATAACACCTAATAGTTTGTCTGGAACCGCACGTAGGATTGCGTAGAACGGCGTGAAGTACCATACCGGAGCAATATGCTCTGGTGTCTTCAGTGGGTTTGCAGCTTCAAAGTTAGGCGGCTCAAGGAAGTACCCACCCATTTCTGGGTTAAAGAACAGCACGTAACAGAAGAAGAACAAGAAACCAGCAACACCGACCAAGTCCTTAACCGTGCCGTACGGATGGAAAGGAATCGAATCAATGATGTCATATTTCTTCGTGTAGTAATCGTGGAACTTGAATTGCGTTTTGTAATCGTCGCCCATTGAGCCTTTTGGCAGCTTAGTTTCGATACCATCCGGGTTGTTTGAGCCTACTTCGTGCAGCGCCAATACGTGCAGAACAACAAGAAGAAGCAAAACGATAGGCAGTGCAATAACGTGTAGTGCGAAGAAACGGTTTAGCGTTGCACCAGAGATGATGTAGTCACCACGAATCCAAAGTGTTAGGTCATCACCGATAACAGGAATAGCACCAAACAGGGAAATGATTACCTGCGCACCCCAGTATGACATCTGACCCCATGGAAGTAGGTAACCCATGAACGCTTCAGCCATGAGAACTAGGAAGATCAACATACCGAAGATCCACAACAGTTCACGAGGTTTTTGGTATGAACCGTAGATCAAACCACGGAACATGTGAAGATACACAACAACGAAAAACGCTGACGCTCCAGTGGAATGCATGTAACGCAGAAGCCAACCGTACTCTACATCACGCATAATGTATTCGATAGACGCAAATGCACCGTCACCTGAAGGAACATAGTTCATCGTTAGCCAAATACCCGTTAGGATTTGGTTAACAAGAACCAGCATCGCCAGAGAACCGAAAAGGTACCAAAAGTTGAAGTTCTTAGGCATTGGGTATTCAGACAAATGCTTTTTATAAGCATTCATTGCAGGAATACGCTTTTCAACCCAATCTAACATTGCTTGCATTATGCATCTCCCTCATCAACACCCACAATGAGCTTGGTATCGCTCAAATACATGTGCTTAGGAACGACAAGGTTCAACGGAGCAGGTACTCCTTGGAACACTCGACCAGCCATGTCGAACTTAGAACCATGACAAGGACAGAAGAAGCCAGATCTTACGCCCTGCACCTGCTCTGAGAAAGAGTCAGGTAGATAGGTTGGTGAACAACCTAAGTGGGTACAGAAACCAACTGCGACGAAAAACTCTTCCTTAATCGAACGAAACTCATTCTGAGCGTACTCAGGCTGCTGCTCCATTTCAGATTGTGGATCGCGAAGCTTATCACCGATCGATTTTAAGTTATCCAGAACGCTTTGAGTGCGGCGAACAATCCATACAGGTTTTCCCTGCCACTCAACACGAACCAGCTGACCTGGTTCAATTTTACTTATATCCACTTCCACCGGTGCGCCCGCCGCTTTGGCTTTAGCACTCGGATTCCATGATTTGATAAAAGGCACGGCGACGGCGACTGCCCCTAACCCACCAACAACTGCCGTTGTAGCGGTTAGAAAACGCCTGCGACCGTTATTTAAAGGCGCGTTGCTCATCCAAACATTCTCCCATTTGCTCCCTTTGGATCGTTATTATTCCGCTTATAAGAGCATGGCTAACAAATAATGAATTTAGTTCTATTTATTGGAGGGAAATGATAAAGAAAACCCTACTTTTTGACAAGATAAAGCTACCTTTTTGTAACATTTGTGAGGCAAATCGCTCGCGTCGTCACAAAAGCGGCAGAATTATAAAAAATTGATGTGATTTGTAACAAGAAAGCACCACATAGAAGCCCCGCTGAAAGCGGATAAAACCTTTTATCTTGGTAGTTTTCAGTTAATTACACAGAGAAATATTTCGTATTACGCGTTCAGCTTACTGTGTTTATATTTTCAATTTTGTAGCACGCAGAATGCTCAAAAAGGAACGTAAGTCATTTTAAAACATGTTACAGGAAGAATAAGATACAAAGACATTCCTGCTGATGAATACATCTATGCTGCATCGCAAGAGAAAGCGTGGTGAGTCGCGATTAAATAAGGCACACATATAAAACGGCACTGACAACCTTTCGACGAAGAGGACGAATAAGAAGGCCTGCTCGGAGTGTGATGATAAGTGAAGGCTGTTCGTTGCTTGAAGACAAGTATGATGTCTTTAAATACAAAAAAGCCCGGCATAGAGCCGAGCTTTTGGTACACAGTTTCCAGAGTAACTCTGAAAGCATAATTCCCGATAAGAGGAAATTAACGCTTAGAGAACTGTGGACGACGACGTGCTTTACGTAGACCAACTTTCTTACGTTCAACGCAACGAGCGTCACGAGTAACGTAGCCAGCTGCGCGTAGAGCAGGACGTAGAGACTCATCGTATTCCATAAGCGCGCGAGTGATACCGTGACGGATAGCACCAGCTTGACCAGAAATACCGCCGCCTTTAACTGTTACGTAAAGGTCTAGCTTTTCAGTTAGTTCAACTAGCTCTAGAGGTTGTTGTACAACCATACGTGCTGTTGGACGACCGAAGTATTCGTCAAGGTTACGCTTGTTTACTACAATGTTACCGCTGCCTGGTTTAATGAAAACACGTGCAGCTGAGCTTTTGCGACGGCCAGTGCCGTAGTATTGATTCTCTGCCATTTTCGAAATCCCCAATTAGATGTCTAGTACTTGTGGTTGTTGAGCAACATGGTTGTGCTCAGCGCCCGCGTAAACTTTTAGCTTACGGTACATAGCACGGCCTAGAGGACCACGTGGAAGCATGCCTTTAACTGCAAGCTCAAGAGCCATCTCAGGTTTACGATCGATCAACTTTTCAAAAGTGATAGATTTTAGACCACCTGGGAATTCAGAGTGACGGTAGTACACTTTGTTCTTAGCTTTGTTACCAGTTACAGCAACTTTCTCAGCGTTGATAACGATGATGTAATCACCAGTGTCAACGTGAGGAGTGTATTCAGCTTTATGTTTGCCACGTAGGCGAGATGCAATTTCACTTGCTAGACGGCCAAGAGTTTTACCTTCAGCGTCTACAACGTACCAGTCGCGTTTTACAGTTTCTGGTTTAGCAACGAAAGTTTTCATGCTAACAATAACCCGTTAATTAAATTTTAAACTTTAAAGGAACACCCAATAGTGCTCCCACACTGTCTAAGAGCCCAGTCATCACCCCTTCGAGTCGTTGGTACTCTCGACCTTCAATTTCGAAATAACTTCGATAATCAGGTCTGCAGTAACGGTGGGTCGCAGGATTATAGAGAAGAGCGAAGAAAAAATCACCTTTTTTTGCGCCAAATCACTAATTTTTTCTTCACTTTTTTAAGAACCCATTGGATCTAGGCCAAATGTTCACGCGCGAGATACTCATGACTTTGCATCTCAGTAAGCCGAGACAAACAGCGCTTAAATTCGAACTCTAACTGCCCGTCAGCATATAAATCGGCCATTGGCACTTCAGCAGAAATAATCAACTTAACATTGCGCTCGTAAAACTCATCGACCAGCGCGATAAAGCGTCTCGCCGCATCATCTATTTTTCGGTTCATTTGTTGAACATCTGCCAGTAATACCGTGTGGTAAATACGAGACAATTCAATGTAGTCATTTTGACTGCGAGCAGTTTGACACAACTGAGCAAACGACGCATGCAGCACCCCATCGCTTGCTTCAATCACCGCTAGTTGACGGTGGTTAACTTCGATTTGATGAGCAACAAACTGACGCTCTCCAGTCAGCTGCTGATAATATTTGTTAAGGTTTATGCTAGCCTGCTCATCAAGCGGGTAATGGTATATTTCAGCCTGTTCTAACGTTCTTAAGCGATAATCAACGCCACTATCGACATTCAACACTTCACAACGTGCCAAAATCATATCGATCGCGGGCAAAAAGCGCGCTCTTTGCAAACCGTTACGATATAAGTTCTGCGGCTCAATGTTTGAAGTCGCGACTAGGATCATCTGCCGCTTGAACATTTCTTGAAGTAGCGTTGCAAGGATCATCGCATCAGTAATGTCGGAAACAAAAAATTCATCAAAGCAAACCACATCGGCTTCTTCTTTAAATTTATCCGCCACTTTTGATAGCGGATTTTCGACATCACCTAACAGCTTCAACTCATCATGTACTCGATACATAAATCGATGGAAGTGGACGCGCATTTTTCTTTGGGTCGGTAAAGCATCAAAAAATGCGTCCATAAGGTAGGTTTTACCGCGACCTACCCCACCCCAAAAGTAAAGGCCTTTTGGTGGTTCAGGCTTGTCGATTTTTTTCCCCATTAGCTTTTGCCATTTGGAAAGCTGAGGCACAGGCGCTGACTGAAATTCAACGATAGCATGGTAAAGCTTGTCTAATGCAACGACCGCTTGATACTGAGCTTCATCACGCTGAAACCCGTGTTCTGCTATGTCTTTTTGATATTGTTGTAGTGGTGTCATCGTATTAAGTCGTATAGAGGTATAGAGAAAAGGGTTACCTCGGGGTCAACTTTGAGAATAGAGAGAAGTAGTTATCAGTCCCCGAAGACATACTGCTATTTTTCTTTATCGGCTGTTCAAGCCATAGTAACATGGACGAGCACCGCGTGTAACTAAGTAGTAAAAGACTTGTTAAAACAACTATAAGGAGCAGTTATGCCTTGGATTTATGCCATTGTGGGTTTGCTGGTCGGTACAATCGTAGGCGTAGTCATTAGTAGACTAACCACCCCTGAATACAAGAAACAAAAGTCTGTGCAGAAAGAACTTGAAGCGGCCAAGTTTGAATTAGAGCAACAACGTCAAGAGCTCGTCGATCATTTTGCACAAACCGCAGAAATGTTGGACACCCTAGGTAAAGATTACACCAAGCTATACCAACATATGGCCAAGACCTCTTCTGAGCTTTTGCCAAACTTACCAGAACAAGACAACCCGTTTGATAAGAAAACGGCAATGTCGTCTGAAACTATTGCAGAAGATCAACCAGAGTTTAACGAACAACCAAAAGACTACGCTAATGGCGCCACCGGTCTTTTGAAGGATCAAGAGAAAGAAATCATTAATGCTCCCGAAGCGGTAACCGCAAAAGCATCATAATCCTCTCTTACTTCTATCTAGGGCCGATACATTTGTATCGGCCCTTTTTTGAACTTTTTCACCTCACCTTCGCTCTAACTTGGATGTGCACTGCCTCCCCTTTTGATTGTCCGAACTAGACCCTATATTAGTTATTAACAAAGTGAACTAACCGTTCGGATATTTCTTTTTGGCAGACATGTTTCAAGAGGAGTTATTGGATGAAAAAACCACTGCTTGCGCTCACCGTTCTATCTCTGAGTTTGGGTTCGATTATTGCCCCAGTTCAAGCCACTGCCGCATTACCTTTGAATGTGGATGGCCAACAGTTACCTAGCTTGGCACCAATGCTTGAGAAGGTGACCCCAGCTGTTGTGAGTATTGCTGTAGAAGGTAAACAAGTACAAACCAGCCGCATTCCCGAGCAATTTCAATTTTTCTTTGGCCCAGACTTTCCTATGGAACAAAGGCGAGAGCGCCCGTTCAGAGGTTTAGGTTCTGGTGTCATTATTGATGCGAAGAAAGGCCATATTGTCACTAACTACCACGTGATCAAGGGCGCAGATGAGATTCGAGTTCGCCTCTTTGACGGGCGCGAGTATGACGCTACGCTCGTTGGCGGTGATGAAATGGCCGATGTTGCGTTACTTAAATTAGAGAAAGCGAAAAACTTAACGCAGATTAAAGTCGCGGATTCCGACAAACTGCGTGTCGGTGACTTTACGGTTGCGATTGGTAACCCATTTGGACTCGGTCAAACTGTGACTTCGGGTATTGTTTCAGCCCTTGGTCGTAGTGGCTTAAACGTTGAAAACTTCGAAAACTTCATCCAAACCGATGCCGCAATTAACAGCGGTAACTCTGGTGGTGCATTGGTCAACCTTAATGGTGAGCTGATCGGTATTAATACTGCGATTTTAGGCCCTAACGGCGGTAATGTGGGTATTGGCTTTGCGATTCCATCAAACATGATGAAAAACCTCACTGATCAAATTCTAGAGTTTGGTGAAGTCAAACGCGGCATGTTGGGTGTGCAAGGTGGCGAAGTAACCTCTGAGCTAGCTGATGCATTGGGTTACGAGTCAAGTAAAGGGGCCTTTATTGGTCAAGTCGTACCGGACAGCGCAGCCGATAAAGCAGGGTTAAAAGCCGGTGACGTAATTGTATCGGTGAACGGCAAAGCGATTAATACTTTCTCAGAGCTCCGCGCAAAAGTGGCAACACTGGGCGCAGGTAAAGAAATCACATTAGGTGTGGTTCGAGATGGTAAGAATAAAACCTTTGATGTAACGCTTGGCGAATCTACGAATATGAAAGCTAAAGCGGAGACATTACATGAGGGACTCAAAGGTGCGGAGTTAAGCAATACAACACCAAGTGATGTAATCCAAGGTGTTAAAGTATCGAGCGTTGCAGATAACTCTCCAGCGGCTCAATATCAATTACAACAAGGTGACATTATTATCGGTGTGAACCGTCAACGAGTGAAAAACCTTGCCGAGCTTCGTACAATCGTAGAGAAACACAAAGGTGTACTGGCTCTTAATATTCAACGTGGTGAACGTACTATTTATCTTGTCATTCGTTAACCACTTTCAACGTGATAGGAAATAAGGTTTTCGATGCATAGTACTGAGTGATAAGGCTCGATCACTTTTCCTTATCGCTCAATAACTAATGAAAAGGGCAGCGCGATGACGTACTGCCCTTTTGTTATTTTTCAATGTAATGCTATTCTTCATCTTCGATGCCATTTTGGCGCTCACGCATGGAGAGGATATGCTCAGCTTTTTATTACGTTCTGTCTTTTTAGGCTTGGCTACTGCCGCAGTGGTATTACTGGCGGTTCCATCTTTGCGCAACAACGTAATTCCTGCTGCGCTTGATCCTCAACCTGTTAATATCGCATCAGTCGAGTTGACGTTTAATCAAGCGGTCCGAAGAGCAGCGCCTGCCGTAGTAAACATCTACAGTCGTAAGTATGTTGAGAATGATCGCAGTAAACTCTCGACTCAAGGTCTGGGGTCAGGTGTCATTGTTAGTGAGAAAGGCTACATCATTACTAACTATCATGTGGTTGCTCAAGCTGATCAAATTGTTGTGGCATTACAAGACGGCAGAGCCGCAGCGGCTCAGCTCGTAGGGACAGATAAACGTACTGATATAGCCGTGCTGCGTGTCGAAGGTTCGAATTTGCCCGTAATCCCTCTGAACTCTAATTACAAACCACAAGTGGGCGATGTAGTACTAGCCATCGGTAACCCATACAACCTTGGACAAACCACAACGTTCGGCATTATTTCTGCCACAGGTCGTTCATCCATTAGCGATGGTCGTCAAGCATTCATTCAAACCGATGCCGCCATCAATGAAGGTAACTCTGGTGGAGCCCTAGTGAACACACAAGGCGAGCTCGTCGGCATTAACACCGCCTCTTTTCAGCAAGCGACAGACTTAGAAACTTACGGTATTTCTTTTGCGATCCCTGCGCCGCTAGCCAGTAAGATCATGCAGAAAATCATCGCTGATGGCCGCGTGATTCGTGGTTATATTGGAATCGACGGCCAAGACATTAATGCGGTCACTGCTCGCCTACTTGGAAATGAACACATAGGTGGTATTGTCGTACTTGGTATTGATCCAAATGGCCCAGCCAATGCGGCTGGCTTTCAAAAACAAGATATCATTATCAGTATTGATGGCAATAAGGTTCAGGGGCGTCAGAGCGTTATGGATATCGTCACCGATTTACGTCCTGGCACCACCGTGGACGTCGGTATCATTCGCAAAGGAAAAGAGATGACCTTGAAAGTCACCATTGCTGAAGACAAGCAAGAAGCATAAAAAATCCCAGCCATTGGCTGGGATTTTTATTTGTGCGTTACTCGCTATCGCTCGGTGTTTCCGTCGTATCGGAATCATCCAGCTCAACTTCAATGCGAGTGACTCGCTGCAAACCTCTCGGTAATAACCCACCTCGGCGACCACGTTCGCCACGGAAGTTATCAAGGTCAGACGGTTTAAGACCCAACTTTCGCTTACCCGCGTACAGCGTTAACGATGCACCTTTTGGTAAAGACATTAAGTGAGATAGTACTTCTTCTCGCTCTTTTGCTTTAGCAGCAGGAATGTTGATGATCTTATTCCCTTTACCTTTCGCCAGTTGTGGCAAGTCTTTGATTGGGAACAGCAGCATGCGACCTTGGTTAGTGATTGCTAAGATTTCATCAGAGTCTAAATCTTCAATCTCTTTTGGCGTCATGATCTCAGAGTTGGCAGGTAAAGTGACGAGCGCTTTACCACTGCGGTTTTTAGACAGCAAGTCCGCGCCTTTACATACAAAGCCGTAACCTGCATCTGAACCCACCAGCCACAGCTGATCTTCTTCACTCATGATGACTTGGCGAATACTGCTACCAGCCGTAATATTCAAGCGACCGGTAATCGGCTCACCTTGACTACGAGCAGAAGGCAGTGAGTGCGATTCCAGAGAGTAACTTCGACCGTCACTACCTAGGAATACCGCAGGCTGATTACTCTTACCTCGAGCATGCGCTAAATACTTATCACCCGACTTATAGTTTAAGCCTTCGGCATCCACGTCATGGCCTTTCGCGTGACGAATCCAACCTTTCTCAGAAAGCACAACCGTGATTGGCTCACTTGGTACGAGGTCACGTTCAGTCAGCGCTTTTGCTTCTGCACGCTCAACCATTGGAGAGCGACGGTCATCACCGTATTTCTCTGCGTCTGCTTTGATTTCTTTTTTCAGTAGTGTGTTCAGACGACGCTCAGAACCGAGTAGCTGTTCTAGCTTCTCACGCTCTTTCTCTAGCTCGTCTTGCTCACCACGGATCTTCATCTCTTCTAGTTTTGCTAGATGACGAAGTTTGGTATCTAAAATTGCATCCGCTTGGATATCGGTAATACCAAAGCGTTCCATCAGCACAGCTTTTGGATCGTCTTCAGTACGGATGATCTCAATCACTTCATCTAGGTTGAGGTAAGCAACCAACAAACCTTCCAAGATGTGTAGACGAGCCATTACTTTGTCTAGGCGGTGTTGTAGACGACGACGCACAGTCGTACGACGGAACTCGATCCACTCAGATAGAATTTGCACCAGACCTTTAACTTGAGGACGGTTATCCAAACCAATCATGTTCAAGTTAACGCGGTAACTGCGCTCAAGATCCGTTGATGCGAACAAGTGGTTCATCAACAAGTCACAATCGACACGGTTTGACTTAGGCACCACAACGATACGCGTTGGGTTCTCGTGATCCGATTCGTCACGAAGATCGTCAACCATTGGCAGCTTCTTCGCACGCATCTGGTTAGCGATTTGCTCAAGCAGTTTGGCACCCGATACTTGGTGAGGCAAAGAAGTGATAACAATATCAGAACCTTCTTTATGCCAAACCGCGCGCATTTTGATGCTGCCACGACCGTTGCGGTAAATCTTCTCGATATCCGCTTGCGGCGAGATAATTTCTGCTTCTGTTGGGTAATCTGGACCTTTGACATACTGCATCACGTCCGGCAGTTCTGCTTTCGGGTTGTCGATCAAATGAATAGTCGCATCTGCGATTTCACGAACGTTGTGCGGTGGGATGTCTGTTGCCATACCAACGGCAATGCCGGTTACACCGTTAAGCAGGATATGAGGCAGACGTGCTGGCAACATTTGTGGCTCTTTCATTGTGCCATCAAAGTTAGGTTGCCATTCAACCGTGCCCTGACCAAGTTCGCCAAGCAATACTTCAGCAAACTTAGACAGTTTTGCTTCGGTATAACGCATTGCCGCAAATGATTTCGGATCATCTGGCGCACCCCAGTTACCTTGACCATCCACTAATGGATAGCGGTAAGAGAATGGCTGAGCCATCAATACCATCGCTTCGTAACACGCTAAATCACCGTGCGGATGGTATTTACCTAGCACGTCACCAACGGTACGTGCAGATTTTTTGTATTTTGCTGATGCAGAGAGACCAAGCTCTGACATCGCATAAATGATGCGTCGTTGAACCGGCTTTAAGCCATCACCAATGTATGGCAAGGCGCGGTCCATGATTACGTACATCGAGTAGTTCAGATAAGCGTCTTCAGTGAACTTGCGCATTGGCAATTGTTCGACGCCATCGTAGGTAATTTCTGTAGACATCCGTTACACCTCTGCCAAGTCGCCGTTGTTTTGTAGCCAAGAACGACGGTCATCTGCACGCTTTTTACCTAGCAGCATGTCCATCATTTCCATGGTCGCCGTAGAGTCGTCAATGGTTAACTGCACTAAGCGACGCGTGTTCGGATCCATGGTGGTTTCACGCAACTGAAGTGGGTTCATCTCACCCAGACCTTTGAATCGTTGCACGTTGATTTTGGCTTTCTTCTTCGACAAGCGCTCTAAAATGCCATCTTTTTCATCATCATCGAGGGCGTAGAACACTTCTTTCCCGCAGTCGATTCGATACAGAGGCGGCATCGCCACATAGATATGACCCGCTTCCACTAGTGCGCGGAAGTGACGAGTAAATAGAGCACAAAGCAGCGTTGCGATGTGAAGACCATCCGAGTCCGCATCGGCAAGGATACAGATCTTACCGTAACGAAGACTCTCGAGGTTGTCGCTATCTGGGTCAATACCCAAAGCAACTGAGATATCGTGTACTTCTTGAGACGCAAGAACTTGATCGGCAGAGACTTCCCACGTGTTCAAGATCTTACCACGCAGTGGCATCACAGCTTGGAATTCACGGTCACGTGCCTGTTTTGCCGAGCCACCCGCAGAGTCACCCTCCACAAAGAAGATTTCCGTGCGACTTAAGTCCTGTGCAGAACAGTCGGTCAACTTACCTGGCAGTGCCGGGCCAGAAGCCACTTTCTTACGTACGACTTTTTTCGCCGCTCGCATACGACGATGCGCGTTAGCGATACAGACTTCTGCCAATTGCTCTGCGAGCTGAGGCTTTTCGTTCAACCAAAGACTGAACGCATCTTTTACAACGCCAGAGACAAATGCCGCGGTTTGACGAGAAGAGAGACGTTCCTTGGTCTGGCCTGCAAATTGTGGATCTTGAATTTTAACCGACAGCACGTAAGAACAGCGGTCGAAAACGTCATCACCCGTTAGCTTCACACCACGAGGTAATAGATTACGGAACTCACAGAATTCGCGCATCGCTTCCAACAAGCCTTGGCGTAAACCATTAACGTGCGTACCACCTTGAGCGGTTGGGATTAGGTTAACGTAGCTTTCGGTGATCATTTCACCGCCTTCTGGCTGCCAAATTACCGCCCAGTTTGCCGCTTCAGTATCCGCCAAGAACTCACCAGTAAATGGTTCTTCAGGAATAACTGGATAGCCTTTTACACCTTCCGCAAGATAGTCTTTAAGACCGTCTTCGTAGTACCACTTATAGTCTTTGCCATTAACTTTGTCGGTTAATGTGATTTCTAAGCCCGGACACAAAACCGCTTTTGCGCGCAGGTTGTTGACTAAGCGCGTCACAGAGAAGTTAGCCGAATCGAAGTACTTCGCATCAGGCCAGAAATGTACGCTGGTACCGCGATTGCGACGACCACATGTGCCAGTTACGGTCAGATCAGACACTTTCTCGCCGTGTTCAAATGCAATTTCATACACTTGACCATCACGACGAACTGTTACTTCAACGCGTTTTGACAACGCGTTTACTACAGATATACCTACCCCGTGCAAACCACCAGAGAATTGGTAGTTTTTGTTAGAGAACTTACCACCCGCATGTAGCTTACATAGAATTAGCTCTACGCCTGATACTTTCTCTTCTGGGTGGATATCAACAGGCATGCCTCGACCATCATCGATCACTTCGAGTGATTGGTCAGCATGTAGGATGACTTGTACTTTTGAGGCATGTCCGGCTAGCGCTTCATCGACACTGTTGTCGATAACTTCTTGGCCCAAATGGTTTGGGCGCGCTGTATCCGTATACATCCCTGGTCGGCGACGTACTGGCTCTAAGCCATTCAGTACTTCAATGGCACCAGCATTATATTGTTCAGTCATAATACGGAATTATTCTCAAAGTTTACTTGTTGCCTGAGTATCACCAATGGGCGTACCCATACTCAGGAAACGAAAAAGCCACCCTGTTCACATCACTAAGAGTTTGTAAACATGATGCATAACAAAGTAGCCAGGGTCCTCGACCCTTAAGATCTTTTGGCAAAACATAGTCGGAAAGCATACCGCCCATGTCAAGAAACGGTTGGATATATCAATAAAAACTATGAGCCTTTTCCAATCGCTTTCGAATTACAGTTCTAGAAATTCGATAATCTGTGCAGGATAACGCTCAAAGCCTACAAAACTGTGATCACCGCCTTGTTCTACTGTTTGCTTAGCGTCTGCAAACTTATCTACCGCTTGTCGATAGTCTAAAACCTCATCTTCTGTTTGTTGCAATAACCAAAAAGAATGTGGCGACGCGATGCTTTGTACATCAAGAGCTTTTAACTCGTCAATATGACAAGCTTCAAGTGTATAGGTTTCATGCGTATATGGGTTAGTTTGCTTACCCAAATAATCTACTAGCAACTCATAAGGCTTGACTGCGGGGTTGACCACTACCGCTTTAAACCCAAACTTGTCATTTAGCCACGTTGACATAAAACCGCCTAATGAACTGCCCACTAGACCAATTTTATAGTCGTCTTTATATTGCTCGATAATATCCAACAACATTTTCGCCGCTTGCTGAGGATAACAAGGTAACTGGGGAACAATCACCTTGATATCAGACCTATGTTGCTCGCAGTAGGCTCTCATCACATTCGCTTTCATGGAGAGTGGAGAGCTATTAAAGCCATGGATATAGAGAAGAAGTGAAGGTTTACTCATAGATATCTCGCACAAAAAAGCGAGCCCGAACAGAGAGCTCGGGCGCGTTAGTAGCCGTTAGAAGAGAAGTCTGGTTGGAACTGGCCATCAGGAAGCCGACCTACTTGGGTCGTAATATCGCCACAAGCGTGTAGTTGCAGCTCCCGCCAACCAGGCGAAGTGGTATCAAGGGCAAAATCATCCGAGTTAGGCTTAAACTGAACACAAGTTGAGGGTGTTGCCATCACTCGAATGCCCTTGTGAAGCACATTCATATCTTGATGAACATGACCACAGAGAATGCCTTTCACGTTATCAAAACGCTCGACAACCTGCCAAAACGCTTCGGCATCTTTTAAAGTATGTTGATCAAGCCACGCGCTTCCCACCAGTAACGGGTGATGATGCAACAAAACAAGTGTGTGTCTTTCTGGGTGTTCGGCTAGCTTTTCTTCGAGTAGCGTTAATTGCTGATCACTCAAGCGCCCATGAGGAACGCCAACAACTTGCGAGTCTAAAAGAATTAACTGCCAATGCTCGCCAAGCAACACATGCTCTGCGGCTTTGATTTGTGGCGAAGGCAAAACACTGCCCATATTAGGCTTGTAATCATGATTACCAGGTAGCCAAAAGCAGTCTTTCTCTAGCGGTTCAATGCCGTTGGCAAAGCGCTGATAAGATTCTGCACTATGGTCTTGGGAAATATCGCCCGTCGCCAAGATGTAATCAAACGCCACGTTGCGGCGTAAAACATCAGCAACAACAGCATTAAAGCTATCGACTGTTTTTACGCTTAGCAAACTTCCCTCATCGGCAGCAAACAGATGAGTATCCGTAATTTGTAAAAGTTTGATGCTGTCACTAGATGATTGCAAAATGAAAACCTGATTCGTCCACTATATCGTTATTTGTTATTTTCCTTTAGTGACGTGACGATCAATTGAAGGCAAGTGGTGTTCTACTGATACCACTTCGTAAACAAAACGTCAGCCATTCACCGAGGAATGTGTTTAATTGATGCTTTTCATCTTTCTGCATCAGTTGGTCATTGGGATAATCATACTTAGCTTTTATGCGAGAGAACTCTCCGCTTGAGCATACTTCGGCTACTCTCGCATCATGATAAAGCCTGACAGACATCGTCGGTAAAGGAAACACTGGCGTTTCATCACTCTGACATATCTCAACAACTGTGGTGTATTTTGTGATTTCATTCACGGTCAATTGGTAAACCATGTTCGCCGCTTGGTAGCAACGTACATCCCCAACTTCGGCAGAAGCAGGCAATAAGGCGTTCAACTTAGCGTAGTTGGTCTCATACGTTCTCATAAGACCAGCTAAATCAACATGATATTGTTGTTTTTCAGCCAATTGTGCCATTACTCACTCTCCACCGTTTGGGATTGTCCCCATTCTGACTTTAACTCTTGATGGTGTAATTGCAGCCATTGCAACGCAATAATCGACGCACCATTTTCAAATTTCCCGTCCTTCACCCATTGATACGCCGTTTCACGACTCATGACATGAACTCGGATATCTTCATTCTCATAGTCTAAACCATGAATGCCGTGCGCTTTAGACGCATCCACTTCACCAACAAAGACGTCTAGCTTTTCCGAGCAACCACCAGCCGAAGGATAATAAGAAGTGACAGGTATAACGCGCCCCACCTGAATCCCCGCTTCTTCGACAGCCTCTCGACGAATTACGGCTTCAGCTGATTCATCGCGGTCAATCATACCGGCGACAATTTCTAGCTGCCAAGGGTGTTCATGTTCCAACGCGCCAATACGAATCTGTTCAATGATTACGACCTGGTCCGTCTTTGGATCATAAGGAAGCATCGCTGCTGCGTGACCACGCTCGAACATTTCTCGTTCGACAACTCCACTCCAACCACCAGCAAATAGCCTATGCTGAAAGCGGTATTTCACCATTTTGAAAAAACCTTCAAATAAGGTTTCTTTCGAGATGACTTTTACATCTCGCGAAGTAAAATCTTGTTGTTGTTTGTCACGCTGTTGCATTCAACACCTCTCTGAGTGAATCCTGTAGTTTACTCATTGTTATTCGCTTGCTCAAAGGACTTGGCTCAACTTTTTGTATAATAGTTACAAATTAATTTAAGTCTTTGCTAAAAATTTATTGCACAAGTGGATAATTACGTGTAAAAAAGTGCAAACTTTAGAGTAAATATCGTGCAAATTGAGTTAAACTACTGAGAATTAACCAATCTATGGACCGCGGGAATAGAAAATGAAAAAATTGCTTCCACTATTTATCAGTGCAGCGCTAGGTAGCATGAGTACGTCTGCGTTCGCAGACTCTTTGGCTGAAATCTACGACTTGGCAAAACAAAATGATCCACAATTGCTCAGTGTAGCAGCACAACGTGACCAAGCTTTCGAAGCAATCACCTCAAGCCGTAGTGCTCTATTACCACAAATTAACCTTACTGCGGGTTACAATTTAACTCGTGGTGATACTGAATACGATTCAAATCTAATTAGCGACGTATCAAACGATGGCAACGCACTAACCGCTGGCGTTAGCTTTTCACAAGCACTTTACAACCGCGCATCTTGGATCTCTCTAGATACTGCTGAGAAAAGTGCTCGCCAAGCAGACGCAACTTACGCAGCGACGCAACAGGCACTGATTCTTCGCGTGTCACAAGCGTATTTTGAAGTTCTACGCGCACAAGATAATCTTGTTTTCGTACGTGCAGAAAAAGCCGCGGTTGGCCGTCAACTTGAGCAAACTAAACAGCGTTTTGAAGTAGGTTTGTCTGCAATCACTGACGTGCATGACGCACAAGCTCAGTACGACCAAGTGCTAGCGGACGAAGTGTTGGCAGAAAACGCGCTCACTAATAGCTACGAGTCACTGCGTGAAATTACAGGCCAAGAGCACAAAGATCTCAACATTTTGGACACTGGCCGCTTCACTGCTAGCCCATCGACCGTACCTGCTGAATCGCTCATTGATGAAGCAAAAACCAAAAACCTGACCTTGCTATCTTCACGTATTCTTCAAGACATTGCGCGTGACAATATTTCACTAGCAAGCTCTGGCCACCTACCAACGCTCTCTCTAGACGGTGGTTACAACTACGGTGATACTTCTCATAGCTCTCGTGACAACACGACAGACAACTTCAATATTGGTGTGAACCTTGCTGTACCGCTATACACAGGTGGTAACGTAACCTCTCAAACCAAACAAGCTGAATACGCGTACGTGGCAGCAAGCGAAGATCTTGAAGCACAGTACCGTAGCGTAGTCAAAGATGTTCGCGCACAAAACAACAACATTAACGCCTCTATCGGCGCATTACGTGCGTATGAGCAAGCGGTTATTTCTGCACGCTCTGCACTAGAAGCAACAGAAGCTGGCTTTGATGTAGGTACTCGTACTATCGTTGATGTACTGGACGCGACTCGTCGTCTATACGATGCGAACAAAAACCTATCGAACGCTCGTTACGACTACATTTTAAGTGTTCTTCAGCTACGCCAAGCAGTTGGTACGCTAAGCGAACAAGACATCTTGGACGTTGATGCAGGTTTGAAAGCGGCAAAATAACCGCGAACTGAATACTTCAGGTCTTAATAAATAAAAAACGCCAGTTGAGTTATCAGCTGGCGTTTTTTATTACTTGTAGTTCAGAGCTTAAAAGTGCCTCTGAACTACAAGTATCAAAAAGGCCGCACTTAGCGACCTTTATGAGCAAATAGCATTTCAATGCTAACAAACAGCAGCCTTAGCCCTTACCGCCTTTGATTGCATTAATGATTTCACTGGTCGAGCAGCCATCTTCAAAGTTCAATACACGAACTTCACCACCCGCCGCAATGACTTCTTTACCACCAGCAATCTCTTCTGGTTTGTAGTCACCGCCTTTTACTAGCAAGCTTGGTAGAACTTCTGAGATCAAACGCTGCGGCGTATCTTCACTAAATGGTACAACCCAATCCACAGCGCCCAAACCTGCCAACACCGCCATGCGGCGATCGGTTGGGTTTACCGGACGACCAGGGCCTTTAAGGCGTTTTACTGACTCATCGGTATTTACCGCAACGATTAGGCGATCGCCCAGTTCAGCAGCATGGTTTAAGTAAGACACATGGCCAGCGTGTAGAATATCAAAGCAGCCATTTGTCATAACGACTTTCTCGCCACGAGCTCGTGCTTTTTTCACCGCTTCGATCAGTGCTTTTTCTGAAATCACACCGTAATCCGTGTCTTGGCTGCCATGTACCGCTTCTGCTAATTCAATCTCAGAAAGCGTTGACGTGCCTAGTTTACCAACTACAACACCTGCCGCTGCGTTTGCTAGTGCACACGCTTCTTCAAATGATTTGCCTGCGGCAACAGACGCTGCCAATACAGAGATAACCGTGTCGCCCGCACCTGTCACGTCGTACACTTCTTTCGCTTGAGTTGGAAGGTGGAACGGTTCCTGACCACGACGAATCAAGGTCATTCCGTTTTCGCTGCGTGTCACTAAAAGCGCTTCAAATTCAAACTCTTCAACCAAAGCCAGCGCTTTCTCTACTAGCTCTTGGTCAGATTTCACTTTACCTACAACGTCTTCGAACTCTTTCATGTTTGGCGTAAGAAGTGTTGCGCCACGGTAGCGTTCAAAATCCGCACCTTTCGGGTCAATGAAAACCGGAATATTTGCTGCGCGCGCTTTTTGAATGTATGCCTGAACATGCTCTAACGAACCTTTTGCGTAGTCAGACATAATCACGGCTTTAACGTTTGGCAGTGCGGCATCCATACGCGATAGCACAGGTGCAGAATCTGTGTTTTCAAATTTGTCTTCGAAGTCGAGGCGGATCAGTTGTTGTCCACGGCTCATTACACGAAGCTTCGTAATCGTTGGGTAATCAGGCAGCGCAACGAAATCGCACTTCACATTGAGCGAGCTCAGCGTCTCCGTCAGCACTTTTGCAGGCTCATCTTCCCCAGTTAGACCAACAATGTGAGCATGGCCACCTAATGATGCGATGTTCATCGCAACGTTCGCAGCACCACCAGGACGCTCTTCATTGTTTTCTACTTTTACAACAGGAACCGGCGCTTCAGGAGAAATGCGCCCGGTTGGGCCATACCAGTAACGATCTAGCATGACATCACCGATGATGAGCACACCAGCGCTGTTGTAATCAGGTAGAATTGGTTTCATTGTTGGTCTCCAAAAATTAAATCGAAGTGAGTTTATCACAGCCCTTATCGAGGCTAAATATATGGTCTTAACTGAACCACTGATTCCAAGCCTGTTTTACCCACTCCCTTTCGGCAACAAACTTATCTTCCACCACATCAGCGTCTAAATTGAGTAGATTTCGGCGGTGTATTTCGTTGCGCATTGTCGTGTAAGCACGTATCAACTGCATTGCTTGGTCTTCGTCCATAACATCTTGCGCAATGAGCGTTTCAAAGATGCGCACATTATCACACCAACGCGTCAATTTCGGCTTATCGTGACTATAGTTGAGCACTAGGTACTGAGCGAGAAATTCGATATCGGTAATCCCACCTACATCTTGCTTGAGCATAAAGCGGCCTGGCTTTTTCCCCCCAAGATGACCGCGCATTTTTTCTCTCATTTCGACAACGTCTTTTTTCAGTTCAGCTTGATCGCGTGCTTTGCACAGCACATCATGCCGCGTATTGTGAAATGCAATTGCCAGTGGTTCATCACCATAAATCATGCGCGCGCGGACAAGTGCTTGATGCTCCCATGTCCACGCGTCTTGATGTTGATAGTCGTCGAACGCGTCCGTTGGACTAACCAACAAACCCGATGCACCGGACGGACGCAATCGGGTATCGACCTCGTATAAAATACCGGAAGCGGTGCGAGTGGAGAAAATATGAATGATACGCTGTGCTAAACGAAGGTAGAACTGACGACCATCAATCTCTTTTTTGCCGTCAGTGTAGACATTGACTGGGCAGTCATGCATGAAGACAATATCCAAGTCGGAGTTATAGCCGAGCTCCCACCCTCCGACTTTACCATAGCCAATTACAGCAAAGCCTTTACCTTCACGATCTTTCACATGCGTTGGCTCGCCGTACTTTTCAGACACTTGCAACCAAGCCTGACTGATCACCGCATCAACGATAGCTTCCGCTAAATAAGTTAAATGGTCACTCACTTTCATCACTGGCAATGCGCCAGCAATATCTGCCGCTGCAATACGCAAAATACAAATTTGCTTAAACTGACGCAACGCTTCCATTTGCTGTTCCATATCATCTTCAGGAATACGCGCCAAATAATCACGTAGCTCTGTACGGTAACTGTCTAATGGAATGGGATTGTACAGCTGCGCAGGGTCGATCAACTCATCAAGCAAGATAGGATAACGAGACAGCTGCTCTGAAATCATTGGGCTTGCGGTACACAAACGTACGAGCTGCACCAGAGCCGCTGGATGCTCATCCAATAATTCCAAGTAAGTCGTGCGAGTGCAGATGTTGTGTAGCAAGTGAAGTACACGAGATAAACCAAACTGTGCATCAGGATGGGCAAAGACCGCATCAAACACTTTCGGCATCAAACGATTGAGCACTTCGCGTCCACGTGGGCCTAACGTTTTTTTGGCCAGATCGGTTTTAAAGTTGATGATGGTTTTCGCGCATGAAGCAAAGTCTTCAATCTGAATATCCTGCTGCAAGATATGCTCAAGAACATCTTGTTTGTCGGCCATATCCCATAGCTCATGAAAATGACGAGCAACGGTAGTCCCCTCGTCTTCTTCATCATCACCAATTAGTGATTCAAAAACTTGGTGAACATTTGCCATATGCTGCTGGGTTTGCTCAATCAATTGATCCCAACAGCTCATTTTCATCGCGGTGGCGAGCTTTAAGCGTTCGGTTTCGCAATCAGGCAGCGTCTGGGTTTGCTTATCCGCCATTGCTTGCAACAAGTTTTCTAATTGACGCAAGTACTTGTATGCGGCTTCTAGATCGCTGACTTCTTGTGGAGTAAGCAATGCCAGTTCTTCAATGCCTTGCAGTGTTTCCAACAGCCCTCGATTACGTAAAGAAGGTTCTCGACCACCTCGAATCAATTGAAAAACTTGAGCGATAAATTCAATTTCTCGAATGCCACCCGCACCTAGCTTAATGTTGTTATTCAACCCTCGGCGGCGAACCTCGCTACTGATCATCGACTTCATTCGACGCAAAGATTGAATCGCACTGAAATCAATATAACGACGAAAAACAAAAGGGCGCAGCATTTGGCGTAGCTCTTGATACTGCGGGTACATCTCACATCCCATCACCCGAGCTTTGATCATCGCGTAACGTTCCCAATCTCGCCCCTGCTCTTGGTAATAATCTTCAAGTGCGGCATAGCTCATTACCAAGGGGCCACTTTCTCCAAATGGGCGAAGTCGCATGTCGACGCGGTAGCAAAAACCATCGAAGGTTTGTTGGTCGAGCGCTTTGATGATGCGTTGACCAAGACGAGTAAAGAACTGGGCATTGGCAATGCTGCGGCGTGCGCCTTGGGTTTCGCCATTCTCTGGATACGTGAAAATTAGATCAATATCGGAAGAAAAGTTTAGCTCGCCACCACCCAGTTTCCCCATGCCGATAATTAACATCGGCTGCACTTCACCGTCCTCACTTGTTGGCGTGCCCCACTCCTGACAACACACTTGATATTGCCATTGATAGGTTTCAAAAATCATCGCTTCTGCCAACTCAGATAAGTGGCTTAAAGACGTCTCTAGAGACCATGCATGCGTGAAATCCTTCCACGCAATGTACACCATTTCTCGATTGCGAAACTGACGCAATACGCGATGACCAGACATCTCATCAGGACATTGTTCCAACAGTTCAGCAAGGCGTGAGCGGTAAGACTCCTGACGACTTGGCTGCGCTAACATACTTGGCAACTCACGGGCTAGGACTTCATCGCGATGAATGGCTTCAGTTATAAACTGGCTTAAGCCCGCCACATAACGAAATTGCTGCGCAACCTCATCGGGCCAAAGGGGAAAATAACCTGCGTCTTGGGCGTTTTGTACGGCAGATTCAGCGATAGAAATCAGTGGCGAAGGCAGCTGCATTTTTCTTCCTTGTTTGAAAAGCACGGTAACTCATTCTTTATACCAGACTGAAAGCAAATAAAAACGCCCACAAAAGGTTTGTGGGCGTTTTATCAAAAGTTCGGGATCGAATATTAAACTTGGAAAGATTTGATCTTCTTGTCTAGCTCACCTGCATTATTTTGCATCATTTCAGAGGTTTCTAGCAGCTCGGTAACAACAACAACTGAGGCTTCAACCAACTCACGTACATTGGTGAGGTTTTGGCTCATCTCTTCTGCAACACTGCTTTGCTGACCAGACGCCGTCGCGATCTGGAAGTTCATGTCATTGATTTGCGTCACTTGCCCAACAATACCATCGAGCTCAGATCCAGCATTAGAAACCAGCTCGTTTCCATCTGCCGCTTCTACAACGCTTTTTTCCATGAGTTCTACCGCAGATTCAGCACTGGTTTGCAGCTGTGCGATCATCTCTTGAATTTCTACCGTCGCTTGTTGTGTACGTTGGGCAAGGTTACGAACTTCATCTGCAACCACAGCAAAACCCCGCCCAGCCTCGCCAGCTCGCGCCGCTTCAATCGCCGCATTCAGTGCAAGCAGGTTGGTTTGTTCAGAAATGCCTTGAATCGTCCCTACAACGCTACCAATGGCTTCAACACGTTCTTCAACTTGGTTAACCGCTTGTGCCGATGAAGCGATATCCGACGAAAGTTCACTCATTTTCGCCATTGTACTTTGCAAGAACTGCTGACCAGAAATTGCTTGTGCGGAAGCTTGCTCTGTTAGAGAAGATGCCGTCTGGGCATGTTCCGCAACCGTTTGGACCGTCGACGACATTTCACTCATCGCCGTAGCAAGTTGATCAATTTCGTTAAACTCTTCTTGCGCCGATTCCTTCGTTTCCGACATGCTCAGCGTCATGACTTCGGTGAGCGTTGATAATTCATCAGACGCATTAATTTGCATTTGAATAACATCGTGCAATTGTCGACGTGTCTTTTCTAATTCACGTGCCACGTCTCCGTATTCATCTTTACAATCCATACCAAATGGAACAGAGAGGTTCTTGCTCGCCATCAGTTTGATCGCGTCGCTCAGATACTGTGTTTGACGCAACATCACTCTAGCCGCCGCTAATAAGAGCACGACAAAAACCACAATCAATAAGGCGGTTTGCCAAGCAACTTGCGTTAAATATGCTTCATAATGCTGTTGGGCAACTTGCGCGTTTTGTGTCGCCGCTAAAAGTGAGTCGTAAAAAGTGTTTGCGTCCCACAGTTGTTTTGCCACGATCAGGACAGTACTGAAGACCATCAACATGACCATTTTAGGCACCAGTCGAATGTCGGATATGACCCTTTCCCATGGCTTAAATGCCAGCTTTTCCATTGTCAGTTCTCCACCGAGTCTTATATAGTCTTTATCTATAATCTTTATATTACTTATAGTTATGTTCGCGCTTTGCGTGGTTACGCGATTTATTTTGAGCTTCGTATGAAAAACAATGATATCAAAGACAGCACACGACCGATGGGCCTGTTGTCACTAATATTGTCTTTTATGGCACTATTTGTGATCTCTGGCTTGTTGTTTTTCCCGATCGATCACGAAACCCGTCAAGTTCTTATCGGTCTGGATTTCATAATCTGTAGTATTTTTCTACTACAGCTCACCATTGATTTGATCCGGTCCACAGATCGCTGGTTATTCCTTAAACGTCATTGGATAGATTTCGTGGCGAGCATCCCATTGATAGAGCCCCTGCGCTTTGCTCGTATTTTTCATATTATGCGAGTGGTATTAGTACTGCGTTCGTCAAAGTTCATTTTGCATCAGCTCAAAGAAAACCGCCGCGAAACCACGGTCGCCTCTATACTGCTATTGATGGTTATCCTCATAACACTCGGTTCTAGTGCAATGCTGTTTATCGAAGCGAAAAACCCAGAAGCGAATATTCGTACTGGCGCCGATGCTTTGTGGTGGGTATTTGTAACAATCTCAACGGTTGGTTACGGCGATCATTATCCAGTGACCTCCATAGGAAAGTTTTTGGCTGTCATCATCATTGTTTGCGGGGTGGGTATCTTTGGTATGATCTCGGGTCTTATCACCTCTATCCTTACTGCCCCAACGAAACAACAGACGCACAGTTCAATCAATAAAGAACGTATGCTCGAGCAGCTCCTAACCCAACAAGCTCAAATACTAGAACGACTCGATTTCATGGAAAAAGAGCTACAACAACGTAAAACAGAGACAAAAAAATAGGACCATGCGGTCCTATTTTTTTGTCGTTACCACCAGAACGATCATTCACGCCAATAAGGCTGTACTTCCACACTGATCGCTCGGGTTTGATCCATTGCATGCAAAATTGAGCGCTCTTGACGGTGCAACCAGCGTTCTAACTGCTCTTTTTCTGCGTCTTCCAGCATATCAACCAACGGGAGCAAGTGGTTCAGCATTAGCAGATCATCGATACCATGCACCAGATCCGCCCATGGTAAACGGAAGCTGTTACGCTCATCCGAGTTATACAAACTCGCGAAACCAATACCAGTATAGAGGTTACGCAATAAGCGATAACGCTGATCAACGTACTCTTGCGCCGTCAAATCGCGCTCTGCTGGGAAAGCTTCCATTAGCTCAGCCCAAGTGCGATCGAGCTGAGTAACTGAAAACGGCATGATATTACTTGCCATTTTTTCACGTGCTTTTTCATCAAGAAATGGCTGCCAACCGCGCGCTAAGATCCAGCGGCTTAGATCCAGCAGTAACCCTGTGTAACGCGCGGAATTGAGCAACCCTAGCACTTCTTCACGGCTTGGCAACTCTTGTAACTGCTGAGTCAACTCAGATACTAAGAACTTACGTGCATCCAACTTGCGCAGCACATTGCCTTTGTCATCTAAAAGCTCTTCAAGGTGTGCATGCTCATCCAACCAACTCAGTTCTTCTTCCAACCATTTAAGCTCTTGGCGCAGAATCGCGCTCGCGCGACGAGGGACAATCCCGCCAAAAATGGTCAATGTTTGACGAATGAAACGAATGGCATTACTGATTTCACGCAGTGCTTCCACGCTGTCACGCTCAGCATAAATTTGCTCGTGATAATGCCAATGAGACAAAGCGTGCTCTAAAGAGTTGATCAAGCAAAATTCAACGGTATCCGTCGGACTACTGTCCACAAGTGCCAATGATTTTACTTCATCACCCGCATAACCGCTTGCAAGTCGATAACCTTTCGCCGCTTTGCTCAAGTTACCCAAGCGCATACCACCTTGCTCGCAAAAGCTGCGTGCCAGTGTGAATAAAGCTTCGGTTTGGCCAGACTTAAGTTCCAGTTCAACTTCGCAAATTGGCTCTTGCTTCTCTTCTTCGTCTTCACCTTTGGCTACAACTAAGCCTTGGTCAAAAGCAACTTCAATCTGACTGCCATCGGGCATGCCAATCAGCCATTGTTCACGTGTGAAGTTGGTCGAGAATAATGGCATAAGCTCGGATTGCAGCGTTTCTGCATCTTTACCTGGAGGCCAAATATCTAGAGGATGAAGCGACAGATTAGGCTCGTCGCTAGTGTGCTCAGCATTGTATTCTGGTCTTTGATGTAAGCCTGCGACGACGCGTCCTGCTGTCTTTACGGTTTGGACGAATACATCATCAAAACGGCGAATTCTTAAACCAATGTCGTGCTTTCTGAGCCATTTATCGGCAGTATCAAAATAGGTGTTACCCAAGTCACGACAACTATGCTGAAGTACTTTTGTCTCAGAAATTTTTTCTTTTAAAGTTTCTGAAAATTCAGGAGAAACAAAAAACTTCAGTTCTATTTCGGTTTCCATAGCTATACCTTTCAAAGCAGATAGAAACAGGATATTGCGTAATTTCTCACACGGCAAGAGAGAAATATCGCCGGAATGATGATCTAAAACAGTTTTAATGAGCGATTTAATGCGTTACCATGCGCGCCTTTATAGCCATCGTTCAACATTTCGCCAAGCACTCAGAAATGGTGTATGTTTTTTTAAGGTTATAGTTATTAGGTTGAATGACCATGCCAGTAAATACAATTATGGGGTTATTTGCAAAGTCCCCAATTAAGCCTTTGCAACGCCACGTTGTGTGTGTCAACGAATGTTGTTCACACTTGGTGAAATTCTTTGAAGTATCTTCAAAGGGTGATTGGGAAAAAGCAGCAGAAATCCGTGCACAAATTTCTCACCTAGAGAAAGAAGCGGATGTGCTGAAACGTGAAATCCGTCTAAAACTGCCTCGCGGTTTGTTCATGCCAGTCGACCGTACTGACATGCTTGAGCTTTTGACTCAACAGGACAAACTTGCAAACCTGGCAAAAGACATTGCTGGCCGTGTATATGGTCGTCAACTTGTCATCCCTGAGGCTCTCCAACCAAACTTCCTCGCTTACGTTCAACGTTGTCTTGATGCTGCCGATCAGGCGCAAAAGGTAATCAATGAACTTGATGAATTGCTAGAAACCGGCTTCAAAGGCCGTGAAGTGACGCTCGTCGCTGAAATGATTCATCAATTAGACGTTATCGAAGATGATACCGATGCCATGCAGATTGAACTTCGCCAACAGTTGATGGTGATTGAAGCTGACATGAACCCTATCGATGTCATGTTCCTGTACAAGATTCTTGAATGGGTAGGTGGTATTGCCGACCAAGCGCAGCGCGTAGGTGCTCGTTTGGAAGTCATGCTATCTCGATCTTAAAACATAAAGTTAACGACATAACGAAGAGCATAATTAACACGTGTCATAGGGACGATGACTATTTTCATCGTCTTATGGTTTGGCGCGCGTAAAATTTTGTTCCGCTTGTTATAAAACAACTAGGTATTACGATGGATATCCTTGCGAACTACGGCACTGTCCTGATTATTGTTGCAGCGATTTTTGGTTTCATGATGGCGATTGGTATTGGCGCGAACGACGTTGCTAATGCGATGGGTACATCTGTAGGTTCAAAAGCGCTAACTGTAAAACAAGCTATCATCATTGCGATGATCTTCGAATTTGCAGGTGCTTACCTTGCAGGCGGTGAAGTAACCGACACTATCCGTAAAGGTGTAATCGAAACTTCTTTATTTGCTAGTCAACCAGATGTTCTTGTCTACGGCATGATGTCTGCGCTTTTGGCAGCAGGTACATGGCTGCTTCTTGCCTCTTACATGGGCTGGCCAGTATCAACGACTCACTCAATTATCGGTGCAATCATTGGTTTTGCGTGCGTATCAGTAGGTACTGAAGCGGTTGACTGGGGCAGCGTTCAAGGCATTGTTGGTAGCTGGATTATTACGCCAGTGATTTCAGGTTTCTTTGCTTACGTTATCTTTGTCAGCGCACAACGCCTGATTTTTGATACAGAGAACCCTCTGTTTAATGCGAAACGTTTTGTACCTGTTTACATGTTCATCACAACAATGGTGATTGCACTTGTAACCATCAAAAAAGGTCTAAAACACGTTGGTCTTCACCTGACCAATGGTGAAGCCTGGATGTGGGCAGCTGCAGTTTCAGCACTTGTGATGATTGGCGGCTACGTATACATCCAGAAAAAATTCGCTAATCGCGAAGAAGACCGCAGCTTTTCTGGCGTGGAAGGTATCTTCAGCGTTCTGATGGTTATCACCGCTTGTGCGATGGCATTTGCACACGGTTCAAACGACGTTGCAAACGCCATTGGTCCACTGTCTGCTGTCGTATCGACTGTTGAACACATGGGCGAAATCAGCACGAAAAGCACCATCGCTTGGTGGATTCTACCTCTTGGCGGTATTGGTATCGTGGTCGGTCTTGCAACACTGGGTCACAAAGTAATGGCAACCGTTGGTACAGGCATCACTGAGCTAACGCCTAGCCGCGGTTTTGCAGCACAGCTAGCAACAGCATGTACGGTAGTTCTAGCGTCTGGTACAGGCCTGCCAATTTCAACCACTCAAACATTGGTTGGTGCGGTTCTCGGTGTTGGCTTTGCTCGTGGTATCGCAGCACTGAACCTAGGCGTAGTTCGTAACATCGTGGCATCATGGATCGTTACACTACCAGCGGGTGCGTTATTGGCCGTAGTATTCTTCTACGGACTTCAAGCGATGTTCGCTTAAGACACTCGTCAATAGAATGTAAGCGCTTTGTCATTATTGACTCAAACGCACAGAAAGGGAGGCTTTGCCTCCCTTCTTTGTTGCACCGAAGTTTGAAACTGCATACTATTCGTCTATTTCCGGCTCCAATCATTCGGTGCCAACGCTGTCTCCAAGAAAAATCGTTAAGGGATTTACTGTGAAAAAACTAATCATCACGGTTTTGTTTACTTTGCTAGCAGCGCCAGCGGCCCTAGCAGCAGACCGTTATATTTCTGATGACCTCTTCACTTTTATGCACTCAGGTCCAAATAACACCTACCGTATTATTGGTAGTGTTAACGCCGGTTCTAAAGTACAACTGATTAAAACCAACCGAGATACTGGCTACACGCAAGTTCGTGATGACCGTGGTCGCACTGGTTGGGTACAAAGCAAGTTTGTGACAAACCAAGAGAGCATGGCAATTCGCCTTCCTCGCATTGAGAAAGAGCTAGCCGAAGTAAAAGAGCAGCTTGCTAATGCTCGTCAAACTTCTGATGCAGAGAAAGCAGGTCTTGTTACCTCTCTCGAAACACGTAACCAACAAATTTCAGATCTAGAAAATAAATACTCTGAGATCAGTGATCAGCTTACTTCTGTTGAAACAGAAAACCGCGAGCTACGCGCAAAGCTGGATACACAAAAAGATGACATGCTGCTTAAGTACTTCACTTATGGCGGCGGTGTTGCAGGTTTAGGTTTACTATTTGGTTTGATTCTTCCGCATGTCATGCCTCGTAGAAAGCGCTCTCCTGCGGGTTGGGCATAAACCCTTACGCTTTTATCTTTAAAAAGAACGCAAAAGCCAGTCGATATTGACTGGCTTTTTAGTTTGCTTCGTTTGATAGAAGTGAGTACTACTCCCCCATTGAACTAGAGGCTCGACGACGATCCGTTGCGCCATAAAGCTTGCCATCTTTTAGCTCAATTGCATTCAAACCGCTTACCACTGGAATAACGTGCACTGGGTAGCCAAGCTCCATAAACTCAGGCACCAACATTTCTGCGAACGTTTTCTTTTCCACCAGCAAACCAGTCGGGTCATAAGACTTGGTGCGGTCTATCTTAGTGCCATACTGGATGTTTGGTAAGTCAATAGCCTCTTGCGCTGATAAATTCCAATCCAGCACCCCAACCACGGTTTTGAGTACATACCCCGGGATTTGTGAACTACCTGGTGACCCAACCACCAAACGCAAGTTATCATCACTGTCCATCACCATTAATGGCGTAATAGCCGAACGTGGACGCTTGCCCGCTTCAATTGAGTTTTGCGTAGGCTTGCCGTTAACCGTTGGCTGAGGTGAGAAGTTAGCCATCTGCGCATTCAAGATAACGCCATCGACCATCACACCCGAGCCCATACCCGTTCCTACCGTGCTGGTCATCGCAATTGCATTTCCATCTCTATCGACGATAGAAATATGCCCTGTATCTTTGCTCTCGAAGCCTTGATATTGCGCATACTGAGTTTGCGTTATCTGTCCTGCTTTTGGATCCTCTTTTAAAGTGCCATTATCAGGGATTAAATCACGTCTCTGATCTAGATAGGCTTTAGACAACAACTGTTCAACTGGCGTTTCCACATAATCCGGATCTCCGGCATACGCAATACGATCGGCTTTTGCAATTCGCATCGCTTCAGTCATGAGACGCCAAGGTTCCACATCCGTTTTCGCCATATGGGCAATGTCATAGGGTGCGAGCAGTTCAAGACTCTGAGCGACCATCACACCGCCCGAAGCTGGGTAACCAAAAGAGACGATTTTATTCCCACGGTAGTCGCTCTCAATGATGTCACGCTGCTTCACTTGGTAATGTTTAAAATCTTCTAAAGACAACTTCTCGTGTTGGTCATCAATACGACTATTAACCGTCTCTACGATGTGCTGACCAAGCTCACCACCATAAAGGTAACGATCGCCTTGTTGCGCGATCTTCCTCAGCGTCTCAGCCATCTTAGGGTTCTTCATCAAGGTTCCCGTCGGCTTAATATCGTCCCCTTGCCAATACAAGGCTTTCACTTCCGGATCTTGCTCAAGTCGGCTTTGCTCTCTTACTACGATGTCGTAGGTGTAGCTGTTCATCGCGTACCCATTGCTCGCCAATGTAATCGCCGGCTTAATCAGCTCTGCCCATGGCAACTTGCCGTATTGTTCATGAGTGGTGTAAAGCAACCGCAACGTGCCCGGAACCGCAACAGAACGAGGGCCTAATATTTCGTTGCGACTGAGTACTTCCCCATTCTCAACAAACATTTCAGGGTTCGCGCTAGAGGGTGCTTCATCTCGACCATCAAGGGCCAGAAATTTTTTCTCGTCATGTTGATAAAACAGCGCGAAAGTCCCGCCGCCAATTCCGGTCATATCTGGCTCAACGACAGACATCACCATCTGCATCGCAACCATAGCATCAACAGCGTTACCGCCTTCTTTCAATATTGAGTAACCGGTACTGCTCACGTAAGGATTCGTCGCACTGACCATGAAATCTTGCCCGCGACTATCTGGTGTAACTGGGAATGGGTCTGGCTTTGCTGCATAGCTTGTCGATGCAACAATGCTTAAAGAAAAAATCAGAATACGCATGTGTCTCTGTTTAGACTCCTATTATGTGATGGGGTCTAACGTGGACCAAGTCATTACTCCGAAGTTCGTGAAGATGGTGTCTTTTTACACAACGCTGACTGGAATCGCGCTATCAATAGATGAATGATATTGGTGCTATTTAAACGACTGAGAAAAGCTATATTTTGCTTGTTTGAGTATCTAAAAATCATCATCAGAATAGATGCAAAAGATGCTCTGAAAAATAAAAAGCCAGCGATATGATTTCGCTGGCTTGATGTGTTTCTACAAGAGTTACCCTTTCCACTCATACAACGCTGGTATACGAATTTGCTCACCTTGGAACTCAACAATCACAGCTTGCGGTTGTATTTCTCTTAGAGTGACCTGATCATCAACGACATCCCCTTGATGATACTCAACATTGTTAATTTTCACCCAACGGCGATTTTCATCACTGGCATACATATGGGTTTGCAAATTAAGCGCAGGTAGACGCCCTTGCCACTGGTGAGCGTTGCGCTCTAAATCGTTCACGCGTGCCGTTTGTGATGACGAATTGTCATCATCTCGGGATAAGGCATTTTCGACCTTCCTAGCTAAATCAGGAGATAATGAGGATAAATCCAGATCATCCAAAGACAACCCGAGGTCCTCTTCAGCAGCAGAAGTCGTTTGGGTTGATGCTGAGTTGCGTGTTTCATCTCTGCTTGGTGTATGGCTCGTGTATTCATCGGGGGTGGTAAATGTACCAAAATCACGCGATAGCTCTGCACTTGGCCACTCTCTTGGCAATTGGGCCAACTGGGTGTTCTCTGGATAGTCCAATACTTTGAAAGGTGATACCACTTCGACCTTTTCTATCGGGGACGTTGTATCTACTTCAACACTCGGTGCAAAGAGATCTAAGTACCAAGCGACTCCGATAGCAGAAGCAGTGATTGGCAGCAAGAACAGACCTATATGTTTCACAGCTGACATTATGCGTCCTCCTTCTCGATTCTCGCCAGTTGAGGCGCATCTGGCTGAACATTTTGCTGAAGTCGGTCTAGCGTTCGCTTACCTGCAATACCATCGACACCAATTCCTTGCCAACGTTGAAATAATTCGACTCGCTCTTTCATCGCACCATCAAAAATAGACGTTTCAAGCAGTGGCTCACTCACCGCTTCTGCTAATAATCGGTCTAATACTTCAATCGCAGGGCCTTCCATGTCTAAACGTAATGTTTCATTCAGCGGAGCATGCCACAGTTCGATAATATTGCCCTGCCACAATGGCTTTAGCCACGAAACTGGCAGACGAAGACGCTGCTTACCATTGAGCACTTCAGCTTGGTCATTACCGACGGCATATAGAATGACATACCCAACATCACCTTGATAATTCAACTCCAAGATCACAGGGCGATTTTGTTGCATCAACAGCGGCCAAGTCGCCATTTTACGCTCACAACGCATAGTCGACTGCGGTTCTGACAAACAAAGATTATCGCGAACCGATGCTTGATACCCCCACAAACGATACAAATCATTTACAGCGAGGTTCGACTGTTTTTGTGTTAACAATAAATCACGCTGCTCATCCGTTAACTGTTGGCTGACGACGGTTGGTGTTGGCTCTACTCTTGGCTCCGTCACTTGTGTCAACACTGACGTCGCTTGAGCTGGTATATAATTCACGACCGCCCACCCCGTACTTAATGCAGCAATAAGGCCTACCGTGACAGAGCCCCAAGCAGGCCAACGGAAAGTCCGGCGCTCTTTTTTATCTTGCTGATAAATATCTGCCTGAAACTGCATCACCTCTTCACAGGCCTGCTGAACGGTTTGCTTATCCACAACCACATTACCCTGGTGATAACTAATGTTGAGGGATTTGTCACAGATAAGGTTGATGAGCCGCGGTATACCGTGACTGTATTTGGCTATAAGTTTACAAGAAGCACGATTAAACAGTTGCTGGTCGCCACCTGCTGTATGTAGTCGAAATGCGATGTAATCTTCTGTCTCTTTTTCATCCAACGGCAACAGGTGATAACGCCCGGTAATACGCTGGGCAAGTTGGCGTAGTTGTGTTGTTTGTAATAACCGCTGCAATTCAGGCTGCCCGACCAACAACACTTTGAGCAGTTTTCTGGTATCGGTTTCCAAGTTGGTCAACAAGCGCAACTGCTCTAGAACGTCGGCAGCAAGGTGTTGAGCCTCATCAATGACCAGCAATGTCTGCCAGCCTGAACGATAATTACGCAGCAAATATTGATGGATAACCTGGTTTAGCTGTTTGAGGTTTGCATCTGGCGGATAGGTGATTTTAAACTCATCACAAATGGCTTCGAGCAAGTCTCTACTCGAAAACGTGGGATTGAGAATAAGACCCGCTTTGGTGTTATCACCCAAATTCGCCAGCATCGCTTTTGCGACGGTCGTTTTGCCTGTACCTACTTCGCCAGTAAGCATAGCAAAGCCACCGCCATCGCCTAGCCCAGCTTGGAGATGTGTGATTGCCTCTTTGTGACGTTGGCTTAAATACAAATAACGTGAGTTTGGAACAATCGAAAATGGTTGTTCGACAAACCCAAAAAAGTCCTTATACATTAGGCTCTCCAGCTAAAAAACCACCTGAGAATAGTCAGATATAATATAAACATAGCCGCATCTACTCTCGGGAGTAAAGAAAAGTACCATTGCTTGCTACAATGTCCAACGGCATATCCATAAATTAAGAGGTAATTCGTGCAAGTTTATTTAGTAGGTGGCGCAGTTCGAGATAAATTGCTCGGAATTGATAGTTATGACAACGATTGGGTGGTCGTAGGCGCGACGCCTGAGATGATGTTGTCCCAAGGGTACACCGCCGTTGGTAAAGACTTTCCTGTATTTCTGCATCCCAAAAGTAAAGAAGAACATGCCCTTGCACGAACAGAGAGAAAGTCAGGTTCTGGTTACACTGGCTTTGAATGTTTCTTCGATCAAAACGTCACCTTAGAAGAAGATTTGATACGTCGTGATTTAACCATTAACGCGATGGCAATGGAGAGTGATGGCACGATCCATGACCCATATGGTGGTCAGCAAGATCTCAACGATAAACTGCTACGCCATGTATCAGACGCCTTTATTGAAGATCCTCTACGCGTTTTACGTGTCGCTCGCTTCGCTGCAAAGCTTGCTGATCTAAACTTTACGGTTGCCGACGAAACTATGCGGTTAATGCGTCACATGGCAGAATCTGGAGAGCTAAGTACACTGACTCCCGAGCGTGTTTGGCAAGAATGGCATAAATCTCTCTCTACTCCTCGCCCTGATATTTTCTTATCGGTTCTACGAGACTGTGGTGCATTAACCGTGGTGTTACCTGAAATTGATGCACTATTTGGCGTACCTCAACCTGAGAAGTGGCATCCAGAAATCGATACTGGCATCCATACTTTGATGGTGGCAGAGCAAGCCGCAAAATTGAGTAACTCACTCCCCGTCAGGTTTGCCGCCCAAGTGCATGACTTGGGTAAAGGCGTGACGCCAGAGAGCGAATGGCCAAGCCACAAAATGCATTGCCATACAGGATTAAAACTGATCAAAAAGCTGTGCGAACGTGTCCGGGTACCAAATGAGTTTCGTGATTTAGCCTTGATGGTGTGCGAACAGCACTCCAATATTCATCGCGCGGCTGAACTTAAACCACAAACCATAATTAAAATACTCAATAAGCTCGATGTGTGGCGTAAGTCCGAACGTCTGCAAGATATCTTGCTTTGCTGCCAAGCGGATCACGCTGGTCGTAAAGGACTGGAAACGCAACCATATCCACAGGCGGATATTTTTAGGCAAGCCTACCAAGCAGCAGCGGCAGTTGACGTTCAAATCATAATCAAAGAGGGCTTTAAAGGCCCTGCGATTCGTGACGAGCAAGAAAAACGACGTATTGAAGCAGTGAAAGCAGCACTTAAGAAGTAACGAACAAACAAAAACGCCCGCGGATTTCGCGGGCGTTTTTCGTTAACATCAATTATGCACTTAATAGAAAAGCGAACAAACCGACGCCCAAAATGAGACGGTAAATCACAAACGGTGTCATGCCCATGCGTGAAATCATCTTCAAGAAGAAGTGAATACAGATGTACGCACTGATAAACGATGTGATAATGCCAGTCATTAAGAAACCAACATGGACAGGTTCACCACTGGTCACTAACTTCATGCCTAAGTAGCTACCAGCTAATGTAATGATTGGGATCGACATTAAAAACGAAAATCGGGCAGCCGCTTCTCGAGTAAAGCCAAGGTAAAGCGCTGCTGTGATGGTCGCCCCTGAACGTGAAGTTCCAGGAATCATCGCTAAGGCTTGAGCAATACCGATAAATACAGCTTTCTTCCAACCCGTTTGGTATTCATCGGCAACGAGTTTAGCGTTTTTGTCTACCCACCATAGCAACAGGCCAAATACGATCGTAGTAGTCGCGATGACGTAAGCGCTACGTAGATACACTTCAATGATGTCTTTCATCAATAAGCCAAACACACAAGCTGGAATCGTCGCAATCACGATCATCCAAGCCAATTTAGCTTCTTTACTGCGATCTCCTTTAAAGATCGAAGCAAATAACGCTTGAAACAAAGTGATTACTTCATGACGAAAATAGATCACGACAGCCATTAATGTACCGACGTGAACAGCAACATCAAAGGCTAGACCTTGGTCTTCCCACCCTAAAATAGCGGAAGGCAGGATCAAATGGGCAGAGCTTGAGATAGGCAAAAACTCTGTCAGCCCCTGAATCAGAGCCAAAATAAAGGCTTCAAAATAACTCATGTAAACAACTCAAATTAAAAATGAAAGGAAACGGGTTTGAGCGAATCGACTGGCTGCATAGCATGCCAAATGTCTGCGACTGTGCGTCCATCGCCTGGGATCACTAATTGCGGTTCGAGATCATACAGCGGCTTTGTGACAAAAGGATATTTGTAGATATCACTGCGAGGTAGCTCAGGTTTTTTCTTGGAGACGCGCTCACCGAACAACACTATATCGAGATCCAGTGTTCGATCCTGATACTTTTGCGCGTTTTCTTCGCGTCCCCACTTAAATTCAATCTCGCGTAGTTGATGGCTCAACTCTTCTAATGACAACTCGGTACGCATTGCAACGACAAAGTTGTAGAAATTCTTGCTGCTAAAACCAATAGGTTCGCATTCATATATCGGTGATACGAGGAGATTTTCTCCAAGCCGTTGCAGCTCCTGATACGCAGCAAGCACATGTTGCTCTCTTTCTACGTTCGTCCCAACACCGATATAGGTGGTGATCATGCTCGGCCTCGCTCAATCACCACACCAACAGCACGTGCTTGCGGCACGGCGCCAGGCTTCGCTAGGCGGATTTTCACCCAAGGCACAGAGAAACGCTGCATGATAAGCTCTGCTACTTCTTCAGCCACGCGCTCGACCAGTAAGAAACGACCATTTTCAATGTGGTTAAGTACCGCCTCACTCACCTGCGAGTAATCCAGTGCATCTTGCACATCATCACTTTTGCCCGCAGGTTTATTATCGTGTGCCATTTCAATATCTAGAACTAACTTTTGTTTGATTTGTTGTTCCCAGTCGTACACGCCAATGGTGGTGATTACTTCTAACTGTTCAATAAAAACTTTATCCAGAGCCATCTTATGTCCTTCTATTACAGAGGTCGGATACCCGTGAGGGGTAATTTGATCGTAGTATTCTATACCTAAGTAACATTTACTTTGGTCATCACAATGTTACTTAGGTATAAACTGCGAAAGCATCTTTATATACAAGAAATCACATAATGCAAGCTCTATCACAGTGAGGATTTCTGCATTATGTAAATTCGGGGTATGATAGCAACTACGCGGGAACCGAGCATTAAATTCCAATCCATCAAGGACTTCTATGGACGCACTGGCACTGATAATGACAATGGCCGCCTATTTATTAGGTTCGGTTTCCAGTGCGGTTTTGATCTGTCGACTCTTAAAACTGCCAGACCCACGCAGTGTGGGATCTAACAATCCTGGAGCAACGAACGTATTGCGTATTGGCGGACGAGGAGCCGCTGTTTCAGTCTTGTTGTGCGATATGCTCAAAGGCACTATCCCCGTGTGGGGCGGATACTTTCTTGGTATCGACCCTATCATTCTTGGCGTCATCGCCATTGCTGCCTGTCTTGGCCACATGTACCCCATCTTTTTCCACTTTAAAGGCGGAAAAGGTGTCGCAACCGCGCTTGGCGCTATCGCTCCGATTGGTTTGGACTTAACAGGATTGGTAATGTTAACTTGGCTGTCAGTAGCCGCGCTATTCCGCTATTCATCCTTAGCGGCTCTCGTCACGGTTTTGGTCACTCCGTTTTATACTTGGATGTTTAAACCGCAATACACGTTACCTGTTGCTATGCTGTGCTGCTTAATCGTATTTAAGCATCATCAAAATATTCGTCGGCTTTTGTCTGGCGATGAGCCAAAAATCGGCGAGAAAAAACTGACACAAAAAAACTCGGCTTAATGCCGAGTTTTTCGTTTAAAGAAGGATGTATTGGTTATGCATGAACTCGATTCAGGAAGTTCAACAACATCTGGTTGACGAACTCAGGTTGCTCTAAACAACTGATGTGTCCAGCTTGGGGAATCTCCACCAACTCACTGCCTGTGATACAGTCTTTCATTAAATAAGATTCAAAAACTGGACGGGGTTTATCTTCACAGCCCACTGCAATTAACGTCGGCAGAGCAAATTTTTCCGAATCCTCAATCACATCACGGCGACCAAACACCATGCGCCCTATGCGAGCTACTTCCACCGCACGCTCACCGTTCAGCTCTTCTAAACTGCGTTTGAATGAAGCGACAAGTTTAGGGTTATCCTGATTGACGTTGTTGGCAAAGAACAGCGGCACAACGGCTTCAATAATTGGCGCAGGCACTGCTTGGACTTGGCTGATGGTATCAAGCATTGCAAAATACTTCTTATACGTAACTTCTGGCTCCCAGCCAATGAAGGTATCCATCAATACCAGTGACTTAACACGTTGCGGCGCTTGAGCCGTTAGCTCTGCTCCCCACATGCCGCCAACAGATAAGCCCACTATCGAGAACTCTTCGATATCTAAATGATCCATCAATGCCAACATATGTTGTGCATAGTCGGCCAATGACTGTGTCGATGCAGGTGCAGCGTCCGATTCACCATGTGCCCAAAGATCTGGCACAATACAACGGAATGACTGGCTTAAAACCTCAACTTGTGGCGCCCACATTTGGCTATCCCAAAGGTAACTATGACCAAATAGAAGCACAGGGCCCTCACCTTTATCTAGATAAGCAAGTTGCTGACCTTCAATTTCAAACTTATTCATTGTTATATCCATTTCTTATTCTTCCACGTCATCCTAGCACTGAAACAATAGCGAACTGATCGCATCAGTCAGAATGTAAAACGAGGCGGTTCATTGAATAATTAAAAATAAAGGCCTCTGAGGAGCAGAGACCTTTATTACACAGAACCGGTTTCAAACTTACCGCATAAATTTGATTAAGCGACAGGTGTTAGTTGATCAATTGGCCAACGTGGACGAGCCTCTACTGACATATCAGCCACTTCGCCATTCTTCAAGCGCTGCATGCCTGCGTAAGCGATCATCGCACCGTTATCTGTACAGAACTCAGTTCGTGGGTAGTAAACTTCGCCGCCAACTTTCTTCGCTAACTTCTCTAACTCAGCTCGCAAACGACGGTTAGCACTCACACCACCAGCAATAACAATGCGTTTCATGCCTGTTTGCTCAAGCGCGCGCTTACATTTAATAGCCAACGTAGCACACACAGCCTCTTCAAATGCCAATGCGATGTCCGCGCGGGTTTGCTCGTCATCACCGTTTGCAGCAATCGTGTTAGCCGTAAAGGTTTTTAGACCAGAGAAACTCATGTCCAAACCTGGCACATTCGTCATTGGCCGTGGGAACTTAAAGCGGCCCGGTGTACCTTTTTCCGCCAGTTTAGATAATAGTGGACCGCCTGGGTAATCCAAACCCATTAGCTTCGCTGTTTTATCAAACGCTTCGCCCGCCGCATCATCAATCGACTCACCTAGAATTTTGTACTCACCGATGCCTCTCACTTCCACCATCATAGAGTGGCCGCCCGATACTAATACCGCCACAAACGGGAACGGTGGAGGGTTATCTTCCAACATCGGGGCCAATAGGTGACCTTCCATATGATGAACAGGTACCGCTGGCACTCCCCAAGCATAAGCAATACTGCGACCGATAGTCGCACCCACTAATAGCGCCCCAACAAGACCAGGCCCCGCGGTATACGCGACACCATCGATGTCTTTTGAAGTTAAGTTCGCTTCTTTTAGTGCCTCTTTAATAAGAGGAATGGTTTTCTTTACGTGGTCACGTGAAGCCAACTCAGGCACCACACCGCCGTAATCTGCGTGCAGTTTTACTTGGCTGTATAGCTTGTGTGACAAGAGACCGTTTTCATCGTCATAAATTGCGATGCCAGTCTCGTCACAAGAGGTTTCAATACCAATAATGCGCATGGTTTTCTCAGTATGCTTTCTGTATAGAGGAAATTTGGGCGTCATATTACCTCGCCTTGGTGCTGCAAACAAATTTTGTACAGACAATAATCGACAAAAGGCTTTACAAAGTAGTTGTGATCGGATTAAAATTCCGCACCATTTTTGATCAAGCTGGTAAGAGACCTAACAATTGTGATTTGGTCTGTTGAATACCAGCGTTAACGAATAACCCCTGAGGTGAAAGGCATATGCCAGTAGTTAAAGTACGTGAAAACGAACCGTTCGACGTTGCTCTACGTCGTTTTAAGCGCTCTTGCGAAAAAGCAGGTATCCTTTCTGAAGTGCGTCGTCGTGAGCACTACGAAAAACCAACTACAGTTCGCAAACGCGCTAAAGCAGCAGCTCAAAAGCGTCACGCTAAGAAGCTAGCTCGTGAAAACGCTCGTCGCGTTCGCCTGTACTAATAACTGAGCTCCAAAAGGAATTTAGTTATGGCTCTGATTGATCAACTCAAAGAAGAGCAAAAATTAGCGATGAAAGCCAAGGACAAATTGCGCCTTGGTACTATTCGTTTAGCCCTATCAGCAATCAAGCAACGTGAAGTTGACGAACAGATTACTCTGAACGATGATGACATTCTTGCAGTATTGACCAAGATGGTTAAACAACGTCGCGACTCTGTAACGCAGTTTGAAGCAGCGGGTCGTCAAGATCTTGCTGATGCGGAACAAGCAGAAATTACCGTTCTTGAGGACTTTATGCCTCAACCACTGACAGACGAAGAAGTAGCGGCTCTCATCGAGAACGCGATTGCTGAATCTGGCGCAGCTGGCATGCAAGACATGGGCAAAGTAATGGGCGTTCTGAAACCGCAAATTCAAGGGCGTGCAGATATGGGTAAAGTAAGCGGTTTAGTTCGCGCTAAATTGGCTTAAGGTACCCCACCCAATTGCAGCAAGCCGTGCTATCCTTTGGAGCGCACGGCTTGTTTGTATCTGGATGGATGGAATGAAATCAATGGGCAATACGCTCATTCTTTTAAGGCATTCACTCCACTCATCATCTTCTTTTTTTGTTAGGTTTTATGGCTGGACACATCCCTCGCAGTTTTATCGATGACCTTCTAGCTCGACTTGATATTGTCGATATCATCGACGCACGTGTGAAACTTAAGAAAAAAGGCAAAAACTACGGCGCATGCTGCCCGTTCCACAACGAAAAGACACCCTCATTCAGTGTCAGTCAAGAAAAGCAGTTCTACCATTGTTTTGGTTGTGGCGCGCATGGAAATGCCATCGATTTTTTGATGGAATTCGACCGACTAGAATTTGTCGAAGCCATTGAAGAACTCGCTTCATACTTGGGTTTAGATGTTCCTCGCGAACAACGTAGCGGCGGTAATGGTTCGTTTCAGTCAGGCCCACAAGCAAGCAGCAGTGAAAAACGTAACCTATACGACTTAATGGGCAGCATTGCGCAATTTTATCGTAACCAACTCAAACAGCCAGCAAGTAAGGTGGCGATTGAGTATCTAAAAGATCGCGGCCTGTCTGGTGAAATCGTCCAGAAGTTTGGCATCGGCTATGTGGCTGATGAATGGGATTTAGTTCGTAAGAACTTTGGCCAGAATAAAGAAAACCAAGACATGCTCGTCACAGGCGGCATGTTGATTGAAAACGATAAAGGCAACCGCTACGACCGATTCCGTGGTCGAGTGATGTTTCCTATTCGAGACAGACGCGGCCGAGTAATAGGCTTTGGTGGTAGAGTATTAGGTGATGGGACACCAAAGTATCTCAACTCACCCGAAACCCCGATATTTCATAAAGGTAAAGAGTTGTATGGCCTTTATGAAGTACTACAAGCGTACCGTGAGCCACCACAAATTTTAGTGGTTGAAGGCTATATGGATGTTGTCGCGCTTGCTCAATATGGCGTAGATTATTCCGTTGCCTCATTGGGAACCTCGACAACGGGCGATCACTTGCAAGTGTTATTCAGGCAAACAAGCACCGTCGTGTGTTGTTATGACGGTGACCGCGCAGGCCGTGAAGCCGCGTGGCGTGCCATGGAAAATGCATTGCCTTACCTAACGGATGGTCGCCAGTTAAAATTCATGTTTTTGCCGGATGGAGAAGATCCCGATTCTTATATCCGACAAAACGGAAAACAAGCATTTGAGCAGCAAGTGTCTAATGCGATGCCCTTGTCTGAATTCATGTTCAGCTCATTGACTCAGCAGGTCGATATGAGCACGAAAGAAGGCATGGCAAAACTGAGTACTCTTGCGGTTCCTCTCATTGATAAAGTCCCTGGCGGCACTTTAAGACTATACTTGAGAGAATTGCTTGGCCGCCGTTTGGGTTTGGTTGATGAGCGCCAACTACAGCAGCTAATTTCAAAACAAGGTAAAGAGGATAAAAGGCCTCAACCTCATAAAGAAATCAAGCGAACGCCGATGCGAGAAGTGATCGCGTTACTGATTCAAAACCCACAATACGTAAGTATGGTGCCAGATCTAACTAGCGTTAGAGATTTGCCCATTCCTGGTCTAAGTTTATTTGTTGATGTACTTGATAAATGCCAAGCGCATCCCCATATCAACACAGGCCAATTATTAGAGCATTGGCGAAACAGCCAAAATGAGACCCTTCTGTCTCGTCTCGCGAGTTGGGACATTCCACTCGATGAGGACAACCAAGAAGAAATCTTTTTAGACTCACTGGATAAAATTATTGCCCAGTGCGTAGAAAAACAAATTGAAAACCTGCAGGCCAAAGCAAGAAGTGTCGGTTTATCAGCCGAAGAGAAAAGGGAGCTGCTAGCACTTATGCTAGATTTAAAAGCGTAACCCTGTTTAATTAGTCAGCAACGATTTAATTTGTTATAGTAAGTGGTTTGCATTTCGCATACTGATTCCTTCACCAGATTACGAAGTTGGATACCGTCTATGGATCACAATCCGCAGTCACAGCTAAAGTCACTTGTTATTAAAGGCAAGGAACAAGGCTATCTGACCTACGCCGAAGTAAATGACCACCTACCTGCTGAAATCGTAGATTCAGAACAGGTAGAAGACATCATTCAGATGATCAACGACATGGGCATTAAGGTAGTAGAAACTGCTCCTGATGCTGATGATTTAGCACTGAACGATGACACAAATATTACCGATGAAGATGCAGCCGAAGCTGCAGCCGCTGCACTTTCTAGCGTAGAGAGTGAGATTGGTCGTACAACAGACCCAGTACGTATGTACATGCGTGAGATGGGTACTGTCGAACTTCTAACTCGCGAAGGCGAAATCGACATCGCAAAACGTATTGAAGAAGGTATTAACCAAGTTCAATCGTCTGTTGCTGAATACCCAGGCACAATTCCGTACATTCTTGAGCAATTTGACAAAGTTCAAGCTGAAGAACTACGTCTTACAGACCTAATTTCAGGTTTTGTAGATCCAGATGCTGACGACACCGCTGCACCAACGGCAACACACATCGGTTCTGAACTGACTGAATCTCAGTTAGAAGAAGAAGACGATGAAGACGTTGATGACGACGAAGATAGCGATGACGATTCAGATGATTCTGAAGAAGATGTAGGTATCGATCCAGAATTAGCGCTAGAGAAATTCAACCAACTACGCAGCACCTATCAAAATCTTCAATTAGCAATCAACGAGTACGGCTATAACAGCCCGAAAGCAACCGTTGCTAATGAAATGATGCTAGACGTATTCCGCGAGTTTCGTCTAACGCCTAAACAGTTTGATCACCTAGTGAATGAACTGCGTACTGCTATGGATCGCGTTCGTACTCAAGAGCGTCTAATCATGAAGTCTGTGGTTGAATACGGCAAAATGCCGAAGAAATCATTCATCGCGCTGTTCACTGGTAATGAATCAAGTGAAGCTTGGTTGGATGAAGTTCTTGCTTCAGACAAGCCATACGCTGAAAAGATCAAACGTAACGAAGAAGAAATCCGTCGTTCAATCGCTAAGCTAAAAATGATTGAAGAAGAGACTTCTCTAAACGTACAGAACATTAAAGACATCAGCCGTCGTATGTCTATCGGTGAAGCAAAAGCTCGCCGTGCGAAGAAAGAGATGGTTGAAGCGAACTTGCGTCTTGTAATTTCTATCGCGAAGAAATACACCAACCGTGGCCTACAGTTCTTGGATCTGATCCAGGAAGGTAACATCGGTCTGATGAAAGCGGTAGATAAGTTCGAATATCGTCGTGGTTACAAGTTCTCGACTTACGCAACGTGGTGGATCCGTCAGGCAATCACTCGTTCAATCGCGGACCAAGCACGTACGATTCGTATCCCGGTACACATGATCGAAACGATCAACAAGCTAAACCGTATTTCTCGTCAAATGTTGCAAGAAATGGGTCGCGAGCCACTACCGGAAGAACTGGCAGAGCGCATGCAAATGCCAGAAGACAAGATTCGTAAAGTTCTAAAAATCGCTAAAGAGCCTATCTCAATGGAGACACCAATCGGTGACGACGAAGATTCGCATCTAGGTGATTTTATCGAAGATACAACGCTAGAACTTCCGCTAGATTCTGCAACTGCAACTAGCCTTAAGGTGGCAACAAAAGACGTGCTTGCAGGTCTAACGCCACGTGAAGCGAAAGTACTTCGTATGCGTTTTGGTATTGACATGAACACTGACCATACTCTAGAAGAAGTTGGTAAGCAGTTCGACGTTACTCGTGAGCGTATCCGTCAGATCGAAGCAAAAGCACTACGTAAACTTCGTCACCCAAGCCGCTCAGAGACTCTGCGCAGCTTCCTAGACGAATAATCGCAGCGCATACAAGCTTTTAGAAATCAAAAAAGGTGACTTTAGGTCACCTTTTTTATTATCTACTGTTCTAAGTGGATAAAAACTAAGCGCAATTGCCCTAGTTGGTATCTAGACACCTTGCAACGCTTCCCCTATAATCGTTGTCCTATTAAGGCCCCTTAGCTCAGTGGTTAGAGCAGTCGACTCATAATCGATTGGTCCGCAGTTCAAGTCTGCGAGGGGCCACCATTCAAATCAAGCACTTATCGCTTATCCTCTTTTGAATGTTGCCTTTCTATACGTCCCGAGGTACAAAATCAGTACAGTGAGTATTCGGGAGTACTTTTATGGCAACCTTAGTTAAAACCCCTTCAGGCACATGGAAAGCTGTTATTAGAAAAACAGGCTGGCCAACTACATCTAAAACTTTTCGCCTCAAACGCGATGCAGAAGATTGGGCTAGGCGTACTGAAGATGAAATTGTTCGTGGCGTGTATATCAAACGCTCTTCTTCAGAACGGATGACGATAGAAGATGCTCTGCAACGTTATTTAGCTGAAGTATCTCCCACGAAGCGCCCAGCCACTGCTGCATGTGATGCAAGACATTCCAAACCAATCATCAAAGCTTTAGGCCAATATTCCCTAGCCGCCCTCACTCCAGATATCATTGCCAAATACCGTGATGACCGTTTAGCTGGCTTAGACCGATGCGACGCCAAAGGGAATCCTGCGCCGAAACCTCGTTCTCCAAACACAGTTCGTATAGACCTAGCGCTGCTCAGCCACCTATACAACATCGCGATTAAAGAATGGGGTATAGGCTTAGCAATTAATCCAGTACAAAATATCCGCAAGCCCTCCCCTCCTTCTGGGCGAGAACGACGCTTAACTCCAGAAGAAGAATTGAAGCTCCTAGAAGCCGTTGAGGCACACTCGAATCCGATGTTAACCTGGATTGTCCGTATAGCCTTAGAAACGGGTATGCGCTCATCAGAGATAACCTCTTTGCGCCGCTCTCAAGTTGATTTGAAAAAACGTGTAGTTTTCCTGGTTGAAACCAAAAACACCATGCCGAGAACCGTTCCGCTTTCTCTCCCGGCGTTAGAATCTTTTAAACAGGCAATTAACAATCCGGTACGGCCAATTGATACTGACCTGATTTTTTTTGGCGAGCCAGGTAAAGACGGCAAAAGACGTCCATACAATTTCAACAAGGTATGGATGAAGATTAAGACCAAGATTGGCCTGAAGGATTTCAAATTCCACGACCTGCGCCACGAGAGCGTCAGCCGTTTAGTAGAAGGCGGATTAAGTGATCAGCAAGTCGCGGCCATCAGCGGCCATAAATCGATGCAGATGCTACGCCGGTACACGCACCTCAGAGCCGAAGACCTGGTTGAAGAACTGGACGCGATTGCAAAAGAGAAAAAAGCATAGGTAGAAGCGACCCTCAAATGTCAATACTATATCTATTAGATGAGTAATGCCGGCTTGTTCTCCTCTGATAAGCCCGACTTATTGAATCTTGGGGGACTAGAAAGATAAACATACCAGTGCTGACATATGAGGGGCTGCTATACTTGAACTGTGTGAAGCTTTCTCAGGTAAGTGGTAACTGAACTAATAGTAAGTTTTATATAACTCTCCCCTCTATATTTACCGCATACATTGATGTTTCCCCACAGTTACACCTCCCGACCTTTACCATTTATCTCTTTATTTTTTAAGCTGAGTCATAATTCTCGACAATCACATTGCAACTAGTTTCCTATCGATGTTATTACATCAAAAACTCAACACATAGGTATGGAAATGCAAACTGGATTATCTATCGCTGGACATCGTTCAAATCGTCCTGCAAACCCATCAGCGGCAGAATTAGCCTTAGATCGTTACGATATGTTAGTTAAAGACTTCTACGCCAAATATAAGACAAATAAAGCTCGTACCGCACCCAAAGCGCAAGTAAAACGAATGCTTGAAGCTGAACAAAGAGATCTAAAGTTTTTGAAGATGAAGCGTACACAATTGATTGCTCATGCCAAAGTCACAGAGATGGAAGCTGAGCTTCGAGATTATGTAAAGGAAAACCAGAGCAAAAAGTTGAAAGAGCTTGAGGAAGAAGAACATCACCCAACCCAAAAACTTGCAAGAAACCTAACCGCAGCAGGGGAGCCAAAACCTACTACCAATCACGAAGCCCACCACATTATTCCAGGTAAAGGTCGGTTCAAACAAACAGCAATTCAGGCAGCTCGACTTGAGCTGCACATGCACCAAATAGGTATAAATGATCCAAGAAATGGGGTCTGGATGATGAACTTCAAAAAGAACAACGACTTGAATTGGGTTGACCCAAAGTCACCGGCACACCGTTCAATACATCGATTTAACTATGAGAACTGGATCGCAAGAATATTTGTGACTGGTGGTATGACAAAACAGATGGTAATAGCTCGGTTAAATAGGATTAAAATGAGCTTGAAGGATGGAGAATACCCTTCAAAGATTACTCAGAAAAAAGATGTAAGTTGGAATGGCTCATGACCGTTTATAGAATCACAGAAGATCCTACTAAGTTTAAAACTCTTTCATTATTGCCTAGTGACCTAGCTGAACAATTAGGTGACTTTGAGCTTGTAAGAGACATACTGCATCAACCTTCGCACAATTCATCACTCCAACCGATATGGGGTAAGGTTAATTCGGAGTTTGCAGATGTTCTCAAGAAAGATTCGGAAACCCCAGATATAAGTATTTGGTGTAATACATTCCTCATATTTTCACCCAAAGCATTCAATTACTTACATAACAAGTTGTCGACATGTGGAGAGTTTTTGCCAATCAATGTAGGTAGTGAAACTTGGTATTTCTATGCAGCACTGACATTCGCAAGAGAAAACAAACAGTTAACGATTCCCAAAGTTGAATACGGTGAATTGATAGGATTGGAGACACTAGTCTTCGACGAAGAAGATACTCAAGATAAATATATCTTCAAGTCAGTAGAGGAAGGCCCCGTAAATTTATTCTGTACAGATATACTTCGAGAATTAGTGACCGAACATAAGCTGACAGGTATCGGTTTCTCAGAAGATCTAACAGGTTTAGATTTCATTGATGAGGCGGTGTAATTTCTCTTATAGGGTTACTTGGTCTTACTCATTGGTTCAATCATTGGTAGCTAACCAAGATGCTAATTAAAGAATCAGTTGTAATACTACAACCGTCCCGGTTTATCTCCAGGCGTTAGAGTCCTTCAGGTAGGCAAACGGCGTCCTTATAATTTCAATAAGGTATGGACGAAGATTAAAGCCCAAATTGGGCTACAGGACTTTAAGTTTCGCGACTTGCGACACGAAAGCGTCAGCCGATTAGTAGAAGGTGGTTTAAGTACTCAACAAGTCACAGCTATAAGCGGCCATAAGTCGATGCAGATGCTGCGCCGCTAAACTCACCTAAGAGCTGAAGATCTGGTTGAAGAACTAGAAAGGCGTCGACAAAAGCGCCCCTTAAATGTCAATACGATTGGGATTAGCCCAATAATAGCGGCTCATTCTCATTACATAAGCCTGGTTTATTGACACTTGAGGGGCAGTAATACAGAAAGAACTCTGATTGTTACAGCCAATACATTTCTAACTCTTTCATAGTTAAAGCTTAACGTGATTTAACACTCAAACTAAATGCTGGATCATGTTTACTATTAAACCTAGAGGGAATGATCTTTGTTTAATCAAACTTAGTGAGACACTATGGATATCCTATTAAAACTACCAGCCATCAAAAGCGTTGCAAATTATTTAGTATTTCCTGCATTAGCTGTTGCATACATGAGCTACTTCCCCGCTTCCTTAGCCCAAGGAAACTGGATTGCATTCTTGTATAACCTATTGCCTGGAGTTGGAATTACTGCGAATGTAATCCTAGCCTTGTTAGCAGCGATTGCCGGTTATGCGACTCTTTTTTCATTCGCTAACTATTTTGAGTCTTATCACTCCATTCCAATGTTCATGATTACGGCGGGCCTAATGTTATCTGTCGTTGTCGCTACCACATTTGAAATTAGTGAGTTTAGCTGGGTAAATACACCTCTTTCTTTTGCTTTAGCGACTGTTAGCATGACATTTTTATTGGTAGTAGAAAGAGCTAGTAAAGACCGTCAATGAAGTCCGTACAACTTCAATAAAGTACAGCCTCAACAAAAGTGCCCCTCAAATGTCAATTAAGTCGGCTGACTCTTGCGAAACTAGAGGGAGCTCGACGAAAGCCATGTTCATTGACATTTGAGGGATAGATATCTGCTCATTGTTCATCAGCTTCATATGAGCCCGATAAGCATCCCTGCCACCTTTTTTATTCAATATAAAACAATACGCATAAAATGAGACATATACCAAAGAAGCCCCCTAGCTTATTAATTAGTATGAAGTTTAAATCGAATAATAAGGACTTTAATTATGGGTAGTACGGGATCTGGAAGCTTCACTGATTACACTAAGACCAGAAGCGAAGATGGTAGTACAGGTGGCACAAGTGGCGAAGATCAGTGTCAGCTATCAATAGCTTGTCTTTTGGAAGAGGTAGCACAGTCGTCTTTTTATAATACCAAACAAGATGTACCTCCTGCTGGTAACACGGTTTTAATTCAATTTATGTCTCCCAGAATTGTTGCAGTTGATGCAATTTCTGGTAAAGACTGCGGCGCACTCCCTACTGGTTACAACTACTTACTCAACTGTATGGAAAATGGCTATTCATATGCAGGTGTTGTATCCAACTCTTCGAACGGATTAAATCCAATAATTGAAATAGACATTAGTCCAATCGCCACTCCATGATTGAGCAGGTAAGTGAACATGTTGATACTTGGTGAGATATTCATAGATTACACACTGCCATCAGAACACAACTCATGCAAAATGCGTTTAGGAGGTATTATTCATGCCGCTAGAGGTCTTTGGGCAAATAACATTAAATACTCTGCTGCAATAATCTGCCCCAGCTACCTTACTTCAGAGGCAACCAATTATCTAAAGTGTCACGGTTGTGATGAAGTAATTGTAATTGGTGAGGTTCTTGGCTCACCGAACATTATGTCTTTGGTTGATCAAAGAGAAGTTGGTCAGCAAGGCTACGAAGAGTTGTTAAGGGATAAAAAAAGTATTGAGTTTACTCAAGACACACAGAAACTAACATCTTTCGATAACGTAATTCTTTTTCCTGGACGATTTTGCGTTAAAACACTAACCGACTGCTTTAGTCCCAATGCGAAGTTTAGCATCGATGTTGCTTACGACATTTCAGATCTAAGCGTGTTAAGCTCAATTACAGGAAAAATCGAAACTATTTACCTCTCTACTTCTTCGGATTTATTTCTGGGTCTAGCAGCAAACGACATATCCAGTTTGATTACGGAAGCTCAAAACTTATCTCCATGCAGCGTTGTACTAAAAGAAAATAGAGGAGGAAGTAGACTATTTGACTTAGCGGCCGATCGAATAGTGTCTGTCCCGGCTATCCTTCAGAAAACAGTGAACTCTGTCGGTGTAGGTGACGTCTTTACTGCTGTAGCATCAGCTTATCGATTTTCTTCTCATTCAATTGAAGACGCAGTTTGGCGAGGTGCCCTTTCGGCTACTTACTACTCCCAAACAACATTTCCAGACGACTTTAAGAGAGCCGTTCAAAGAAGCCAAAATACACCTTTAGATAAACACAAAAGCATTGGCGGAACATCCTTGTCTTGGCATGCAAGGAAGAAATATAACATTTATATAGCCGCACCTGACTTCAGCTATATTGATAGAAAGCATCTTGACTCAGCTATATCCAGCTTAAAGTACCACAACTTTAATATTAGAAGACCTGTACTTGAGAACGGGGAGCTAAACGAAAAATCTTCCAACTTTGAACGTCGAAAAGCTTATGATGACGACTGTGAGCTCATTGATGTATGTGACGTGATATTTGCAATTCCACTGCAAAGAGACCCTGGAACATTGGTAGAGGTTGGTATTGGCTTAGCTAAAGGAATACCTGTAATAACTTATGACCCTAATCGAGAGAACGATAATAATATGGTGGTGACTGGTAGTAATAAATACTCTTCTGACCTCGACGAATGTTTGAATCATCTCTACGTTGAACTTTCATATTTGGAGAATAGAAAATGACAAAAGCTATAGTGTTAACGTCAGGGGGGCTGGATTCAACCACAGTGGTATATAAACTTCTTGAAAAAGGGTATGAAGTTTACCCACTGTTCTTCGATTACGGACAGCATTGCGTCGAGACAGAATGGTCAAGATTAAATGAGATCCTACCTGCTTCCTGTCCATGCCCAGAACGAGTTGATATCAGTGAAATTTTTAGAGGCTCTACATCTAGATTGATCGATGAAGCTGATTTGTGGGCAGACGACATAGTTGATGATGATCTGTACATCCCATATAGAACTATGCTATTTTTCGCAGCCGCTGCAGCACGAGCCCAGACGATCGGTATTCTCGATGTCTATACTGGTTTCATCAACAGCAATCATGCAAAGGAAATTGACTGTACTTCTAGTTTTATGAATAAGCTTGATGGTCTAACTGAATCCATTGGTCCTGTTAGGTTTCATTCTCCATTTAGATTCTCAAGTAAAGCTGATGTAGTACAAGAAGCTATGAAACTACGTGTACCTATAGGAAGAACGTACTCTTGTCAGGCAGCAAGCAGTTTCCCATGCGGAGCTTGTCCTAATTGTGTCGAAAGACTAAATGCATTGAAAGTTATTAGAGATGAACGCGATCACACCAAACCTTGAAGCGACGATTGAAATTCTTAAGTCCGCAAGAATTTTAGCAAACTATGCCAAAGAGCAAGGCTTGGAAGTTGATGGACATCAATACAGACCAACTTATGACCATATGGGAGCAATCTTAGCTGATTCAGTGCTCCAAGCAGGACTGAACTACACTACTGTAGTCAGACCTAGGGTACTCGCGATACTTAACACATACTCAGAAATGAAAAGTACTTGTGAGTTAGCTCGGTTGCTTCAACAAGATGGTCCACAAAAGATTCTTAACTGGACTCACTCGACAAAGCTCTCTAGATTCGAGAACCTTGTGTCTTATATGTTAAACAATGACATTCACACTGCCAGCGATCTGAAAAACAAACTCATGAAAGACGATTTTTGTTCAGATCTTCAATCCCTAAACGGTATTGGTCCAAAAACTGTTGATTACATGAAGTGTCTAGTTGGTATAGATTCTATTGCTGTAGATAGACACATCCGAAGTTTTGCTAAAAATGCAGGAATAGAGAGTTCCGAATATACTTTTCTGAAAGATGTATTTTGTTCAGCTGCAGACTTGTTAGCAATTTCTAGACGCGAGTTTGATTCATGGGTTTGGAGAACACTTGCATTGCAGACTTCCCCTCAACAATCTCTATTTTAATACTCTTAGGCACTATAGTAATGCATCGCCCTTGGATTCATGACGAAAAACCACATACATGAACCTAGGAATATAACTTCCGAGAAATCTTTTTTACTCATATAGGCCTGATAACAATTGGATTTATGGATACTCGAGCCTTAAACCTCACGTTGTTCCTAAATAATCGTGAGACAGGTATCACATATCTCACAATATTATTTTAAAAGAAACGGCAGGAGTTTAGAAATTAGCATAATTCCTTCCTAAGTTTTCTCACACTACTCAGTACCTTGAGCGAATGATATTTTCTCCATCCCCTATTCGATATATCGAAACCATTCCAATCAAACTCGCGCTTATCAATATAAAAACAACTTAAGTCAAATACATATAATTACAATTCAAACAATATAAAATTTAACATCCTATATATCGTAACAAAATAACAAATCATACTTCCCATAAAAATTTTAGCCGCTAAAATCCGATCGAAAATATTTAAATAAAATTACGATATATCGAAAATAAATAAAAAATTAATAATTCCAATCTTAAATTTTCGAAAACTTATATATTGATTTTTAGGTAATATTATTGCTTTAATTTACATAGACTGACATAAGGTAGTTGTCATTTTTAATTAAAATATATTCTTAACACTTATTTAAAGTAATTCTCTAGATGAAATAAATAAAATGCAAAGGAGGGCAATATGACCACTGAGGAATGCTTGTATAGAAAGTACGGAGGTTCACCACTTCTTTCGTTTTATCAAGTGGCTGAGATCCTACACCGCAGTCCACAAGGCCTAAGAATGACTCTTCGGAGCAACTGTGAACTGGCACATAAGCTCAAACCGAACCAAGTGAAAATAGGAAGACGTGTTTATTTTAAAGTTTCCGATATTGCTAATTTAATTGACCAATCATCTTATCAATACCAGGAGGCTTGATATGTCTGATTACGTCAAAGAACTACAGTCCTGGGTTATTCAAAGACAAAAAAACAATCGTTCGCCAAATAAGCAAGAAGTGCTTGCAACTTTTCTTGGCGTAAAAACCGATGTAGAGGAAGCAATTAACGCTGGTTACAACTTAAAAACGATTTGGACCTACCTAACAGAGAAGAATCTAATCGCATTTCGCTATGAGACTTTCCTGCGTTATGTGAAGCAATACATCACACAAACCTCAATGGCTACTCCGCCCACTAAAGAGAAATCAGAGAAGTCGCCCCCCTCTCGTGAAATAAACGGTTTTTCTTTTAATTCACAGCCAAATAAAGAGGACTTGATATGAATATATTCAAACGAAGTGGATACGCAACTGTATCTCAGTTAAAACGCAACCAGTGCACAACCACCACACTATTTTGTCTATTTTTGGCCACTTTCACACCATTTTATGTCTTTTTCTACGCAATTGCGTGACAACAGTGCGATAGCGCCGCCCTTTTTTGATAACTGATGAGGGCGATATTGCGGGCAGGATGTGTGAAGGAGTCCCACTATGCAAGCATAGCGATGACTCTTCACTTCCCTTATTCGCACCTGCGGCGCTCAACGGTAATCCTGCCCTGCGGGATCAATTCAGTGATAGATGATTCGATAGGAGAACACGTAATGCAGCATGAAGAAAAAATCACTAGGAAGAACACAAGTCCTCTTAAAGTCTACTGCCTACCTAGTGAACGTGCAGCGATTGAGGTTAATGCCAAACAAGCTGGTCTTAGTGTTTCAACCTATCTACGACGAATTGGACAAGGACGCCAAGTGAAAAGTGTCGTTGATGCAGAACAAGTACGTGAACTAGTCAGAGTTAATGGTGATCTTGGCAGGCTTGGTGGGTTACTAAAGCTTTGGCTAACTAATGATGCTAAGGCCGCTCAAATCGGCACACCTACCATTAGAGCAGTATTAAATCGCATCGATTCAACCAAAGCTCAGATGAGCGAGCTCATGGAATCTATTCTTAGTCAAAGGTCCTAGCCATGATTGCTAAACACATCCCAATGCGCTCATCGAGTAAGTCCGATTTTTCAGGCTTAGTCCGTTACCTCACTGATACCCAAAGCAAAGAACATCGGTTAGGTCAGGTGCGACTGACTAACTGCGATGCAGATTCAATTAGAGATGCGATCTGCGAGGTATTGGCCACACAGCAAACAAACACTAGAGCGAAAGGTGACAAGACTTACCACCTTGTTATTAGCTTCCGTGCTGGAGAACAAGTTAATTCTGATGTTCTTTCTAAAATCGAAGAGCGCATATGTGAAAGTCTAGGTTTTGGTGAACATCAACGTATCAGTGCCGTTCACAATGATACTGACAACCTGCATGTTCACGTGGCGATCAATAAGATTCATCCATCACGCCATACCATTCATGAGCCGTACTATTCACATCGTACGCTTGCAGAGCAATGTGAACGATTAGAAAAAGCATTTGGACTACAACAAGACAATCACACCCCCAATCAAAATCGCAGCGCAGCACGCGCTGCTGATATGGAGCGTCACTCCGGTATTGAAAGCCTAATTGGATGGATTAAGCGTGAGTGTATAAACGAAATCAAAGCCGCACAAACATGGTCTGAGCTACACGCGACTCTAAGCCAAAATGGGTTAACACTTTCAGAAAAAGGCAATGGTTTTGTGATTTCATCCAACACTGGAGTCACGATAAAGGCTAGCACGTTGGATCGCAATTTATCCAAACCAAAGTTGGACTCCCGCTTGGGCGCATTCAAGCCACGCCAAACCATTAATAATACATCCAGTTCAAAACGCACTTATCAAAAGAAACCTGTTCAGACTCGAATAGATACAACGGAGCTATACGCCAGATATCAGAAAGAGCAAAAGAGCCTCGCAACTAATAAAGCCACCGCATTAGAGAAAGTTCGTCAAAAGAAAAACCAGCAAGTTCTAGACGCCAAAAAACAAGGCAAGGTGCGTCGCATGGCAATAAAGCTCACCAATAGCGGTAAGTTTACTAAGCGCTTACTGTATGCCCAAGCCAGCCAAGCACTTCAAAAGAACATCGCTTTAGCTCAACAGCAATACCAAAACGATCGCCAAACAATCTACAAAACTTATAGCAAAAGAGCTTGGGCTGATTGGTTAAAACATCAAGCTCATCAGGGTGACCAGAACGCTTTGGCCGCATTGCGAGCAAGAGAAGCAGCACAAACGCTAGACGGCAACACTCTACAAGGCAATGGACAAGAACAAACAAACTTCACAAGCGTTATTGATTCTATTACCAAAACTGGAACCATTTTGTTTCGCTCCAAAAACGGAGCAATACGAGATGATGGTCAACGCCTTCAGGTATCGGGCCAAGCGGATAAGGAATCCATAGTCCAAGCACTAAAAATCACAATGGCACGATATGGCAACAAAATCAGCGTTAACGGCTCCCCTACATTTAAGGCTTACGTGATTCGTGCAGCGGTTGATACCCGCCTACCTATCACCTTTAGCGATAAAGCATTAGAGCAAAGGCGGCTCTCATTACTCTCTTCCAATCAAGATGTAACGAGGAACAACCAACGTCGTGATATCTCACCTATTGGCAAGGCTCCCCCAATAATTAGGCGGAATAAGCTCAGTACTCTCTCTCAGCTTGCTGTTCTGCGCTTTGAGGAGCCACAAGTTCAAGAACATTCAGCATACGAACAGCGTAAAGCTCGGTTGATAGCTGAAATGGCAAAGAAACAAGAAAAACAATCTAGAAAAAGTAGAAGTCGATAAACACTTCACACCGTCAGTTAAGGAAATCGCAATGAAACTTAGAAGGAAAATTTTAGCGGCTAAAATTCACGTCCTAACTATTGGGATGCTTTGGAGTTATGTTGGTCCCACTTGGTCGGGGATTCCAGTCGCAGATGGCCTAAATCTGCCTCACAACATACTTTCCGCAATGGAGTCGGTAACTCAAACCGCACAGCAAATCCAACAATACCAAACGCAACTTCAGCAGTATGAAAACCAACTAAAAAACACAGTGGCACCAGCTTCGTACATCTGGGATCAAGCTCAAGCGACGATAAATGAACTTAACCAGGCGACCAATACACTCGCCTACTATCAGAACCAACTCGGTAGCCTAGATAACTACCTTGGTAAGTTTCAAGACGTTTCTTATTACCGTAACTCTCCGTGTTTTTCAGCTCAAGGATGCAGTGATACAGAGTGGGCTGCCATGAAGGAAAGCCACCGTATTTCCTCCGAGTCTCAAGTATCAGCGAGTAAAGCTGCAATCAAAGGGATTAGTCAGCAATTTAAAGCCTTACAAAACGACGCTAAGCAATTAGAAAAGCTACAGCGACAAGCTCAAGGAGCCGAGGGGCAACTAGAAGCAATTCAATATGCGAACCAATTTGCTAGCCAACAAAGCAGTCAACTCTTACAGATACGTAGTCTGATGACCGCTCAATACAATGCTGTCGCGACACAAATACAAGCCGAAACCGATCAGAAAGCCCGACACCAAGCTGCACATGAAGAACTTTTTAATTTTGACTCACCTACAGATCGTTCGAAAAACAGGAAGTTTTAGCCATGAGAACACTCATATCGATGCATTTATATCTCAGCTGCTTATTACTTTTAAGTGGTTGTGAACAGCCCACCGACGTAGAAAAAATTGATTGTGAGTCATCCGACTCAACACAGTCGGAAAGTTGCTTATGGGACATGGGTACGCCAACAGAACGTAGCCAAAATAAAGGTTTCTAATGATGATATTTCGATTATTCACTCTCTCGTGGCTAACCATAATTTCAACACCCGCTAATGCCACAATCGAAACTAACGGTGTGCTAGATGAAGTTGCAGTTCACTTTCTGACCGTGAGCAGCTCTTGGGCAGGCGTGATAACTAATCATGCAAGCTGGTTGTTTTGGTTGCTTGGGACAATCTCACTTGTATGGACAGGAGGGAATCTATTACTAAAACAGGCAGATATAAGAGAGTTTTTTGCCGAGTTTACCCGCTTCATTATCACCTTCGGTTTCTTCTTATGGCTGCTTAGAAACGGTCCTAAGTTTGCCACTTCTATCATAGATTCACTCAGAATAATTGGCGCTCAAGCAGCAGGATTACCTCGTGAGCTAACTCCATCAGAGCCGATCAGCATCGCTTTCGACATTATTACAAAATCGAGCGAAGCCTATAGCTATACAAGCCCCTTTGATAACTTAGCAATTTTCATTATTACCTTGTTAATTTTGGTTTGTATGACGGTTGTAGCAGCCAATGTCTTACTGTCTTTAGTTTCCGCTTGGGTTCTTACTTATGCTGGAATTTTTGTACTGGGTTTTGGGGGCTCAAAATGGACCTCGGATATTGCCATCAATTACTTTCGTAGTGTGCTCAGCATTGCCTTAAAGCTTATGACTATGACGTTAATGATCGGCGTCGCTATGTCAATTATGGATAGTTTTTATGCTGAGCTGTCAGCAAACACCTCAATGAAAGAGCTACTGGTTATTTTCGTAGTATCCGTAGTTCTAATGCTACTTATTCACTCCGTACCCAATGTAGTCGCGAGCTTAATACCAGGCTCAGGCTCTGCTACTAGCTCAGGAAATGTAAGTGCTAGCGCGATGGCTGGAGCTGCAATGGCTACTGGTGGCATGGCTGCTGGTGCAGCTATGGGAACGTTGGGAGGAGCCTCGGCTCTGCAAGCTGCGTTCAAGGCGGCGTCCAGCTCTGAAATGCTCGATTCAATGACAGGCTCTATTGGTAGCGACTCTTCTACAACATCCGAAGACCCTGGCACAGGTGACACCCCCTTCGCCCATGCATCAGGAATGCAAATGAACTCAAACAGCGTTGTCGCATCCACGGCTAAAGCAGGACGAATTGCCGCAGGGGCAGGAGTAAACCTAGCTAAAGGTATTGGAGATATTGCACGTAACCGTATCAGTCAAACTGCGGGAGGCCGCTTGGCTGAAACAATCAAAACTCAAAGTAACCAAGAAGACATTTAATGATGCCTTCACACAAAATCAGATAGGAGAATCACAATGGATTTGCATTTCCCACCTCAAAACTGGACAGACTTTGGAGCATTTTTCGCAGTCATGTTCCTGGTGATGCTCGCATTTTATTTTGTTGGTCAGTGGGCACACTCAACCAAATACAGTAAGCAGCTTTATCGTTTAGCTGACGTCCTGGAAGGGGTTCAAAACAAAGTGGCAAACAAGGCATATCGAGGAATGATGTCGTTAAATAAGCAAACCAACAAAACCAGAGACTGGCCATTCAACTCACGTAAGTAAAAAACACATAGGCCGGTGCTCTCAACACCGGCCCACATTTTCACATTACACCTTCCATAGAGGTATAACATGACAACTATAGATTATAGTGCAAACACCGACGAGAGACGGTGTTCACTTTCACACTTGTTTTTGCCTTTTTCTGAGGGCGAGCCTATGGCTGGCGAAACACAGAGAAAAAACAATCATAATAAACGCCGCTATAAGAAGCACCCACGATTCCGCAGACAAAAGTCCAGAGCTATTCCAGAGGCGACTCGTATAGCTTCATGCCGATTATCCAATTACCCAAGTCGTAGCTTCATGCTCAAATCTTTAGGGATTAGCCGAAAAGACGTCCGAACTCGAATGTCTCAATTACTAGAAACCTTACTCGACGATTTAGATTGGTCTACTTTGCGTATTGGTGTTGCGAAAAAAGAGCACTTAGATCCCATAACTTACGAAGACTTTATAGACCGCCATAAAAAGCTACATAACGAAACTATACCTCGCTCTACGTGGTACAGGTACATCAAAAAATTAACCGATGCTGGATATTTAAATAGTACCACGGCAAAGATAAGCACGAGTGAGGGCAAGGTCTTCAATAAACCAGCCTATAAATGGTTCACCCAAAAGTTCATGAGTGAACTCGGGTTTAAAACAGACTGGCTAGCTAAACAAAAAGAGCAGGCGTTGAAGTCTCTCAAAGCAAAGGGGCTAAGCAACCAATGGCGTGTGTTTGAAGGCCATAGTGCTCGTATAGCCTGTTCAATGGCTATATCACTACAGGCTGCACAAGATTATCGTTATACAGAAGGCGACCTTTATATTCTCAATAACTGAGGATACCTAAGTCACGGCCAGCCCCCTCATCTTTAAATACGCCGGTTTACTTCGGTCGTATTCTCGCGCCCGAAATATACCAATGTTCAAAATTTCCTCAACTCTGAACGGTTTTCTCGCTAAATAAGTCAAAATTTAAATAACTCACTCATCAACAGCAACTGATCTCCTCTTCAAAATCACTAAATTTGACTCTTATATATCTAAAAATTACCAAAGTAAGACTCCAAAGTAGGACTTCGGAAGTGAGACTTGTACAGACTTCATAACCTAAAGGTTAGATCTACTTCATCCATTTATTCATGCCTCGTACCTCGCCATGAATAAATGTCTTCGCGAACTAACGTTCTAAAAGTTCACGCTGCGCTATGCCCATAGGGGCAAGCCCCTCTGGACTCCCTCACTGGTAACTTGGTCACCAGCTGTCAGCATAGGTTGCTTATTGAGCATTAGTGCATATGGTGGGATGATTGATTGTTTTACGCCAGGAAGGGAATGAATTAAACCATTGAGATAAACGTAACTTGATCAATGGAGGTAACATGAAAAGAAAAGAACCCAATACAGAGCCGCCAAAGCGCCTCACAGACACTGAACTTGAAGATTTGAGGAAAGATATGCAGGAGTCATCCAAATGGGCAAGAGATGAGCTGAAGAGGCGTAAAAAGCATAAGTCACTTTGACCAAATGTTTTATATATAAAATCAAAGCCTCATTACTATTGTAGAGAAGGAATAATTACATCATTGATTTTCCAAGGAGTTGTAGCAAAAGCATCAAGTGGTAATATATCCAATCTATCAATTCTGAAGCACATGTAAGTGCTTACAAAAACAGAAAACATCATCAACTTAAAAGGATTAGAATGACCACGAGCACTCTGCCCGAAACCCCAGCGCAACTTGAAGCTTTTCAGACGGCAACGACAGAATCCTACAAATTATTCAATGAGATAATCCGTGAGGAAATTAGCGCTCAGGGAGTCACCTTCGAAAGTATTATAAATCAATCGATCGTTTTTCCTCTTTATAAACACGAAAAGGAACAAATGGAGGGCTCGGTTCTCTACATCAACCCACTGCTCAACGTCAACGAAATGGGACTATATTTAATTTGGTCGCCAGTTGGAACACCAGTAAATGGTAAGATGATTTTTAAATGCTCATACGCTGGCAAAGGCTGGGCAAAAGACAGGATTGCAATTCATGAAAAAAAGAAGCTAGTAGAGTTAGGCTATCTGATTACTTTCTACCAGTGCGAGAACCGAATTGCAAAGTACATGGAACAGTTGCTTATGGACTTTTACAACTTCGAGTACAACAAGTCTGAGAACAGAGGAAATATAGACCTGTACTTAATCCAAGAAAGTCATGTTATGACATTTGGCAACCAGGCATATAGCGATCTCGCAATAGACCGTCACACCTCAAGTAAAGATGTCAACAGTAGCATCGAAGATTTCTTGAATGACGAGCAGACACAAGCGGCATATCTTGAAGAGTATCTCGAAATGACAAGGAATACTCGGTTAAGTTAGACTCTTCAAAAGCCATCACTATAGGGATAGGGAGTATTCCGACTAATCCAGATCCGCATATACCTTACCTTTTTCTCCCCTACTTTGGTTCATTGCGACTTTCTAAGAAAAGCAGCAATGAACCTAATCGTAAAATGATTGCATTACTAAGTTAAGTACTCCACTGGTTTATTCATGTCTAATACCTCATCATAAATACACTTTTCAGAAAAGTACGACGGTTTACTCTGCACTATTCCGAAAGAGGCAAGTCCTTTGGGCTCCCTCATTGGTTACTTGGTCACCTGCTGTCAGTATAGGTTACTCGTTCAGCATTAATTCTTATGGTGAAATGGTGGCTTTAACACCAGGAAAGAAATGAATTAGGCCTCTGAGATCAGCACCGATTGATCAATATAGGTAACATGAAAAGAAAAACACTCAATACAGAGGAGCCAAGATGCCCCACAGAAGCTGAACTTGAAGATTTGAGGAAAGCCATGCATGAGTCCTCAAAGTTAGTCAGAGAAAGATTAAGGGGGCGTGGAGCTCTGCAAACTTTTAGTTGCAAGTTGCACAATACCTCACATAAGACAAATAAAGTTGTTTCATAAGATACCTTTACTATGATTGAGATGATATCTTCATATAAAACGCAAAAGAAATTTTATTGAAAGCACGGATTGCTTGTGTATAATTTGCGCGATTTTTTCAAGGTGAAATGCAATGAATATTGTTGATATAACTGTGTCTGAAGCTCGTACTTCTAAGAAAGTAAGCAAACATCTCTCGACCTCCTCAAAGGCAACTGTGTCTTCAATTCACCAGAAGAAAAAGATGATCGCATTCGAAAATGCGAAGAAAAACCTCAAGGAAGCAGCAAGTAAGCTTGATTGGTAAAGTTCTTATATCTGATAATATGACCCTATATGCGCAATCTATAGGGACTTATGATGCCAGAACAAACTGTTACGAGTTTATCCCCTTCGGCCGCTACTACTAGCAGCTACAAAAACTCTCTTGAAGCTATACGTTCTAGACACTCACAGGAGCTTGTTATAGGCCTATGTGGTGCTGTTGGTGCAGGAATTAAACGACTCAAAAACGTAGTAATTACTGAGCTCAAGTCCGCTAACTACCACGTAGAACACATTAGGCTAAGTGATCTAATTGCAGCTACACAACCAGATCCAGAGTCCATACTCAGCTTACGTGGATTTAAGCGCTACGATACTCTACAAAATCTCGGAGATAAGCTTCGAAAGGATCATTCAAATACCACAGTTGCTGAAATCGGAATTCGCCGAATCCATCTAATCAGAAACTCAATTTTTGGTGATGGAAGTAATAGCGGTAACGCTGTAAAAGTCACTAAAAAAGTAGCATATGTCATTGATCAGGTAAAACATCATGATGAAGTTGCTCTATTCCAAGAAGTCTATAGAAAAAACTTCTACTTAATCGGCCTTTTAAGAACTAAAGAGCAACGAGAGCAAAACCTCAAGGATGAAGGCATTACAGATAGTGCAGAAGCTATAAAGCTTATAGAGAGGGATAGGAATAGTAATGACAAGTTTGGTCAACATGTGGAGAAAGCTATTCAGATGTCAGACTACTTTATCAGAAACCTCGATGATACTACGGAGCTAAGCTCGTCTATAAAGAGATTCATCAATCTAATTCATGGGGTCGGTAATCATACTCCAACTAGAGATGAAAAGGGGATTTACTCTGCACAATCAGCATCTCTCGCTTCAGCCTGTTTATCTAGGCAAGTGGGTGCAGCAATCATGGATGATAAAGGAAAAATAATTGCGACTGGCTGCAATGATGTCCCTCAGTTTGGGGGAGGCCTCTACGATAACGAAAGCAAGAAAGATCTGCGCTGTTACAATCAACTAGGATGTCAAAACGATAAACACAAGTTACAACTGAAAGAGCAGATAAAACAGATTCTTCTTAATGAGGGAATTTCTGAGCCCGAAAGAGTAGCTGACATTATCTTCAACAATTCAAAAGCAAAATCACTTATTGAATACTCCAGAGCAATACACGCTGAAATGGATGCAATCGTCTCTCTAGCTCGCAGTAGTGGAGCAAGTACTGCAGGTAAAACTCTATACTGCACAACATTTCCTTGTCACAATTGTGCTAGACATATCGTAGCAGCGGGGATTACAAGTGTCGTTTACATCGAGCCGTATGAAAAAAGCTTAGCCCTCGATTTACACAGTGACGCAATCTGCCAAGTAGATAGCCCAAATAAAGATAAACTAGTACTGAAGAACTTTGAGGGCGTCTCACCAAATAGGTACGCAGAATTCTTTATCTACAAAAAAGATCGTAAGAATAGCCAAGGTGAAGTAATAAATTACGAGTTGCCAACCTCAAATCAAGTGGAGCCTCACCAGCTAGACTGCTATGTCGATTATGAAGTTAAAGTGGCTGACTTTGCTAACCAATCAGTTGGAGAGGATTCATATTCACCTGATTCATGATAGTGAGATTCTGGAGCTTTGGGTTTACGAGAACCTTTTCCGGTAAAAGGTTAAACTTTCTTAACTATAGGTACAATAGCGGTACAGTCGCTAGTTTTGACTAATTTATCTAAACTACGCTAAACTGCTGTTTAGTAATTGCTTTATGCTATTTTAAATTGCACTAAACTTACCTCGGTTTTCCTAGACTTCCTGTGTTAGTGGCTAACTCATAATCGATTGGTCCGCAGTTCAAGTCTGCGAGGGGCCACCATATTCCGAAAGGCGTAGCAGGTTAATACCTACTACGCTTTTTTTGTATCTTATATCTTTGGGTGCAGTTGCGGTAACTCGTCACTAACCTCGTAATAGCTTTTCCTCTTCCCCTTTTCTTTAACTATTATCTGGCTTTCTATATGTAGCAATGAAACAAAATGTCCGCTCGTGATTTAAACCATTGACCCTCAGACAACTTCTGATAGGATGGACATATAAACGTATGGACGTCTAAAATAAAAAATGGAGCTACAATGAAAAGTATTGGTCACTTAAAGAAACTAGCTTTGATTCTCACGGCAGTAGTCGGCTTAAGCGCTTGTGGAGAAAAAGATGACTCTGTCATTAAAGTGGGCGCGACAGTTGGACCACATGCACAAGTAGTCGAGGCGGTAGCGAAGGAGGCAGCGAAGCAAGGTTTGAATGTCGAAGTCATTGAGTTTTCTGACTACGTGACACCTAATGCCGCTCTTAGCGATGGTAGCATCGATATTAATAGCTATCAGCACCAGCCATTTTTAGACAACTTCAACAGTAGCCATAACGCCCAATTAGTATCAATTGGTCAGTCCATTCTTATGCGTATGGGGCTTTATTCCAATAAGTATCGCTCACTGCAAGAGCTTCCAAACAATGCACGTATAGCGCTTCCAAATGACCCTACCAACGGTGGTCGTGGTCTGTTGCTACTCGCCGATGCAGGTTTAATTGAGCTGAAACAGGGTGTTGGCCATAAAGCCGCCCTAACTGATATCACAAAAAACGCAAAATCATTTGAATTTGTCGAGGTAGATGCCGCTCAGCTACCAAGAACATTAGATGATGTGGACGCGGCTGCGATTACAATGAACTACGTAATGTCTTCTGGTTTAGATCCGAAGAAACAAAGTATCTATCTTGAAGCAAAAGACGCCCCATTAGCAGTCATGGTCATCGCCACTCGTGACGCAGACAAAAATAATGAAGCGTATAAAAAGTTCGTTTCTATTTATCAATCTCAAGCGATTCGTGATTATCTCGATCGCACTTTCAAAGGCACAATCGAAGCAGCTTTTTAATCAATAAAGCAGCGAATACTTTGCCCCACGAATCAGATAGAAAAGAGGCTAATGTTTTCTCATAGCCTCTTCTTTTCATTACTCACTAAATCGACTCATTGTCGACTTTCAGCCTCTAACTTCATTGCCAAATAAGCTTGGTCAGCAGAAACCAATTCAGGACGGTTAATCAACTTCCAGAGGAAGTATGGTGGGATTAAAAATACGATGAAGTAGAGAGATTCATGGAAGAAAACATCGGCTATCGTTTGCTGATGCTCCAAAAGTGCCGTCAGTGCAAAGAGCTCTAACATCACGCCTAATACGCCAAAGACGACAGAGACAACAATCGCTAAACCCAGTAGTTCTCTAATAAAGTGCTTGTATGCCATGATACTAATTCCTTCTAGCAATAAGTCATACTAACTTACGCTCATAAGAAAGAAGCCAGCTTGACTATCATCAAACTCCCCTCATCACAGTTAAGAACTTAGTTTTATAAAAAAGGACTTGTATATAGCACCATTGAAGATTGACCTCTCTATCACAATACAATGACATCATTTCTCGACTTTGAGACTAGCCTTTTACATTTATCAGCAGTGTAAACAAGAGGTCATAATGAAAAAATATACCTATCCTTTACTTGCTATCTCAGGTGGTCTTTTATTGACGGGCTGCGGTAGCGACGACTCTTCATCCGATACAGAAGCAGCCACTTTTTCTCTCAGCGTTTCCGATGCTCCTGTCGACGATGCCAACAAAGTCGTTTTAGCGTTTCAAGATGTTGTCCTTGTACCATTTGACCCTGAAACTGGCGAGCAAACTGGAGAACACATTCTGTTAGATGCTAGTGACAATGGAGCACTACACCAAGTTGATCTAATGGAATATCAGGGAAGCAACGCTAAAACGATCATTCACGAACAGGACATCGCTCCTGGTGATTATGCTATGTGTGTGTACGCTAAAGACGGCAAACAATTAAACGATACAACACTGTCATACGTAGAGAAGACAGACGGCAACATCAAAGGCTTAGTTGTACCTAGCCGAGGCAGCTGTTTTGGTTTTAAACCAGATACGAGCGATCAAGGTCGCTTAAAGTTTTCTCAAAAAGGTCAGTATGTAAAAGTTCATACTGGTCATAATAGCTATGTTGTCGAGTTTGACTTACGCAAAGGTCTGGCGGATCCAACAGGCAAAGATTACATGAACATGAACTCTAATGCGGTAAGCTTAGTAAACGCATCAGAATCAGGTCATATTAGTGGTGAAGTCAGTGAAATTCAGTATCAAGCGTGTGAAGCAGACAGTGCCGCATCAAATGCAATAAATGACGTTCCTGCCGTTCACTCTGTTTACCTATATGCAGGTTCAATGGATCGCTTAACCATGGGCGATATGGGTGCGGCAGATCCACTCAACGCGCCAGTTGCGGTAGCTAACGTGAATGAATCGCAAGACGAAGAAGGTAATACAACCTACAGCTACGAGTTTGGTTACATCGGCCCGGGTACTTACAGCATTGGCTACACATGTACTGCGTATATTGATACTCCAGACGCTCATGAAACTTCAGAAGACGGTTTCTTGATTTACCAGCATTACACGCCAGTTGATGTTGTCGAGGCAGAGCTGACAACTCAGGACATTAATCCAATTCTTTAAGTCACCACATTAAAAAAGCCGCTCGTACTGAGCGGCTTTTTACTTAGTCAGAAAGGTAATATTGCACCGTCGATACCACTCGTACTTTCTTAATGTAAGGCGTGTTGCTGTCTCGGTCATAAATCGAGAACTGCCCTTGAGTTGCACGTTTGATCTTACCCAGTGAACTTTGTGAGTCTTTCGCAAATTTCTCAGCCACTTCACGCGCATTCTTAGTCGCTTCTTCGATCATGTCTGGCTTCACATCATTCAGCTTAGTAAAGCTGTACTCAACACGATTTGCATAAGGATCTTGGTTAAGCAAAACACCTTGTTTTCCTAGCTCACCTATTTCATTGATTGCCGCTCGAACAACATCAACACTCTGGCTGTAAACCGTAACGGTTCGCGAGGCCAAATAACGATACTCAATGTCTTGCTCGCTCCCATATTGCTGTGCTTTTCTGTCAATGACCGCTGGGGAAGAAAGGGAAACGCTGGTTTCAGGAAGCCCTTTGGCACTTAGAAAGTCCAAAATCAAACGGGTTTGCTGGTCAATTTCATCAAACATGGCCCCCATATCATTACTCGCTAGAGTAAATTGAATCGGCCAAATCACCGTATCAGCAGGATACTCACGCTCCGACAAACCTTTTACTGTCACGACTCTTTCATAGGCTCGGTATTTCACCGCCGTCTGCTGCATAAAATAGCCAAGGATGCCAAGACCAAGTATCAAACTTAGCCCAATCCAAAGTGCTGCTTTATTGGAAACTCGTTCCATTACTTCCCCCTGATAAATATCAACTTAGCTTAATCTTTGTTCTAAATAAGATAGCCTATCTCTTGTTTTAAGAGGGAGACATAACGCGAGTTTTGATTCATAGCACAGTGATATACCGTTTTCTTTAGTCAATAAAGCTTCATTAGTTTGTCACCAAAGGCTCATGCTTTTGCCTCTGAACTGTCATCTGTAATTTCTACTATCCAATCAGCAACTTGTACGCTGAGGTAAATATGGATAGTTCAACCCCTTTTCGTCTCCCTCGTAAAACGCCGTTTGGCATTGGTGAAAACGTTGCTGAATGGGCAACCGGTTTAAACCAACTTGATAAGTTCTACGCCCAACGCCCCGTTAATGCCGATACCAAAACTTTTCTCCGCTTCACGCTGGATATCTTAGGTATCGACTATCGCATTGCTCATGGTTCACTCGATTCAGTTCCTAAACAAGGTGCTACCGTCATTGTGGCGAACCATCCGCTTGGTTGTGTGGAAGGCGTCATCTTGGCCGAACTCTTGTTGATGGTACGAGACGATATCCAAATTCTAGCCAATCAATACCTGAAAACCGTGCCGGAGTTAGATCAGCTCTTCATTGGTGTCGATGTGTTTGAAGGCAAAGACGCCGTCAAATCGAATATGAAGGCCCTCAGAGCGGCTAATAAACACCTAGCAAGTGGCGGCTTATTGCTTGTCTTTCCTGCCGGTGAGGTTTCCCAGTTAGTCGATGCCAAACAGCAACGCTTGGAAGATAAAGCGTGGAGTCGAAGCGTAAGTAGCCTAATCCGCAAAAACAAAGCAACGACAGTTCCAGTATTCATCAGTGGTCAGAACTCGAAACGCTTCTATATGGCAGGGAAAATCCATCCACTTTTGCGCACCCTACTGCTTGGTCGAGAGTTGCTAAACAAACATGCACAAACCATCAACTTGTCTTTTGGCCAAGCGATTAAATTCAAAGAGCTCAACACACTTAACGATGATCAAGTGGTGAACTATTTGCGGCTCAACACTTACTTGCTCAATCGTGAAACCCAATCAGTTAAGCCTTCTTCTTCATCAGAACTGCTCTCTCCAATAGCGGCAGGGTTACCCGTAGGCGAATTGCTTGAAGAGCTGAACAACTTACCAAAAGAGTCCAAGCTGCTAACAAGTGGTGAGTTCGATGTCTACTGCACGGAGTCGCAGAATATCCCTTCCCTACTGCATGAAATTGGTCGCCTACGTGAGCTCAATTTTCGACAGGTTGGCGAAGGGACGGGACTAGCAATAGACATTGACCATTTCGATCATGATTACCTGCATCTGTTTGTGTGGGACAGAGAAAACCAATGCTTGGTGGGCGCGTATCGCTTAGGTCTAGTTGATCAACTGATTGAAAAGCACGGCGTAGCAGGTCTGTATTCACGAACGTTGTTTAACTATGACCAACGCTTTATCGACCAAATGGGTAAATCCATCGAAATGGGGCGCTCAGTGATTGCACAGCAATATCAAAAGAGCATGAGCGCGCTATTGCTGCTGTGGAAAGGCATCGCAACCTTCGTGCATCAAAACCCAGATTACACTCACCTATTTGGTCCGGTAAGTATTAGCAACGACTATAGCGATACTGCACGCCAACTGCTGGCTCAATCAATGACGCTTCACCACTACGATAACAACTGCGCAGAGTACGTCACGCCTTCTAACCCACTTCCTGAGCACCACCGTGACTGGAACACCAGCATGCTCACTGCTCTGGGTGATTTACAGCTATTGTCACGTGTCATTGCCAGAATCGATGAAGGGAAAGGAGTGCCCGTTTTGCTGCGTCAGTACTTAAGCCTCAATGGCAAGCTGGTATGCTTCAACGTCGACCCTGCATTCAATAACGCTCTAGATGGATTGATTATGGTGGATTTGCGCGATGTTCAAGAAAAGACGTTGGCAAGGTATATGGGACGCGAGCAAGCTCATGACTACCTCGTCTATCATACTAATAGCAACGATGATTAAGAACAGTGATTAAGTAGAGAGTTGGGAATCACAAGAAGAACCGTGTGGCGACTCTCTTTATTTACCCTTTCATCAACTAATTAGGCGTGCTCCGTGAAGTGCGCCGAAAAGACTCTTATAGATACAATCTATCGAAAGATCTAGATAGCATTTATCTCACCAATTCCGTCACAAACTTTCACAAAAAACAAAAACAGATCCAGGTCACACTTTAAATCCACCACAACTCAACACAAAACGTGACATTGATCATTACAAGTATTTAATTCGAATTTCAAAAAAAATCAAAAGTGATCAAAGTCACAAAGTATTTTGATTTTAAATTTGTCAGAAGATCGGATTGATCACTAAGATTTTTATTGACAGATTTAAAAGTGGCTTTTTGTTATTAAGTTACAAGTTAATAAGTTGAACTTGGTCACTTAAAAACCGTTTCTCAGCCTAAGAAATGCGGGCGTAGATCACGAAAAACCCGTTGTCAGTTCCAATTGGAAAATGTGTGGTAAATTGATTGGGTACTAAGCAATCAAACAAACGGTTTTGGCGAACCGTTTACTACAACAAGATTCATCAGAACATCGAACGGGGAATTGTTATGATATCACCAGATGCCAAGATCAAGATACAAAATTTTGGTCGTTTTCTGTCAAACATGGTAATGCCAAACATCGGCGCGTTTATCGCGTGGGGCTTTATCACTGCTCTATTTATCCCAACGGGATGGCTACCAAACGAAACATTAGCCTCTATGGTTGGCCCAATGATTACCTACTTGCTGCCACTACTTATCGGTTACACCGGTGGTAAATTAGTTGGTGGCGATCGTGGTGCGGTAGTCGGTGCAATCACAACAATGGGTGTGATTGTAGGCACAGACATCCCAATGTTTATGGGCGCAATGATGGTCGGCCCAATGGGCGGCTGGGCTATCAAGAAATTCGATAACTACATCGATGGTAAAGTAAAAAGTGGCTTCGAGATGTTGGTTAACAACTTCTCTGCGGGCATCATCGGCATGCTATGTGCGATCCTTGCTTTCATCTTTATCGGTCCATTCGTAAAAATTCTTTCTGGTGGCTTGGCGGCAGGCGTTAACTTCCTAGTTTCTGCTCACCTACTACCACTGACTTCAATCTTCGTTGAGCCTGCGAAGATCCTTTTCCTAAACAATGCGATCAACCACGGTATTTTCTCTCCACTGGGTATCCAGCAAGCGTCTGAAACAGGTCAATCGATCTTCTTCCTAATCGAAGCAAACCCAGGTCCTGGTCTTGGTATCCTGCTAGCTTACATGGTGTTTGGTAAAGGTACGGCTCGTCAAACGGCAGGTGGTGCATCAATCATCCACTTCTTCGGCGGTATCCACGAGATTTACTTCCCATACATCCTAATGAACCCTCGCCTAATCCTTGCGGCTATCGCAGGTGGTATGACTGGCGTATTCGTACTAACTATCTTTAACGCAGGTATCGTTTCTCCAGCATCACCAGGTTCAATCTTTGCAATCTTGTTGATGACTCAGAAAGGCTCAATCGTTGGTGTTCTGGCGTCTATAGCAGCGGCAACAGGCGTGTCATTCGCCGTAGCAGCACTGCTAATGAAGACACAAACGTCAACAGAAGAAGACGGTGATGAAGCAGCACTAGAGAAAGCAACATCACAAATGAAAGACATGAAATCTGCATCTAAAAACGATGCGGTGGTAAACAGCCAAAGCAAAGGTGACGTAGACCTAGCGACAGTACAAAGCATCATTGTCGCTTGTGATGCGGGCATGGGCTCGAGTGCAATGGGCGCGAGCATGCTACGCAAAAAGGTTCAAGACGCAGGTCTGAACATCCACGTAACCAACCTTGCCATTAACAGCTTACCAGAGAGTGCAGATATCGTGATTACTCATAAAGACTTAACGGATCGTGCACGTAAGCATGCTCCAAACGCACACCACATTTCATTGACTAACTTCCTAGACAGCGAGATGTACAACCAGCTAGTCACCAAACTACTAGCAGCGCAAAACCAATCCGCAGCCAATGACGACCAAATGGTAAAAGTTTCGCTCGTGGCAGCAAACGACGACAACTTCGAGCCACAGCAAACGTCGGTGTTCCAAATCCAGCGTGAAAACATTCACCTAGGTTTGAAAGCTGCCAACAAAGAAGAAGCGATTCGCTTCGCGGGCAACAAGTTGGTCGAACTTGGCTACGCAGAACCAGAATACGTAGACGCGATGTTTGAGCGTGAAGCATTGGTTCCAACTTACCTAGGCGAATCTATCGCAGTGCCTCACGGCACGGTAGAAGCGAAAGACCGCGTGAAGAAAACCGGCATTGTAATCTGCCAATACCCATCGGGTATCCAATTTACTGAAGACGACGATGATGTAGCGAAACTGGTTATCGGCATTGCCGCTAAGAACGATGAGCACATCCAGGTGATTACCACCATTACGAACGCGCTCGATGAGCCGGAGGCAATTGAGAAGCTAACCAGTACCAACGATGTGGAAGAGATTCTGAACATCCTTGGCTGTCAACAAGCGGCTTAATTACCCCTTTAATTTGCTCCTGAGGCAAATGAGGTCAGCTGTCACCCCCTATGCGGTTGGCCTCCCCCTAGTTTCGTAAGTCAACATTTTAGACATTGGTAGGTAAGAATTATGAAAAACGCAGTTCATTTTGGCGCAGGTAACATTGGTCGTGGCTTCATCGGTAAACTATTAGCAGATGCAGAAGTCGAGGTCACATTTGCAGATGTAGACGCACCACTCGTCGATCAACTGAGTCACAAGCAAGAATACAAAGTAAAAGTGGTCGGTACTGAGTGCCAAATCGACACAGTAACTCACGTCACCGCGGTAAACTCAGCCAGTGAAGATGTCATTGACCGCATTGTAAAAACCGACTTGGTCACAACAGCGGTTGGCCCTAACGTACTGGACATCATTGCAAAAACCATCGCTACCGGCATAGCTAAGCGCTTTGCAGCAGGTAACGATAAGCCATTGAACATCATCGCGTGTGAAAACATGGTTCGTGGCACCACACACCTAAAAGGTGAAGTGTACAAACACTTGGATGAATCATTGCACGCGAAAGCAGACGAATTGGTTGGCTTTGTCGATTCAGCGGTAGACCGCATCGTGCCACCAGCAGAAGCAGCGAACGATGACCCACTAGAAGTGACGGTAGAGAGCTTTAGCGAATGGATTGTGGATGAGCAGCAATTCAAGGGCGAAATCCCTGACATAGCTGGCATGGAAAGAACCAACAACCTAATGGCATTCGTAGAACGCAAGCTATTCACTCTCAATACAGGCCACTGCATTACCGCTTACCTAGGTTGCTTGAAAGGCCATCGTACAATTCGTGAAGCGATTGAAGACCCAAGTATTCATGCTGAAGTAAAACAGGCGATGCAAGAGAGTGGTGAGGTGTTGATCAAACGTTACGGCTTCGACCGTGACATGCACAATGCTTACATCGAGAAGATTCTAGGACGCTTTGCCAACCCATACTTAGTGGATGAGGTTGATCGCGTAGGTCGTCAACCAATTCGTAAATTAGGTGCAAACGATAGATTAGTGAAGCCTTTACTCGGTACAATTGAGTATGGCACTGAAAATCAAACACTTTTGAAAGGCATTGCCGCTGCGTTGAAGTACACTAACGACACTGACCCACAAGCCGTAGAGCTACAAAACTCATTAAAAGAAGTGGGAGTGAAGAAGACGCTAGCGACATACACAGGTCTTGCAGAAGACAGCGATGAAGTGGCTCAAATCGAGACACTTTACAACCAACTTTGATTTACCTAGGGGAGCTCGGCTCCCCTTCTATGTCCTTCTCTGCTTGAAGAGTTGGGATAGCTAATAATTAGAAATGTATTCAGTATATGGCAGATAACATCAACGAAACCGAGATCATTGAGCGATTAAACAGCGCACCATCGGTACGAGGCTTTTTCATTGCAGCAGTCGACGTTTTTAACGATTCGATCGACGGGTTGGTGCAAAGAATCTTTCGTAAAGATAACTTCGCTGTTCAATCGGTTGTCGGTCCGCTGCTACAAGACTCTGGACCACTGGGCGATCTGTCTGTTCGTTTGAAGTTATTGTTTGGCTTGGGAGTGCTCCCCGATGACATTTACCACGACATCGAAGACATCATCAAACTCAAAAACCAACTCAATAGTGACGCTTCAGATTACGAATTCACTGACCCGAATATTCTAGAACCAATTAAGAAACTGCACTTGGTGAAGAAAATGGGCATGGTACAACTGGAAGTCAGCGAACCAGATGACGACATCGACCTTGAGTTTTATCAGCTACAACTGCAACGTCAACAACAAATCATTAAGTCAGGGCTCTCACTTGCCATTGTCGAGATTTGCAATGAGCTCGGCAAAGACAGCCCTTTTTAATCGAAAAACTGGCAAGGAAGCCTCCTCAACTCGCCCCTCTTTTTGCACATTCTTCTATACAACGTGCGTGAAAGCCATCACAGTCCATATTCCGATGTCTCTGTAACATCAGACCAATCTATCGCTAGTATTGAAACGGTATCGCATGCTTTCAATCGAAGACACTAAAACTAAGTGGGAGTTTTTCCAGAAACACCACTGGGTATCTCCAGAATTTTCCCGCACTCCCGTCCTCGAGTCGTGGGAGCGTTGCATAAAGCAATGCAGCCCTTACACCTGGTCAAAACCACATATTGCCTCTGGATTTACCTTCTCATCTCTAATGAAGCGCAACGAACATCTCATCGAATGCGCCACGACCGTACTTGAAGATACGTACGATATGCTTGGTGACGAAGACCTGGTATTGATGGTAACCGATGGCAACGGCTGTATTCTCTCCACCGTCGGGCACGACTCTATGCGACAAGAGATGCAAACGCTCGGCATAAAACAAGGCTGTTTTCTCTCCGAAGGAAAGATAGGCACAAATGCAGTCAATCTCTGTATCAACACTCATATCCCGTGTGAAGTTTTTGCTGCCGAACATTTCAATCGCCACTTGCACTCTTATGCCTCTGTAGCGGCGCCTGTTTTTGACCAATTTGGCAAATTACGCGGTACAACATGCCTTTTCAGAAAAGCGGAAAGCTATAAGAAAGAAGACTTAGTCATCATCGCGTCGAGCGCGAAAGAAGTCAGCTTGCAAATCCACATTCAGTCGGAACAAGAGAACATGAACCGCCTCACTTGTGCGCATAACGCAACGTTAGAGTGCATGGATGACGGCCTTCTAGCGTGGGATGAAGAAAATCGCATCACCATGGTAAATCACCAGTCCGAGCGTTTGTTAAACATTGAAGCCAGTCAGGTCTTGGATAAAGAAGTCTTTTCTGTTTTACGCTTCCCACCGAATGTCCTTACTAGTATTGAGTCAGGTGCGAGCATAAACCGTAAACTCACAACGGTAGAGGTTCGTGGCGAGTTTGTTGAAGCGATCATCACCTTGCGTCCACTCAACGACGGCACACACTTATTGTTCTTGCACCCTATCGATAAAATTCGCGAACTTGCTCAACAACAAATAGGTGGCAGTGCGCGCTATACGTTCAGCACTTTGCCCGTCATTTCACGAAAAATGAAGCATGTCATTACCGTGGCAAAACGGGCCATAAAGTCAAAATCACCGATTCTAATTACAGGTGAAGAAGGCGTAGGAAAAGCCACTCTCGCCATGGCGATTCATAACGAAAGCGCCTACAAAGAAGGACCATTCATTACGCTCAACTGCCGCTCCATCAATACAGAGCAACTGGTCAAAGAAACCTTGGGATACGACGAAGGGCAAGGCATGCCTTCAAAGTTTGAGCTCGCCCATGGCGGTACGCTCTTTTTAGAAAAGGTGGAATATCTGTCGCCCGATTTACAAGCCGTGCTACTTAAGTTGTTAAAAACTGGGCTCGTCAGCCGCAGCGACAGTTTGCGATTGATCCCCGTAGATTTTCAACTTATTACCAGCACCTCTTCAGAGATCAGCGAGTATGTCACTCAGCGCTCATTTGGTCGGCAACTTTATTATGAAATCTCATCGAACGAGCTGCATATTCCACCACTACGAAAGCGTAAAGAAGACATTGAATTTCTCGTCCAGCAACTTATCAGCCATTATGAACGCCGCCACAATGTGACGATCTCGATAGAGCCAGTCGCACTGGAAGCGTTGATGAATTTTCGTTGGTCAGGCAACAACTCTGAATTAAGAAATCGAACTGAGCGAATTTTGCTTAACCGCAGTTCCAACTTAATCAAGCTGAACGATATTCCTGAAGACATTAAACTGAATTCTCGCCATACCGCAGAAAATACGCCAGTAATCACGTTAGAAGAAGCCGAGAGAAGAGCTATTGTTCAGGCTTGGAATCAGTGTGATGGCAAAATGCATGATATGGCGAAAGCATTGCAAATTGGCCGCACGACCTTATGGAGAAAAATTAATAAGTTTGGGCTGCAGGAGCAAATGAAACTGTATTAAGTCGTGAATTGGCGTTCCTATAACAAAAGTAAAACCGGCGTAAGCACGCCGGTACAGATGTACTAACGATAAGGTATCGATTAAACATCGACAGACAACTGACGAATCTGCGCTTTTAGTCCCGGGAGCATACTTGAACTGGCGCTGAATTTTCGCAACCCCACGCGAAGCAATGTTTCTGTGGCATTTGGATCGCCAGCCATCTCACCACACATACTAACCGGTATGCCCGCGCGATCGCCTGCTGCACACGTGAGCTCAATGGCTTTTAGTACCGATGGTTCAAAGTAGTTCACCAATTCAGCAACGGCGGCGTTACCTCGATCGGCGGCCATAACATATTGAGTCAAATCATTGGTGCCGATAGAGAAAAAGTCGACTTCTTGGGCTAACGCATCAGCATTTAATACCGCGGCTGGCACCTCAATCATAATACCAACGGGCAAATGAGTCGCATCCAAGCCGAGTTGGTTTGCTTGATGCGCCAACAGCGCTTTTACTTTTCTCACTTCTTCAACCTGAGCCACCATCGGTATCATCAATTGAATATTCGGTTGCTCGTGAAAGGCTCTCAGAATGGCTCGAAGTTGAGCGGTAAACAATGACTCATGTTGAAGGCACAACCGCACCCCTCTCAAACCTAAAAATGGATTATCTTCTGCTGGCATAGGATAAGCGGCTAAAGGCTTGTCACCGCCAACATCTAGACTACGAATCGTAAGTGGCTTATCACCAAGTGCGGCAGCAATATCACGATACACTTGGTATTGCACTTCCTCAGTCGGCAACTCATCACTGTTTTGAAATAGAAACTCAGTCCGGAATAGACCAACGCCCTCAGCTCCTGATGTTAGTGCATCATCAATATCTTTCGGTCCACCAATATTGGCGAATACTGGAATATGGACACCATCACAGGTGACTGCGGCTTGCTGAGCACTCGCTAGTGCACTTTGTCGGGTGCTTTGCCACTCAATTTGTTGCGCTTCTAATTCCTGTTGTATTGCATCTGAAGGAGAGAACCATAAATGCCCTCGAAAGCCATCAATAGTCACCACTTGCCCAGCACGCACAGCATCAAGGCAACCCTGAGCTTTAACGATGGCAGGAATCCCCATCGCACGAGCAAGAATCGCACTGTGAGAGGTTTTTCCTCCTTCACTCAAACAGATACCAAGCACTTTAGATTTATCAAGCCCGGCCGCATCAGAAGGCATAAGGTCACGGGCCAACAAAATACTCGGTTCCTGAATGTCGATGGCATTAGGCGTTACGCCTGTCATTTCGACCATAACTTGGCGTGCTATATCATGCACATCTGCTTCGCGTTCCCGCATGTACTGACTTTCTGCCTGGCGAAACTCTTTGGCCAACGTTTGCAGTGATTCTACCCAAGCTTGCTCGGCTATCATGCCCGTTTGAATTCGCGACTCGACCGATGCCCATAATTCTGGGTCACTGAGCATCATGCTATGAGCGGAAAATATTTCCCCTTTCGGCTGCTTCGCTTGCTCCTGCAAATGTTGAACAACCACGCCTATCGCACGCTTAACCCGTTCAATTTCATCTTGTTCACTTTGGAAATCACGTTCAGGCACTGCTGGCATTTCATGAGTAAAAAGGACAGCAGGAGCAGTAGCGATACCGTCATTGACTCGAATACCAACAACAGCACCTTCAATCTGATTTGGGACCATGTCATCGAGCAAAGTATCCGTGCTCTCTTCAGATTCGATAATGCCTTGCTCAACCGCCTCTTTTTCTCCGAAGTGCTCACTAGCTAAGGCTTCAAATGCCTTGATTGCTTCACTGGATTGAGGTCCAAGTGCGCACAGCGTGATCGTCTCTTGGCTACAAACGCCAAGTTTCGCAATGCTGTTTAAGCTTTTTGCGTTCACACGGCGCTCGCCTTTTTTCAACCATAATTGGCAGTCAAAAGGCGCGAGTGCACCAACAATGGCCGCAGCGGGACGAGCATGTAATCCATGCGGATTTTGCACCACCCAATCAAATGTCCGTTCTTGCTCAAAGTTCTCTGATACTGGCGCTATCTCAGCGGATGTTAGTGGCTGATCACCAAGGTGCTCTTGTTTTACGCTTAACGCATTCTGTGCCTCTTCGACTACCGTCGATAAAGGTAGTCCGGCAGCAGCAGCCACCGACGCCGCCATGGTCCCTTCAACAATAGGGGCCGAGATAAGGGTGACATTTTCCCTCACATGATCATCAACCAGATCCAGAGCCATTTCCGTGCTAAGCAACGCGCTGCCAAGATCCATCAACACAACAACCCCTTGTTGATCTTGTACCTGCTCAATCGCTTCCATCACGGCAATGGCATCGGTTCCGATCGGGTTCTCTGGATCATCAATCCCAGCAGCAATCGCAAGCTTGGCTTTGCCTTGCGTCATTTGGGTGGCAAGTTCTGCCACCCCTTCTGCAAGTCGACGACTATGAGATACAACTACAATTCCCACCATCTTAATTACCTGCTATTGCCTGCTGTAGTACTTTAATCATTAACAAAGAAGAGGTTGCACCGGGATCTTGGTGACCAATACTACGTTCCCCCAGATAGCTTGCTCGCCCTTTTTTCGCCAACATTTCAATCGTGGCAACCGCGCTCGTTTCTGCTAGTTCAACCATTTCATTCAGTAAGTGATCGGCGCTCATGCCATTTTCTAACGACGCCTTCACGCTAACTAAAACGGGTAACCAAACATCACACATGGTTTTATCACCCAGTTCCGCTTTACCACGAGACACCACGCCATCCACACCGCTTTTTAGTGCATCCACCAACTCTTCAAACGTTAGTTGCTCTCGGGTTCCGACAGCGGCAGCCGTGCGAATAAACAGCGTGCCATACAGCGGGCCACTTGCCCCACCGACACTAGAAAGCAAGGTCATGCCCGTATTCTTGAGAATGCTGCCGATATTTTGGTCCGCAAATTGCGGCAGTTTTTCAGCAACTTTTTTAAAGCCACGGTTCATATTGAGACCGTGGTCGGCGTCACCAATATCACGATCAAGGTCGGTCAGAAAATCTTGATTCTCTTGATACGTTTTTGCACATAACTCTAGCCAGTGAACGATATGTTGTTTTTCAATTTGCATGTTTGCTCCCCCTGTTACCACTTGATCGCGGCCGTATCGACAGGAGCATCAAACAGCTCCAACATCTCTTTGTCTGCCTTCAGCAACGTAATCGAAACGCCTTCCATATCAAGTGACGTACAGAAGTTGCCAACCATATTACGTACGATACGGAACCCTGCTTGCTCGCAGTTATGAGCCAGACGGCGGTACACTCCGTAAAGCTCTGAAGTTGGCGTACCACCCATACCATTCACCATCACGATGTAGTCGTGTTCAGCGGCGAAAGGCTCAATGCTGGATTCCACTTCATCCCATTCACCTTCGTCACGATTCCAAATACGCAATGTGCGCTGATAAGGCGTGTTTTCAGCAACTTCAGCAAACATTTCATCCACTAACGTATCGACATCGGTGTATTTCACTCGCTTGATACCTGGTTCACCATGGATACCAACACCAAACTCAACTTCATCATCTTCCAGAACAAAAGATGGTTTACCCGCCGCTGGTACAACACAAGCATTAAGTGCCACACCAAATGAACGACAGTGATTATTCACGCGACGAGCCAGTGCTTCACATTGCTCCAGCGAATAACCTTTGTTCGCGGCAGCCCCAACTAACTTTTCAACCAATACCGTTCCAGCAACGCCACGGCGACCAGCGGTGTATAGGCTGTCTTTGACTGCAACATCGTCATCCACCAACACCGACCCAACTTTGATACCATCGGTATGAAGGAGCTCCACGGCCGTTTCAAAGTTCAATACGTCTCCGGTGTAGTTTTTAATGATAAATAGCACGCCTTCACCAGTATTCACTTGGTTGCCACATTCGTACATTTGATCAGGTGTAGGTGAAGTAAATACCTCACCAGGACAGGCGCCTGTCAGCATGCCTTTACCAATAAAACCAGCGTGCAAAGGTTCATGACCACAGCCACCACCAGAAACCAGTGCCACTTGCCCCGGCGTTTCCTCGTGCCACATGTAACGAGGCTCGTAGTTCGCTTTTAGCTCAGGGCGGGACAATGCCAGGCCTTCCATTTGCTGCAATACAACATCATCAACGTGGTTAATTAACTTTTTCATCGTTCTATCTCATTCCATTTATATTTTTATGTAGGGTATGAATTCATCTTAAACAGAGAAAAAGCGTGCTCAACAAAAATCAATCCGTTTCATATTGAAACAAAAACTTCGGCATTTTTGTTTCAATATGAAACGTAAAACGACAAATTGTCCTGAATAGTGATCGTCGCCATAAAGCATGCTGATGCTTATTACTTCTGACAGTCGGTTTGACACAGAGGTCATAAAAGCATGGAACAAAACCAGAGATATCCTTCACCACTTACCACACCAAACCTAATATAAACCTTATCCCTACAATGGATATTCATTGCAGTCCAAAACACACATAAAAAAGGTTAAAGGTTTGAATTATGGACAAAATTATTATCAGCCCAAGCAAATACGTCCAAGGTGAACAAGTACTTACATCTATCGCTCACTATGTGAAAACATTAGGTGAACGTCCGTTAGTAATTGCCGATGAGTTCGTGACTAACCTGGTTGGTGATGACGTCAAGCAAAGCTTTGCTGACGAAAAGCTTCCACTCACTATGAACATTTTTGGTGGCGAATGTTCGCGCGTTGAGATTGAACGCATCACGGACATTTGTGCCACTCAGAAACACGATGTCATTGTCGGTATTGGTGGTGGTAAAACGTTAGATACAGCAAAGGCTGTTGCGTTTTACACAAAAATTCCTGTCGTGGTGGTTCCTACGATTGCCTCGACAGATGCACCAACCTCAGCGCTTGCGGTGATATACACACCTGAAGGTGAATTTGCAGAATATTTGATGATCCCTAAAAACCCAGACATGGTCATCATGGATACGTCAGTCATCGCCAAAGCCCCTGTTCGCTTACTTGTATCGGGGATGGGCGACGCGCTTTCCACCTACTTTGAAGCTCGTGCCAACATGACTTCTGGTAAGGCAACAATGGCTGGTGGGTTAGCGACGCGTTCAGCACAAGCGCTTGCGAAACTTTGCTATGAAACCTTGCTTGAAGATGGTGTAAAAGCAAAAGCTGCGGTAGAAAATGGTGTGAGCACCAAAGCGGTAGAAAACATTATTGAAGCCAATACATACCTAAGCGGTATCGGTTTTGAAAGCAGTGGTCTAGCGGGTGCTCACGCTATTCATAACGGCCTAACTAAGCTTGAAGAGTGTCATCATCTCTATCATGGTGAGAAAGTCGCGTTCGGCACACTAGTTCAGCTGGTACTAGAAAACGCAGCGATGGAAGAGATTAATACGGTTCTTGCATTCTGCCGCTCTGTAGGTCTACCAACCAACTTATTTGATATGGGCGTTAAAGAGCTTAACCACACTAAGTTGCGCGAGGTCGCCGAAGCCTCAACGGCCGAGGGAGAAACCATCCACAATATGCCATTCCCAGTGACGGCAGAAAATGTCTACTCTGCAATTCTAACCGCTCACCAGTTGGGTCAATAACTCACAAACCTTAAAGTGGGTTTAAATAAAAAAAGCGGCACATACTCTCGCATGTGCCGCTTGGATTTTTGCTGTTAAGCGTAATTACTCAACCGTTACCGCTTTCGCTAGGTTACGTGGTTGGTCTACGTCCGTACCTTTGATCAGTGCTACGTAGTAAGACAGTAACTGCATTGGGATGGTGTAGTAGATCGCCGCCGTGATTTCACTAACGTGAGGCATCGTGATGATCTTCATTGTTTCATCGCCTTCGAAGCCTGCGTCTGCATCTGCGAATACGTATAGAAGGCCGCCACGCGCACGCACTTCTTCAACGTTTGATTTTAGCTTTTCAAGTAGGTCGTTGCTTGGTGCAACCACAACAACTGGCATGTCAGCATCAATTAGGGCCAGAGGACCGTGTTTCAGTTCACCCGCCGCGTACGCTTCTGCGTGGATGTACGAGATCTCTTTCAGTTTTAGAGACGCTTCCATCGCGATTGGGTAGAACTCGCCACGGCCTAGGAACAATGTGTGGTGCTTGTCTGCAAAATCCGTTGCTAGTGCTTCAATTTCTTTCTCGAAAGAAAGTGCCGCGTTGATTTGCTTAGGAAGTGCGTGTAGCGCTTCAACAATCTCTTTTTCTTTCTCTTTGCTGATGCGACCTTGCTCTTTACCCAGTGCCGTTACCAACATAAGTAGTGCAGAAAGTTGAGTCGTGAACGCTTTGGTTGAAGCCACACCGATTTCAACACCAGCGCGAGTCATGAACGCAAAATCTGATTCACGAACCAGAGAAGAGCCTGCTACGTTACAAATGGTCATCGCCGCCATGTAACCTTTCTCTTTTGCTAGGCGAAGTGCTGCTAGCGTATCAGCGGTTTCACCAGACTGAGACAACGTGATCAATAGGCTGTTTGGACGAGTCACAAACTTGCGGTAACGGAATTCAGACGCAATTTCTACATCACAGCTAACACCTGCAATGTCTTCAAACCAGTAACGTGCCGTCATACCTGCGTTGTAAGACGTACCACACGCCACGATTTGTACGTGTTCTACTTTGCTTAGAATGTCTGCCGCGTGCACACCGATCGCGTCTGTCACAACAGAATCTGACGTGATACGACCTTCCATTGTGTTGATCAACGCTTTAGGTTGCTCATAGATTTCTTTTTGCATGAAGTGACGGTATTGACCTTTATCACCTGCATCATGCTCTGCATTAGATTCAACAATTTCACGCTCAATTGGCTCACCCGTTGCATCAAACACAGTGACTTCACGGCGAGTGATTTCTGCTACGTCCCCTTCTTCTAGGTACATGAAACGGCGCGTAACGTTAAGTAATGCAAGTTGGTCAGACGCTAGGAAGTTTTCACCCACACCAAAACCGATCACGATCGGGCTGCCTGAACGCGCTACTACGATGCGTGAAGGATCTTTGCGATCCAACGCTACCGTGCCGTATGCGCCTTCAAGTTGTTTTGCTGTTTTTTGTACCGCTTCTAATAGCGTTTCTGAAGTACGAAGTTCCCACTCAACCATATGTGCGATAACTTCTGTATCCGTTTGCGATTCAAACACGTAGCCACGAGATTGAAGCAGCTCACGCAGCTCTTCATGGTTTTCGATGATGCCGTTATGGACCACTGCGATATCACCAGACATGTGTGGGTGAGCGTTGATTTCAGAAGGTTCACCGTGCGTCGCCCAACGAGTGTGCGCAATACCAGTTCCGCCGATCACTTTTGCTTCTTCTACTGCATCAGCCAATTCTTGTACTTTACCCAAGCGACGAACGCGCGTTAGGTTTGATTCGCCATCAACAACCGCAACGCCAGCAGAGTCGTAACCGCGGTACTCTAAGCGGCGTAGACCTTCAACCAAAATTTCTGCAACATCTCGTTGTGCTACTGCACCTACGATTCCACACATGTGTTTATCTCCGTTTGTAGTTTTGTTCTTCCCTAGCCATGATTTCAAATAGAGGCAGCAAGCAAAGGCCTTTATCCAGAGGGAAGTAAAATATGAAACTGATTACATTATTAGGCGCAAATGACTTTCACGCCATGTTGTTCAATCTGTACTTTATGCTCTGCTTGGATATCTGCATCGGTCACCAACACATCAACTTGATGCCAAGCGAGCTCTAAGTTTGGGATCTTACGGCCGATTTTTTCGGACTCGATCATTACGATCACTTCACGTGACGCTTCTGCCATTACCTTACTTAAGCCAACCAACTCATTAAATGTGGTGGTTCCACGCTCGAGATCGATGCCATCCGCACCGATGAATAGTTGGTCAAAGTCGTAAGCTCGTAATACAGATTCGGCCACTTTGCCTTGAAAGGACTCTGAGTGCGTATCCCAAGTACCACCAGTCATCAGCAGTGTCGGTTCGCTCTCTAATTCATTTAGGGCGTTAGCAACATGCAACGAGTTGGTCATGACCACTAAGCCACGTTTGTCATTCAACTGTTGAATCAGCGCGGCAGTCGTGCTGCCACTGTCGATCACGATGCGATTATGATCGCGAATCAATGATGCAGCTGCTTTTGCTAAGCTTAACTTTCGAGTCGAAACATTAGCGCCCAATTCTTCGTGAATGACTTCCTTTGGGATAGCAATCGCACCGCCATAGCGGCGTAGAAGTTGGCCGTTTTTCTCTAAAGAAGCTAAATCCTTTCTAATCGTGACCTCTGAGGTTTCGAATTTCTGAGCAAGTTCATCAACGCTGACTTCTCCTAGTTCAGAAACCAAGTTAGAAATGGCGTGTCTTCTTAATTGAGTATTTCGTTTCGACATTTAAGTTTTGATTTTAAGTTTCGATGTGAAACTTATTATAGTCAAACCGAAACTTTTAAGTCCATTTATTTCGATCCAAAAAATTAATATTTCTCGATAAAACCTTGTCCTAAGACAATTCTTAAACAGTGATATTGGATTCATTCAGTGGTAGAATTCGCCACCGAAAAGAAAAAAAATTACAGAATTGAAGGCTATTTTTTTGCAACTTTCTGCATATAAAGTGGGATTAGTCACAAAAAGGTAACCAAAATCGCCGATCTTTTAGTCATAAAATGACTAAACTTGGTGAAAGACTTTCAGAATCTGAAGTTCTAATAATGAGACGAAAAATCGGTGGGTGACAGGTACTAAATGTCATCAAAAACGTCCTAACTTCAGAGTAAATAACCGACTTTCAAATTGTAACTATACTTACCGGAGAGTATCTTCCATGAAAAAGACCAAAATCGTATGTACGATTGGCCCTAAAACAGAATCTGTAGAGAAGCTAACTGAACTAGTTAACGCAGGCATGAACGTAATGCGCCTTAACTTCTCTCACGGTGACTACGAAGAACACGGCACTCGTATCGCGAACTTCCGTAAAGTAATGGAAGCTACTGGCAAACCACTAGCAATTCTTCTAGATACTAAAGGTCCAGAAATCCGCACTATCAAGCTAGAAGGCGGTAACGATGTTGATCTAGTAGCAGGTCAAGAATTCACTTTCACAACTGACACTTCAGTTGTAGGTAACAAAGATAAAGTTGCAGTAACTTACGCTGGTTTCGCAGCAGACCTAAACGTAGGTAACACTATCCTAGTAGACGACGGTCTAATCGAGATGGAAGTTATCTCTAAGACTGAAACTGAAGTTAAATGTAAAGTTCTTAACAACGGTGCACTAGGCGAAAACAAAGGTGTTAACCTTCCTGGCGTTTCTGTAAACCTACCTGCACTATCTGAAAAAGATAAGAGCGACCTTAAATTTGGTTGTGAGCAAGGCGTTGACTTCGTAGCAGCTTCTTTCATCCGTAAAGCGTCTGACGTTCAAGAAATCCGTGAAGTACTTGCTGCAAACGGCGGCGAGAACATCCACATCATCTCTAAGATCGAAAACCAAGAAGGTGTTGATAACTTCGACGAGATCCTAGAGCTTTCTGACGGCATTATGGTTGCACGTGGTGACCTAGGTGTTGAAATCCCAGCTGAAGAAGTAATCTTCGCTCAGAAAATGATGATCGAGAAATGTAACCGTGCACGTAAGATGGTTATCACAGCAACTCAAATGCTTGATTCTATGATCAACAACCCACGTCCTACTCGTGCGGAAGCAGGCGACGTTGCTAACGCGGTAATGGACGGTACTGACGCAGTAATGCTTTCTGGTGAAACGGCGAAAGGTAAATACCCTGTTGAAGCGGTAACTATCATGGCTCAAATCGCGAACCGTACTGACTCAGCGCTAAAAGCTGAACTAGGTTCTCGTCTAGACAGCCCACGTCTTCGCATCACTGAAGCAGTATGTAAAGGCGCTGTAGACACAGCTGAGAAACTAGCAGCTCCACTTATCGTTGTTGCAACTGAAGGCGGTAAGTCTGCACGTTCAGTACGTAAGTACTTCCCAACTGCAAACATTCTAGCGCTAACAACTAACAAGAAAACTGCTGCACAGCTAGTTCTAACTAAAGGTGTTACTCCTGTAGTTGTTGATTCAATCGAAAGCACTGACGCATTCTACGTAGCGGGTAAAGAACTTGCTCTAGAATCAGGTCTAGGTAACAAAGGCGATATCGTTGTTATGGTTTCTGGCGCTCTAGTTGCTTCAGGTACTACGAACACAGCTTCTGTACACGTACTATAAGACTGAACTTTTAACACTTCAGTTTCTTGAGAAGGAGGGCTTATGCCCTCCTTTTTTATATGGCTTTCTTGCTCTCATAATAGGCTAATTGTATTATTCACCTCTATCAGAATTTCGTACTGTTTAATTTTATCGTCACGATTAAAGTTTCTATGAGGTGTATGTGTCTAGTCCCACTCTTACCGACAAAGTATTAAGAATGATCCGTCAGGATATTCTCGATGGCGAGCTTAAACCAGGTCAAAAACTCGTGGTTGCCGAACTCAAAGAGAAGTACAACGTAGGAGCGTCACCCATTCGAGAAGCATTGGTGCAATTATCTTGGAGCAAATACGTCAAACTCGAGCCGCAAAAAGGCTGCTGGGTTGCACCTGTATGTAAAGATGAGTTACATGACTTGTACGAAAGCCTGCAAATGGTCTCCGCATGCTTACTCAGTAAGGCAATTATGATTGGCGATGAAAAATGGGAACTGGATGTACTAACTGCTTATCACAAGTTATCCCGAGTAAAACCTGGCGAAAGCTTTTGTTGGAGGGAATGGGAAGAGCGCCAAAATCAGTTTCTTACTGCGCTGTTTGAAGGTGCTGGCTCTGTCAATATGTTTGGGTTTTTCCGCGATCTACTCACGCAAATTAAACGCTACCAATACTTCGCGATGCAGATTTTAGGCACAGGGAACCCTGGGCACTGTAATCTCGATGAGCAAGAAATACTGATGAAGGCATCGCTAGACAAAAAGAGTCAGGATGCTTTAGGTTATCTAGAGCGTTATTTGAGACAGTCAATACAGTGTATCGAAGCCGCCATCGACAACCAATGTCGCATACTGGCTAGCGAATAACGCTGAGACTAAAAAGCGGGGGTCTATCCCCGTTTTTTCGTTTTTGTAAAAGCACTAAGCAATATCATCATAACTATGACATAGCGATACGCAGTTACGCCCTGCACTTTTTGACTCATACAAAGCAATATCAGCACATTTATACGTTCTTGTACGATCAGAGGTTAAATCACTATACCCAGCACTTACAGTAATGCCTCTATCACTACGCATTTGAACCGCGACACGTAGCCTGTTCAATACAATTTCAGCCTCTTCTAGTGTTGTATGCGGCATAATCACTGCAAATTCCTCACCACCGACACGAGATACAAAGTCTGTGCTGCGGACTTCTTCTAGGAGGGTTTCTGCGACACTACAAATCACCTTGTCTCCTTCGTCGTGGCCAAGCTCGTCATTAATACGTTTAAAGTGGTCAATATCAAACAACGCCAAACAAGCAGGAGGGCTATCAGGATAGCGTTCAATAATCCCCGCATATTGCGCCAATTGCTCTTCAAATTTTCGGCGGTTCCACAACCCCGTCAAGCCATCTTTTTCGCTTAGGTTTCGTAATTTTTCTTCTAACTCTTTTTGCCCAGAGATATCCACCAGCGACGTAATGTAATAACTCACTTTACCTGATTTGGTTAAATTCGCCTGAATACGCATTATTGCAGTAAAGACTTGATTAAACTTAGTTCGACAACGAATCTCCCCTTCCCATACGTGTTCACTCTTCAGTGTTTTCCAGATACTCAGGTTTGCTTCGAGATCTTCAGGTAGAAAAATTAAATGATGTGCACTCCAACCTTGGGCATGCTTGGTTGAGTAACCCATCATGTTTTCAAACTCTTGATTAACCATGATGATTCTATGTGAAGCATCCGAGATCATCACCGCAGTCATACCATCAAGAGCAGCTCGAGCCAACTTCGATTCCATACTATGACGCCGATAATGCAGAGCAAGGGCTGCCGTCGGCAAAGTGAAGCCGAGCACCAAACTTAGAACAAAAAACGCTTCTTGGATTAAGTCATCAATATCCCTCTGAGCTCGGGATAATAACTGCTCATTGGTAAGATCAATAACCAGATGAAGAGGTTCGCTAGAAACAAACTGGATGGTGCGATACGCGACCAAATTCGAACCATTGTAAGCATAGCCCGAATCTTTTGAATTTAAACTACGCCAAATGTTTGGGTACATCCGGCCAAAATTAAATTGAGAGCGAGCGGGAATTATATGGCCATACAAACGAGCTGATTTAGGGCTATCAATGTAAAATCCGTCACTCTTAATCAGCTCAATATGGAAATCAAGCACTGACGAATAGTTGAGTCGAGAGGATAAATAGTCAATATCAACATTAAGCACAAGATACCCTTCGCGCTTTCCGTTAAGCGAAATAGGCATCAAAATACGCAGTGACGGGCTATAGGGATAGACTAACTCGCCATACTCTCGTTCTAAACCTATCCCCCACGAAGCGATTTCGCCATCGTCTAAGTTCTTAGCGAATTGAAAGTAATCTCGCTCTGACTTATTTTGCAATTTGATCGCGGGCAACGCAGCGCCTGTTTCAATCTCATAATTAATCCTCACTTTTTCTCGACCAGAAACATCAAGAAAGCGAATTTGCTTATACAACTTTTGATTGATTGCGACCGAGATCCACATGTCTTCTAAGATGGAACGGTTCACCCGGTTAGGTTGGCGCAGATATTCATACAGACTTTGGCTGTGACCAAGTAGGTCACTGATCGTTTCGATTTGATCCTGAATATTGCTGTATTCACGGCCAGTATAGGCCAATTGATGTAACGCTTCTTGAGCGGTGTTCTCAACATTGTTTTCTAACAACGTCAGATATTTCTGATAGTAGTAAGCGGCAGTGAGTGCACTAAAAAATAGTGCTGTCGCCAATAAGGTGCCGACTCGCTTAGGTACTTTCACACGTCTAATGCCTATCATGCTTACTAAAACGACAATTATATCATTAATTGTTATTTTCTAAACAAAAAAGCCACTTAGATTAAGTGGCTTTTCTATATGCAATCAGAGAGTTAAGGTTTGAGGGCTCGCTCTCCTCGCGCAATGCCAACGACACCACTACGAGCAACTTCGACAACTTCGGTCACTTCGGATATCGCTTGAATGAAGGCATCTAGCTTTTCACTCGTACCCGCAAGTTGTACGGTGTATTGGGAAGCCGTGACATCCACGATCTGGCCACGAAAGATGTCTGCCGTCCGCTTCACTTCTGCTCGCGCAAAACCACTGGCTTTCACTTTCACCATCATCAGTTCACGCTCAATGTGCTCATACTCGGTGACTTCTTGTACTTTCAGCACATCGATCAATTTGTGTAACTGCTTCTGAATTTGTTCCAACTGCATCTCATCAGATGTCGTGGTAATGTTCATTCGCGACAAGGTTTCATCATCAGTCGGTGATACCGTCAAAGATTCAATGTTGTAACCACGTTGAGAGAACAAACCAACAACACGAGACAACGCACCCGGTTGGTTTTCCAATAGCAATGAAATAATGTGTCTCATATTAAGTTCTCTCCGTTTTGCTTAGCCACATTTTATCCATACCCTCACCTTTGATTTGCATCGGGTATACGTGTTCGGTTTCGTCTACGTTGATGTCCACAAACACCAGACGATCTTTCATATCCAACGCTTTTTGTAGCCCTTCTTCGAGCTGATCAGGCGTTTCGATACGAATACCGACGTGACCATAAGCTTCTGCAATCGCTGCAAAGTCAGGAACAGAACTCATGTAAGAATTAGAGTGACGGCCTTGATAAATAATGTCTTGCCACTGTTTTACCATGCCTAAGAATCGGTTGTTCAGGTTGATGATCTTCACTGGAATGTCGTATTGCATGGCTGTCGACAATTCTTGAATATTCATCTGAATACTGCCGTCACCAGTCACAACCACGACCTCTTCTTGTGGCATGGCAAACTTCACGCCCATGCCAGCCGGAAGACCAAATCCCATGGTGCCAAGACCACCAGAGTTTATCCAACGGCGCGGCTTATTGAATGGGTAGTACAGTGCCGCAAACATCTGATGCTGGCCCACATCAGACGCCACATACGCGTCGCCATTAGTTAGCTTGTGCAGCGTTTCAATTACTTGCTGTGGCTTGATTCGTTCTGGAGACGTTTCATAAGACAAGCAGTTGCGGTCACGCCATACTTGAATGTCATCCCACCATACGGTGATAGCATCTTTATCATTTCCACTACCTTGCTCTGCAAGCAGCCCGAGCATGGTTGTCAGCACTTTTTCCGCAGAACCTACGATCGGCAAATCCACTTTCACGTTTTTCGAGATCGATGACGGGTCGATATCAATATGCATCACTTTTGCGTTTGGGCAGTACTTTTCAAGGTTGTTGGTTGTACGGTCATCAAAACGCACACCGATACCAAAAATAAGATCGGCTTCATGCATTGCCATATTAGCTTCGTAAGTGCCGTGCATACCCAACATGCCCAGTGAGTTTTTATGTGTACCCGGGAATGCCCCCAAGCCCATCAAAGTACTCACAACGGGTAGGTTCAGTTTGTCGGAAAGCTCTAAAATATGTTCATGGGCGCCAGAAATCACCGCACCACCACCGATATAAAGCACTGGTTTTTTCGCCTCTAATAGCGATTTAAGCGCTTTTTTAATCTGGCCTTTATGGCCCGAAGTTGTCGGCTTGTAAGAGCGCATTGAAAGCGTTTCTGGATATTGATAAGGCAGTTTGATTTGCGGGTTCATTACATCTTTTGGCAAATCAATCACAACTGGACCAGGTCGACCTGTAGTCGCGATATAAAACGCTTTTTTGATTGTTTCAGGAATATCTTCCGCTTTTTTTACTAAAAAGCTGTGTTTGACCACTGGGCGGGAGACACCGACGATGTCACACTCTTGGAAAGCATCATTACCAATTAGGCTATTCGGTACGTTACCCGAGATAACGATCATTGGGATAGAGTCCATATACGCTGTTGCAATACCCGTAATGGTATTGGTCGCGCCCGGCCCCGAGCACACAAGTACGACACCCGGTTTACCGGTAGCTCGAGCGTAACCATCTGCCATATGAGTGGCGGCTTGCTCATGCCTTACAAGTACGTGTTTGATTTGATCGGTTTTGGCATGCAGTGCATCGTAGATATCCAAAACAGAGCCACCTGGGTAGCCAAAGATCTGCTCTACGTGCTCTTCTATCAGAGATTGAACCACCATCTCTGCGCCTGACAACATTGCTGTCATAATTGCTCTCCTTAGCCAGTTTCCTCACCGTAAGGTCAACGGATTGGTCTGGTTTTACATAGTCTAGGTCTTATTCGTAGCCTAATCGAAATACTTCCACGTTTTCGGCTATGTCTTGCGTTCGTCATAACATCCCGCAAGGTTACCCAACAAATGTAACGTTTTATTATCAAAGGGTCTAATGAGAGATTGATCTACTTTTTAAACAAGATACTAGTAATTAGAATGTTAGTAGGAATAGCAGCCACACATCTCCTATTTCACAGTACAACCTAAAAAGTTAACGCTCAAAAAAAGAACATTATTTCATAAGCTTTTAGCTATAGGGTGCGAAATAGCATTATTTGACGAGCAGAACAGAAAAAATCAATACAAACAAAAATCCCCAGCAATGCGCGATCACATCACTGGGGATTTTTTCATCAATATAAAATCTAAGTCAGCTTAAGTTACTTTTTATCCGACTTTTCCTTATACATTTCTTCAATTTCATCTTGGTATTTGTCATTGATGACTTTACGACGAAGTTTTTGAGTTGGCGTTAACTCACCATCATCCATAGAGAAAGCTCTTGGTAACAATTTAAACTTCTTCACTTGTTCAAACTTTGCCAACTCTTTTTGAAGATCGTTCACACGCTTCTCAAGCATTTCGACCACCTGGTGGTGCTTAATCAACTCAACGCGATCGTGATATTTAATATTCAGCTCTTTCGCGTACTCTTCTAGCGAGTCATAACAAGGCACGATAAGCGCAGAAACAAACTTACGAGTATCCGCAATGACTGCGATTTGCTCGATGAAGTGGTCTTTACCAATCGCACCTTCAATCATTTGTGGAGCGATGTATTTACCACCTGAAGTTTTCATCAACTCTTTGATACGATCGGTGATGAACAAGTTGCCATTTTCATCAATGTAACCAGCGTCGCCCGTTTTTAGGAAACCGTGCTCATCAAAGGTCTTTTCCGTCTCTTCTGGCATTTTGTAATAGCCACGCATCACCATTGGACCACGAACCAGAATCTCGTTGTTTTCGCCGATCTTAACCTGTGCGCCAGGCATCGACATACCAATAGAGTCGGGGTTAAAACATTTATCATCCCAACACGATACTGTCGCCGTGGTTTCAGTCATGCCGTAGCCCAACTTAACGTTGATACCAATCGCATGCAAGAATCGACCGATGGTTTCATCCAGCTTTGCACCACCACAAGGCATAAAGTTGATTTGCCCGCCAAGTAGCGCACGCAGTTTGCTCAGAACCAACTTATCCGCCAAAGCGTATGACTTACGCAGCAAGAGCGATGGCTGACGTTTTTCTTGATGACAAGCGGCCATTTTTGCGCCCATGTTGACTGCCCAAGTAAACATGATCTTACGGTGAATCGGCGCGCGAGACACTTTCTCATGAATCGCAGAGAAGATCTTCTCATAGAAACGCGGTACGGCACACATCACGGTAGGTCGCACCTGGCTCAGTGCATCACGTACTTGCATGGTGTCTTGCAAATAGCAGTTGGTCGCCCCTTTGTACAATACATAAAAGGTCCAAGCGCGCTCAAATACGTGTGACAACGGAAGGAAACATAATGACACGTCACTTTGAGAAAGGCTCAAGCGCTGATCGTGCCCTTCCAATTGCGCCGCAATGTTTGCGTAGTCCAACATAACGCCTTTTGGCTGGCCTGTTGTACCCGAGGTGTAGATCAGCGTGAGTAGATCATCTTCTTTTGCCTGATCTAAACGCGCGTCCAATTCAACTTGATATGTAGTGTCGCCTTTGGCAACAAATGCTTGCCAAGAGATAACGAAATCATGATCGCCAAGTTCTATATCATCAGACATCGCAACAATGAGCTCTAACTGTTCGCACTGGTCGAAAATGCTCACGGCTGCATCAAATTGAGGCTGTTCACCAACAAACAGAACTTTGACGTCTGCATTGTTAATGATGTACGCCGACTGAGCGGCAGTATTGGTTGGGTAAATAGGTACTGTCACGCTGCGTAATTGCAGTGCTGCGATATCAGCGATCGTCCATTGCGGCATGTTGTTCGAGAAAATGCCGATCTTATCTTGGACTCCTAATCCCTGAGCCAAAAGTGCAAGTGATAAAGCATCAACTTGCTGACCAAATTGCGTCCACGTAATACCTTGCCACTCCTCACCCACTTTATGCTTGAGTGCAACGCGTGTACCACCGTTCGCAATTTGTTCACGAATACGTTTAACGATATGAAAATCTAACTTGGCCATTCTTTTACTTACCTTTTGGCTTACAGGCGTAAGCTAATTGAGCGAACAAGTGTACTCACGGCTTGCTAAAACGCAACTGACCAGTATCAAACTTATCACTAATAAGAGACAACTATCACTTATACGTCGCGTAACGTAACTCAAATTGCTGAATGATTACTCTATTTAACTTACTGTTTCGATTGTTGATTACGAAAACAAAAAGCCCCGAGAGACAAAAATCGCTCGGGGACCAATGAATTGTAAAAATTGATGATTACCAATATGGTCTAATCGAGAAGACCAAACGTCATCTTATTTTGCGGCAACGACTTCACCACAAGTGATCATCAGTTGATCGCGCAGCCAAATGTGGCCTTTATCTTTTTCGCTTGATTCATGCCAGCTTAAGAAGCCGCTGATTTCTTTGTTCGCAAATGGGAAATCAAGAATTTGCAGTTGATCGCTGTTTACCGCATTTTCCGCCATCCAACGTGGTGCAATAGTCACAAGCTCAGATTGACCCACCACGTATAGTAGGTTGCTTAAACTAGAACCTTCATACGCCGCTTGGCAATCCAGTTCACGGTACGCTTGCTCTGAGAAACTACGTTGGCCATGCACTTTCGATAACTTCGCATGCTTTTCGTTAAGCAGTTGCTCAGCCGTCACACCACCTTGAATGCGTGGGTGTGTTTTTGATGCGATAACCACTAATTCATCTTTGAAGATTTCAGTACTTGAGAAACCTTGCTCATCAAAACGAGCGTAGTCGATCACGAAATCAATTTCTTGGTAGCGCATACGCTCAGACAACAAACGGTCAAATTCTGCATCTAGGTGAAGCTGAACGTTTGGTGCTTGTTGATTCACTTTTGCCATGATCTTCGGAGCAAAACGCATGTCGCAAGGGCTGCAAATCGCAAGCTTGAATAAGCGAGTCGAAGATTCTGGCTGGAATACGGAGCTAGGAAGTTCATTGCGAATCAGCTGCAGTGCTTGGCGAATAGGACCAAACAGTTGACGTGCTCGTTGCGTAGGCTGAATACCACGGCCTTGGCGCATGAATAGCTCGTCGTTAAACATCACTTTTAAGCGTGCCACGGCGTTACTTACCGCCGGTTGAGACATGCCTAGGTTATGTGCTGCACGAGTAATATTTTGCTCTTGCATTACAGCATCAAATACAGTCAGTAGGTTTAAATCTACACCACGCAAAGTGCTTTCCATACGGTAGCTAGCAATTGCGCTCATCGCGTCTTTCTTCTCTAACATTGAGTGCGCCTCTTTTGTAATCGTCAACTTTGTTCATTAAATTCATAACGAATAGAATCCCATCTCGCACAAAAGACGGCGGCTGGATTCGAATCATTTTACGAATAGATAACCTAACTTTTTATTATATTTATCGTCCGGATACTTCCGGCTCGAACTGTACTATCAACTAATCGATTGCGGTTTCGCAACTAGATTGATATTTAATCAGTAAATTTTAGCCAATTAGGTATTTATTTATTAAATAACAAAGACTTGATAAAAACATAAAAAACTATAAAACACGTAAAAATGCATTCTTTGAGGACGTATTTAGCAAATTGATAGGACAGGCGGTCAACACAAGCATGCATTTAGCTCAGTTATTAGTTGGAATAAGAACAACAGATGACAGCTATATCTCTGATTGAATTTTGCACTTATCAGTCAAATTATCAGCAAATACACACTGAATAGAAATGAGAGAGGAAGAATAAAAATGCAGCCTTCTAAACAGAAAGGCTGCAACAAAATCGTGTCAAAAATGGAAGGAACAGTGTACTGAACAACGTACTTAAATGTTCGACACGTAACTTGGAAAATCAACCTGCTCCCACAGTTGTCTGGATAACTCTGCTTTTGAATCCCATGCACCTTGCAGTACCCAATGAACAATAGCCTGAGCAACATCTGGGTATTTCACACTTTCGGCTTGTTGCTCCTTTAGCCACTGGCGTACTGCGGAAATGTCTAAGCTCTCCATCGACATCGCAAGCCCTAAATCTTCTAAGGTCGCAACATTGCTCTGCTGCTCGAATTGACCCGCGAGTGGCTTTAGTAACAATTTTTTCCCCAAAGACAAGGCTTCTGAAGGAAGCTCAAACCCACCATTAGCAATGACACCACTACAGCGATGCAAATGATGCTGGAAGTTGCTGTGGCATAAAGGGCGCAGTTCTATGTTTTCTACCTGCTCACATTCGATCACATCCGGGTGATAACAGATAAACGCTTGTTGATTAAAGTGGAACAATAAGTCCGAGATATCTTCTATCGATTCGAACGGCAGATACACCAACACGAAGTCGTCGTTTTCTGCTTGGCTATCGACGGTATGCACTATTGGTGGTAACAAAGGTTGATCAAAATGATGCCAATGCAAACCAAGGTGATGTTGAGAAGGCGCAAAGTATTCAATGACGGATTTATCTAACCAACTTGCTCCCTTTAGTGGCACCGGATAACGGAAAGCATTTTGGTGGCTAATACCAATAGAAGGCTTATTTTGTTGTCTCGCTGCCCACGCAGTCACAGGTTCGAAATCATTAATGATAAGATCGTAGGACGACAGATCGAGTTGCTTAACTTCTTTGAAAAACTGCACCAAATTGTTATTCAATGCTGTTTTCGCGTAGTTTACAGAGCCTTTTTCGGTAATAAAGGTGAAGCCTCGGCGAGTCTGGTAATCGCCAAATGCTTCCATTGAAAAGTATTTTTCCGGCGCTCGCCCAGAAAACAAAAAGTTGACCTCAACATTGTGCTCTTTAAACGCATGACTCATCGCCCTTGCGCGTGCAATATGTCCGTTTCCTGTCCCTTGAACACCGTACAAGATTTTCATCAATTAGCCTCCTAACATCGCAATCGCTAATCCACCACAAAGACTGCCAAGCAGTGCACCAATGATGACATCGGTAAAAAAGTGCACACCCAATAAGATTCGCGCGGTTCCGATTAAACTTGCCCAAAAGAATGCAGCAACGCCTAGGCTCGGATAGAAATGGTCAATCAGCGTCGCCATGACAAACGCAGCGGCAGTGTGTCCTGAAGGAAGACTGTAGCGATCGGAGGGAGTAATAAAAGCAGGAAGGAGTGCACTAAGCTCTTCAGGGCGACGACGCTTAAAACTATTTTTCAGCGTCCAATAAATTGGTAGCTCGATAGCAAAAGCAAGTAAACCCGCCAGTAAAAACCAGACTCCTTGCTCCTTATCTAAATACCAAGCTAATAAACCCAACACCAAGTAAAGATGCCCGTCACCACTGTGGGAGACTCCTTTGCTGATATTGGCGACTTGTTGATTAAAACGGTGCTTAAGACAAACACTAGAGAGCGCTAAATCAAACTTAGCAATGGTTGCAATTGGCTGTGTAATTGTCTCTATGGTTCGCATGTGACCTTTCCTTACTTTGACAACGCCTTTGTGTGAAAAGTAGGAGGTTTAGGTGACAACAGCATGACGGGAATTTGGACAATTAATGACAAAGGCCAAATTAAGGTGTGCCCAACAATTTATCTATTGGGCATAACCATAAAAATAGAACATTAAGAAGGGTTTGCTGGTTGCGGTTGAGGGGTGTCTATATACCAGACTTTTCTCTTCTTGCGGCAGGCGCGCAAAGAGCCCGTCGTCATGTCGCCATCTTTTGTAAGCTCATAGCTCAGTGAGCGGCAAGTATAGTTTCCCGACAGTTCATGCTCTATACTCGTTTGCTCCGTTTTACTCGATTTAGGCTCTAGTAGAGGGTTAGGCTGAGTAGATAAAATGTCACGATTTATCACATTGCTGCGCGCATAATCCTTATGGACATAACCTTTTATCACTCCTTTCTGTTCAACGAGAAACCAAGGTTGATCAACCACTTTTGCTAGCACATTAAAGACTTCCCCTTTCGATAATACGCCAAGCTTTGCCCCTTCAAGACTCGGTTTAGAGCGTAGGTTTAATGTGGTCTTAGAGCGGTAAGAAACATCCATAAACTCTACTGGGTTTGAAGTATCGACACCTTCAGTGGTTGGTCGGAAAACTTCCGCTTGCTGTTTCTCACTAGGTTGAACGCGGATCTTCCACCAAGAATACGTTTCCGGATCTTTACCTTTAAACTTATTTCGGCTGTCAGACTCAAGGGCAACAAGCATCTGATTCAAGAACGATTCGCGTCCCTCATAACTCAAAAATCGATCCATTTGATCATTGATAACCATGACGCTCTGCGAGTGATCATTCATAACAACGGGGGAAGCCACTTCCACATAGGTCTGCGATTGAAACAGCTGACAACCCGACAAGCTGACCAGAGTAAATACTATGGCTGAACGTCCAAATTGTTTTGTTAACCTCATTCTTTCCCTAACCCTTATTTCTTTTACCTAGTGCAACTGCACTACTATAAATGGTCATTCAAAACTTTTGCCAAACAATTCGGACCTTTGTGTGACAAGTCGCAATCCCGATGCTTGTTTTGGTAATGAAACGTCGCAAACTTGATGAGAACTTACTTCTTCTAGCACGTTTCTATCGCATCATGTCGTTTCACTTAGTGCATCATTTTTTTCAAGCAAACGAAAAGACTCATCCGATATGAATAAAAAATCGACTTTAGGGTTGACGCGCTTCATGGAGTGCGGTACTAATTTGTTAACTTAATTATGTGGAAAGCTTAACAACTATGTCAGCTCATTTTTCTATCCTGCTTAGCCTCCTCCTGATCGTGACCAGTTCGCGCGGGTAGGCTGTGGAAGAAAAATAACCACACCAATTTCTAAGAACCCGCATGAGAATGCGGGTTTTTTTATATCTAAATACTGGAAGTAAACGATTCACTTGCGCGAAAGTGCAGAAATCAGGAAGGAAGCAAACATGAACGATCAGGTCATTATATTCGACACCACATTGCGTGATGGCGAGCAAGCGTTGTCAGCAAGCTTGACGGTTAAAGAAAAACTGCAGATTGCCTATGCGCTGGAAAGACTCGGCGTTGATGTTATCGAAGCTGGCTTCCCAATCTCTTCACCAGGTGATTTCGAGTCTGTACAAACCATCGCAAAAAACATAAAAAACAGTCGAGTTTGTGCCCTTTCGCGTGCCGTTGCGAAAGACATTGATGCTGCCGCTGAAGCCTTAAAAGTGGCTGACCAATTCCGTATTCACACGTTTTTAGCCACTTCCACCATTCACGTAGAAGACAAACTACGCCGCAGCTACGACGATGTACTAGAAATGGCAGTCAACGCCGTTAAACATGCACGTAACTACACTGATGATGTCGAGTTTTCTTGTGAAGATGCTGGTCGTACTCCAATCGACAACCTATGTCGCATGGTAGAAGCCGCCATCAATGCAGGTGCGAGTACAATCAACATTCCAGATACCGTTGGCTACACCGTACCAAGTGAGTTTGGTGGGATTATTGAAACCCTATTTAACCGCGTTCCGAACATTGATAAAGCGATCATCTCCGTTCACTGTCACGACGATTTGGGGATGTCAGTTGCCAACTCTATTGCCGCCGTTCAAGCTGGCGCACGTCAGATAGAAGGCACGATCAATGGCATTGGAGAGCGAGCGGGTAACTGTTCACTTGAAGAGATCGCAATGATCATCAAGACTCGTCAAGAGTTTTTGGGCGTTCACACTGGCATTAAGCATGATGAAATTCACCGCACCAGTAAGTTGGTTAGCCAGCTATGCAATATGCCTATTCAAAGCAACAAAGCAATTGTGGGTGCAAATGCGTTTAGCCACTCTTCAGGCATCCACCAAGATGGCATGTTGAAGAATAAGAATACCTACGAAATCATGACCCCTGAGTCTATTGGCCTAAAAAACCAAGCTCTGAACCTAACCAGCCGCAGCGGTCGCGCTGCCGTGAAGAGCCATATGGATACCATGGGTTACAACGAAGACGAGTACAACCTAGACGCGCTGTATGCGGATTTCTTGAAACTTGCTGATCGCAAAGGCCAAGTGTTCGATTACGACCTAGAAGCCCTAATGCACTTCTCGAACTTGCGTGAAGAAGATGACTTCTACAAATTGAGCTACCTAAGCGTGCAGTCTGGCAGCGTAATGGCTACCACCAGCATCAAAATGCAATGCGGTGATGAAGAAATGTGTGAAGCAGCGGTCGGTAATGGCCCAGTTGATGCGCTATACCAATGTATCTACCGCGTGACAGGCTACGACATCGTTCTGGATAAATTCGACCTAACCGCGAAAGGTGAAGGTGAAGATGGTTTGGGTCAAGCAGACATCATTGCCAACTACAAAGGTCGCAAATACCACGGTACGGGTGTTTCCACCGACATCGTTGAGGCTTCCGGCCAAGCATTATTGCACGTTATTAACAGCATTCATCGTGCAGATAAAATCGAAGAAATGAAGCAGAAAAAGATTGCGACTGTGTAATAACAACCGGGCTACACGGCTCAGGAAAGAACACGCTCGTTGAAATAATTAAGCTCAAAATTAGAAAACTTAAAGGATTAATATGACAGACAAATCGTACAAAATTGCCGTCCTACCCGGTGACGGCATTGGCCCGGAAGTAATGGCGCAGGCACATAAAGTATTGGATGCAATCGAAAAGAAACATGGTATTGCGTTTGAGCGTGACGAGCATGATGTCGGTGGTATCGCGATCGACAATCACGGTTGCCCACTTCCAGAGAGCACAATAAAAGCATGTGAAGAGTCTGATGCAGTCCTATTCGGCTCGGTTGGCGGCCCTAAGTGGGAGCACTTACCACCAAATGACCAACCTGAACGCGGTGCCCTACTGCCGCTACGTAAACACTTCCAACTATTTTGTAACCTACGCCCAGCGCAAATTCACTCAGGTCTTGAAGCTTTCTCACCGCTACGTGCAGACATCTCGGGTCGCGGCTTTGACATCGTGGTAGTCCGTGAACTGACGGGCGGCATCTACTTCGGCCAACCGAAAGGCCGTGAAGGTGAAGGCGCAACAGAAAAAGCATTTGATACTGAGGTGTACCACAGCTTTGAGATCGAACGTATTGCAAAAATCGCTTTTGAGTCTGCTCGTCTACGTCGCAAGAAAGTGTGCTCTATCGACAAAGCGAACGTTCTACAAAGCTCTATCTTATGGCGTGAAGTAGTCGAAGAAATCGCAAAAGACTACCCAGATGTCGAGTTGTCACACATGTACATTGATAACGCGACTATGCAGCTTATCAAAGACCCTGCTCAGTTCGACGTAATGCTGTGTTCAAACATCTTCGGCGACATCATTTCTGATGAATGTGCGATGATCACAGGCTCTATGGGTATGTTGCCATCAGCAAGTCTAAACGAAAGCAAATTCGGTCTGTACGAGCCAGCAGGTGGCAGTGCACCAGATATCGCAGGTAAGAACATCGCTAACCCTGTGGCACAAATCCTGTCTGCGGCACTGATGCTACGTTATAGCCTAGGTGAGGAAACGGCGGCACAAGACATCGAAACGGCAGTTTCAAAAGCGCTATCAGCGGGGGAACTAACGGGTGACCTTGCTGGTGACAACCCAGCACTTTCGACGTCTGAGATGGGCGATAAGATCGCTGAGTACGTCTTAAACTCTTAATACAAAACAGATTCATAATAAATACTAAATCCTCGGTCAACCAATGGCTTTCCTCTAAGTCATTGGTGCAATAGCAAGGCAGCAAGCCCATTTATATTAAGGCGTTTAGTTCGCTAAATAAGCTAAATAACTGGATAAACGGGTGTCGCTAACGCAGTTATTGCGGCAACGGCGATGAGGAAAGGAAGCAAACAATGGGCAAAACATTATACGAAAAAGTCTACGACGCACACGTTGCCGTCGCAGCAGAAGGGGAAAACCCAATCTTGTACATCGACCGTCACTTGGTACACGAAGTGACGTCTCCGCAAGCATTTGACGGCTTGCGTGAAAAAGGTCGTAAAGTGCGTCAGGTCAGCAAAACTTTTGCCACCATGGACCACAACGTTTCGACAACCACCAAAGACATCAACGCATCGGGTGAGATGGCTCGTATCCAGATGGAAACGCTATCGAAAAACTGTGAAGAGTTTGGCGTTACGCTTTACGACATCAACCATAAATACCAAGGTATTGTGCATGTTATGGGCCCAGAGCTTGGTATTACCCTACCGGGCATGACCATTGTTTGTGGTGACTCGCACACGGCTACACACGGTGCATTCGGCTCTCTCGCTTTTGGTATTGGTACATCAGAAGTTGAGCACGTATTAGCAACTCAAACGCTAAAACAAGCGCGCGCCAAAACGATGAAGATCGAAGTAAAAGGCAAAGTGGCTCCGGGTATCACGGCGAAAGATATCGTGCTAGCAATCATCGGTGAAACTACAGCAGCTGGCGGTACAGGCTACGTGGTTGAATTCTGTGGTGAAGCGATCACTGACCTTTCAATGGAAGGCCGCATGACCGTATGTAACATGGCGATAGAGCTAGGTGCGAAAGCCGGTTTGATTGCGCCAGATGAAACCACGTTCGAATACATCAAAGGCCGTAAATTCTCACCTCAAGGTGCCGACTTTGATGCAGCAGTAGAATACTGGAAGACATTAAAAACTGACGATGATGCTCAGTTTGATGCAGTCGTGACGCTAAACGCAGCAGACATTAAACCACAAGTCACTTGGGGTACTAACCCAGGCCAAGTGATCGCGGTAGATCAACCTATCCCAGCACCAGAAAGCTTTGCCGACCCAGTAGAAAAGGCATCGGCAGAAAAAGCATTGGCTTACATGGGCCTAGAGGCAGGCAAGTCATTGTCTGATTACAACGTCGATAAAGTCTTCGTTGGTTCTTGTACTAACTCACGTATCGAAGACATGCGCGCAGCCGCTGAAGTAGCGAAAGGTCGCAAAGTCGCGCCTCACGTTCAAGCGCTGATCGTTCCTGGCTCTGAGCAAGTAAAAGCGCAAGCAGAAGCGGAAGGCTTGGACGTTATCTTTAAAGAAGCGGGCTTTGAGTGGCGCCTACCAGGTTGCTCGATGTGTCTAGCAATGAACAATGACCGTTTGGGCCCACATGAACGTTGTGCGTCTACTTCAAACCGTAACTTTGAAGGCCGCCAAGGTCGTGATGGCCGTACCCACCTAGTGAGCCCTGCGATGGCAGCGGCAGCAGCAATTGCTGGTCACTTTGTAGATATTCGTGAACTAGACTAAGGAGCAAACCAATGTCAGGCTTTAAACAACACACAGGCTTAGTTGTTCCTCTAGATGCAGCGAACGTTGATACTGATGCCATCATTCCAAAGCAGTTCCTACAAAAGGTCTCCCGCCTAGGGTTTGGTAAGCACCTATTCCATGACTGGCGCTTCCTAGACGATGCTGGCGAACAGCCAAATCCAGAGTTCGTGATGAACGCACCTCGCTACCAAGGCGCGTCTATCTTGCTGGCTCGTGAAAACTTCGGCTGTGGCTCATCTCGTGAGCACGCACCGTGGGCACTAGCGGATTACGGCATCAAAGCGATGATCGCTCCAAGCTTTGCCGATATTTTTTACGGCAACTCGATCAACAACCAAATGGTACCAGTTCGCTTGACTGAGCAAGAAGTGGATGAAATCTTCCAGTTTGTTGAGGCGAATGAAGGTGCAGAAGTCGAGGTCGACCTAGAAGCGAATGTGGTTCGCGCCAACGGCAAAGAGTACAGCTTTGAAATCGATTCGTTCCGTCGTCATTGCTTGCTAAACGGTTTGGACAACATTGGCCTAACCCTTCAGCATGAAGATAAGATTGCCGAGTACGAGGCAAATATCCCGAGCTTCTTGCGTTAAGACGCGTTAGTACATACACAAATCAAGGGCTGGCAATTGTCGGCCCTTTTAATTATTTAGACAACTGATTTTATATCGCTTTGCTTACGGAATACCGAACGCCTCTGTTGAAATTCGTCATCCTGAACAGCGACGAAGGAGTGTGATTCAGGATCGACTGCCAGAGCGCACTGTGCAGATTAATACTGCCTTTACTCAAGAGTTTGTGGGTATTAGATTCCTGATATCGCTTATGCTCCTCGGAATGACGGCGAATAAAGGCCACTGATTACTGAAAGAAAACAAGCACTAAACTGGTCTACACTATCAACAATATCTCATTCAAAGGTATCTCTATGAAGCGTCTGTTATTGCTGTTGTGTGCTCTGGTTTCTTTCTCGACATTTTCCGCGCCTAAATCCGACTTATGGCCATATTGGAAACAATCGAATCAAGCCAACCAAACCCAAATTTCTCATCAAGAATGGCAACAACTGCTCGATACTTATTTAGTTGAACAAGGCGAGAATACCTTGTTTCGTTATAGCCAAGTCTCCTCTGTCGATAAAACCAAGCTGAAACAATACATCCAGCGTTTGGCAAAACTAGACCCTCTACAATACAGCCAAGCAGAGCAATATGCCTATTGGGTAAACCTTTACAACGCCATCACGGTAGATCTTATTTTGGATAACTATCCAGTCGAATCAATCACCAAGCTAGGTGGTTTATTTAGCTTTGGTCCTTGGGGAGACGATGTGGTCGTGGTCAATGGGAAGGATCTAACTTTAAACGATATTGAACATCGAATTTTGCGTCCAATTTGGAATGACCCAAGGACGCATTACGCCGTAAATTGTGCAAGTTTGGGATGCCCTAACCTACAAGCTCAAGCATTCACTGCTGACAACACGCAAGCTCTACTGGATAGTGCCGCCAAAACATTTATCAACAGCAGCAAAGGCGTATCTATCCAAGGAAACACGGCGCAGCTGTCTTCTATTTATGATTGGTTTGCAGCGGACTTTGGTGGAGAGAAACAAGTCTTCAACCACATCGCAAAGTATGCTCCGCAATACAAAAACTTCTCTGGCAAAGTGAAATACGAATACGATTGGGACTTGAATCAAGCCAACTAAACTGGGGGGATGTGAGGTCAATTAGCATTAGGGACATAATAGGCCAAAAGCTAAAGACACCGGCAACTCAAAGACTAAGACATGAAAAAAAAGGGCACTGAGTGCCCTTTTTTACATCCAAATGTTTGATAGAAAATGTCCGACTACTTAAAGCCTTTAACCTTCTTAATAAGATCGTAAGCGTTTTGAATCTCTTGAGATTTCTCTTTCGCGACGTTCATCATCTCTGGTGGTAAACCTTTAGCCATCAATTTGTCCGGGTGATGCTCGTTCATCAATTTACGATAAGCACGCTTGACGGTTTTACTGTCGGCATCTGAAGACACATCCAGAATTTTGTACGCGTCAGCCAGTTGATCTGCTTGTGAAGCTTGTTGCCAGCTACCACCAGAAGATTGGCCTTGATGCTGACCATGAAAACCGCCCTGGCTTTGGAAACGAAATGCGGCTTCTTGCATTTGCAAACGACGCTCTAATTGCTCAGAAGAGAAACCCAAACCACGTGCAATCTTGTGTAGTACATTTCGTTCACTCGGGTGGATCGAGCCATCTGCAAAGGCCGCCGAGATTTGCAGCTCTAAGAAAAATTGCAACAAGTCAAAGCGACCAGCTGTCGAAATTTTCACACGAACAAGAACATCTTCTAACGGAAAGTCGCTGCCTTTACCTTCACGAAACGCGTCTTGCGCTGCGCGACGCTGTTCGCCATGCAAATTCATGCGGTCCATCATGGCTGAAGCCAGTTGGATTTCCTCTTTGGTGACTTGGCCTTTCGCTTTTGCCACATGTCCCATTACCGCAAACGCCGCTTTAAAAAACTCTTCTTGGCGCTGAGCTTGACTTGGCCCTTTTCCAAAGCCGCCAGTAGAGAACCCGGCTTGACTCAAGCGACGTGCTTTATCGAATTGATGGCCAATAAATAAGCCAAAGAGTAAACCTAGCGGCCCGCCAAGTAACAAGCCAAAAAAGGCACCCAGAATTTTGCCAAAAATATGCATTATGTGTTCTCTATCAATGAATTTTTATCGACGACGGCGGTCTTATAGTGCCGGATGCAACGATTTCCTTTATGATAATGGAATTAGTTTTATTTCGGCTAGGCCATTTCGCCTGCTTATCTTTGCAGCTATTTTGTCGTCATTATGCCACAGTGAATCAATACGCTGGGATAAATGCGACTATAGTTGATTCATTTGGCTATTACGCTAGGGTACAACAAGCCCTATAGCCATCGAGTAGTAGTGACACAGGAAAGTTCAATTCAATGCAACATTTCTCCCGCACATTTTTAGCGGCCTCTATCAGCACCGCCTTGTTTGTACCCACCACTCAAGCTGAAGCGAATATCCATGATAGTGTGCAGGAAATGCCCGCCACAGATCAATGTTTGGTCGATACAAGTGGCGAGGAGGACGCTCTTAATACCCCAGTAGTGGTAGAAGCTGACACCCTGCAAGCCATCAATGGTGACAAAGCTCAGTACTCAGGTAATGTACAAGTCACCCAAGGCCAGAAGAAAATTACCGCAGATAGCGTAACGCTGCACCAACAAGACAACGTCGTGGTTGCCGAAGGCAACGTGACTTTCAATGACGGCCAAGTCAAAGCTCGATCTGATCGTGTTACTAACGACATTAATCAAGATACGTTTTCACTTGAGAACACCGATTATCAGTTCCTTTGCCAACAAGGCCGAGGCACTGCAGCCTATATCGCTCGCACAGGTCAGTCGGTTTATGAACTCGAAGACGGCTCTATCACATCGTGCCCTCAAGGCGATAATTCATGGCGATTGGTTGCGTCAGGCATCGATGTTGACCAAGATGAAGAGACAGCGACGCTGCACCATCCTCGATTTGAAGTGTTAGATGTGCCTGTTTTCTATGTGCCGTATCTAACCATGCCAATTGGAGATACGCGCAAAACGGGTTTCCTCTTCCCTTCTTTATCGTACGGTTCTAGTGATGGTATGGAAGTCGAGGTGCCATTCTATTGGAACATCGCGCCTCAATATGACATGACACTCACCACGCTCTATATGCAGCAACGTGGTACAAAACTCGATACTGATTTCCGCTATCTAACAGATGGTTGGGGAAATGGGGAAATCAAAGGCGAATACCTCAATAGTGATCGCAAATATCAGGACGAGTCTCGTTGGGGCTACCAAGTTAAACACGACGGTATCATCAATAAACAGTGGATAGTCAAAGTCGATTACTCAAAAGTGAGTGATATTGATTACTTCCTCGATCTCGACTCCGACATTGGTAACCGTGAAGATGGTCAACTGGTTCAAGAAGGACAAGTACAATATCGTTCTGACTTCTGGGATGCCTCGTTAACCGTTCGTGACTTCCAAATCTTATTGAAAGAAGAGAACCGCCCTTATCGCCTGCTTCCTCAGTTAGACTTGAACTACTACACGCCGTTGTGGGGAGATTACCTTAACTTTGACGTGAAGAGCCAAGTCAGCCGCTTCGATACGAGCGATGCTGCGCGACCAAATGCGACCCGTGTTCACATTGAACCAGGGCTTACATTACCACTCTCAAACTCATGGGCAACGTGGACAACAGAAGCGCGTGTGCTCTCTACGTATTACTCTCAAGACTTAACGGGTTTGACAGATGTAAACTTGCAAAACCAGTTGGATGATGAAGTTTCTCGTGTTATTCCTGAGTTCCGTACGCATGCGCAACTTTACTTAGAGCGAGATACAAGCTGGATCAAGGGCTACACACAAACACTGGAGCCTCAGCTGCAGTACTTGTACGTACCTGAAGAAGATCAAACCAACATCTACAACTACGATACCACCTTGCTACAAACCGACTACTACGGGCTATTCCGCAGTCGTAAGTACAGTGGCATTGATAAAATCGCCTCGGCGAACCAGTTAAGCTACGGTGCGAGTACTCGCTTCTTTGATGATGACTATAAAGAGCGTCTTAACGTTTCATTTGGTCAGATTTACTACTTCGATAAAAAGACCAAACTGAGCAACAGCCCAAATCTTCCGGATGAGACAACCAATTACTCATCATGGGCAATTGAAGCTGATTTCAACTACAACGATTACTTGTTCTATCACGGTGGAATTCAATACGATATTGATTTGAGCTCCATGCAGTTGGCAAACAGTACCTTGGAATACCAATTCAACGGCGGCTTTATTCAGGGTAACTATCGCTACGTTACGCGTGAATACATCGAAGATACGATCATTCTCGAAAACCTAGACACAATTACTCGTAAAGGTATTTCTCAAGCAGGTATTGTAGCGGCCTACGAGTTCAACCCGAACTGGTCTGCGAGTGGTCAATACTACTACGACCTCAATGAAAATGCGGACCTAGAATGGTTAGCGAGCCTACGTTACCAATCTGACTGTTGGTACATTGGCGTCACTTACTCAAACCAATTGCTTGGTTGGGAAGACCAAGCTATCGGCAGCACCGGGGCATCACCTGAATACGAAAATAACTTCAGCGTTAACTTCGGTATTCAAGGCTTTGCGACCAACCAGCGTGAAGACACTGCTGTCAAAGAACTGGATGGTTCTGACAACGCGATTAAGTACGGCCGCCCATTCTATCTGAACAATTAATCAAAATAGGCGTCTTAAATGAATAAGACGCCTATTCAAAAATACTGACGGAATTTTAAATGAAAATTTGGAAATCAATCTTATTCACGACCCTACTCTCTTGCGGAGCGGTTGCAGCACCAGTAGAGATCGATAAGGTTGCGGTCATCGTGAACGACGGTGTAGTTCTACAAAGCGACATCGAAACAGCGATGAAAACGCTGCAAGCCAACGCACGTCAAAGTGGAAAGAGCTTACCTTCTACCAGCGTATTAAAAGAACAAGTTGTTGAAAAACTTATTATTGACACGTTGCAAGGCCAAGAAGCAGACCGTATTGGTGTGCGTATTGACGACAACCGTTTAAACCAAGCGATTGCAGAGATCGCACGTAATAATGAGCAAACAGTAGAACAACTCGCCGCTTCTGTAGAAAGTGAAGGTTTAAGTTACCCAGAATTCCGCGAACAAATTCGTAAGGAAATCGCCGCATCAGAAGCCCGCAATGCACTGGTTCGTCGCCGTATTAATATCCTTCCAGCAGAGGTAGATAGCCTTGCTGAGCAACTATCACAAGAAACCAATGCGACTGTTCAATACAAAATTGGACACATTCAACTGCGCTTCTCTGACGATAAAGAAAAATCTGCTGTAGAAGCAGAAGCTAAAGCGCTCGCGAAAAAGCTAAACGAAGGTGCAGATTTTACGGAGATGGCCTACACCTACTCTAAAGGTCCTAAAGCTTTACAAGGTGGTGATTGGGGCTGGATGCGTAAAGAAGAGATGCCAACCATCTTTGCTGATCAGATCAAGATGCAAAACAAAGGCAGCATTATTGGTCCATTCCGTAGTGGCGTTGGTTTCCACATCCTAAAAATAGAGGATGTCAAAGGCCTAGAAACGGTTGCGGTAACGGAAGTAAATGCGCGTCATATTTTGATTAAACCAACCGTGATTCTGAGCGACGAAGGGGCGAAGAAGCAACTGAATGAATTTGTACGCCGCATCAAAGCCGGTGAAGCAACGTTCGCTCAATTGGCAACACAATACAGTCAAGATCCTGGCTCGGCAGCACAAGACGGTGAACTAGGTTATCAAACACCAGATCTTTACGTGCCAGAATTCAAGCACCAAGTAGAAACTCTGCCAGTTGGCTCAATCAGCGAACCGTTCAAAACCGTTCACGGCTGGCATATCGTTGAAGTGTTGGATCGTCGCCAAGTTGACCGTACTGACTCAGCGATGAAGAATAAAGCTTACCGCATTCTATTTAACCGTAAATTTAATGAAGAAGCGGGCGCATGGATGCAAGAGCTACGCGCAAGTGCGTTTGTTGAAATCGTGGATGACAACAATGACAACTAATACAATTCGTAGAATTGTCGTAACCGCAGGGGAACCTGCGGGTATCGGCCCAGACTTAGTGCTTGCCCTATCGAAAGAAGATTGGGCGCACCAAATTGTCGTCTGTGCCGATAAGAATATGCTGATGGAGCGAGCCAAGCAGCTTGGCATCGAAGTCCAACTGTCTGATTACAATCCAGAAGAAGCACCTAAAGCACAAAAAGCGGGCACGCTTATCGTTGACCATATCCAAATATCGGAACCTGCGGTCGCAGGTGAGCTCAATGAAGCGAATGGCCACTATGTACTAAAAACGCTAGAAAGAGCGGCTTTAGGCTGTATGAATGATGAATTTGATGCTATTGTCACCGGCCCTGTTCATAAGGGGGTGATTAATCGCGCAGGTGTTGCATTCAGTGGTCATACTGAATTTTTCGCCGAGAAGTCACAAACGCCGCTAGTTGTAATGATGCTAGCAACGGAAGGACTACGCGTGGCGCTGGTTACAACACATATTCCTTTAGCTTATGTGTCCAAAGCTGTCACCGAAGAGCGATTAGAAAAAATCATCGATATTCTTCATAAAGACCTTGTAGAAAAGTTTGCTATCGCACAACCAAACATCTACGTTTGCGGGCTTAACCCTCATGCTGGCGAAGATGGCTGCTTAGGTCGTGAAGAGATCGAAACCATCACTCCGACACTGGAAAAAATTCGACAAGAAAAAGGTATCAACCTGATCGGCCCTCTGCCGGCTGATACCATTTTCAATGAAAAATATTTAAATGATGCTGATGCTGTTTTAGGCATGTACCATGATCAAGTATTGCCAGTATTAAAATACAAAGGCTTTGGTCGTTCAGTAAACATTACTCTTGGTCTACCTTTTATTAGAACATCGGTGGACCACGGTACTGCATTAGATCTGGCAGGGACAGGTCAAGCGGATACAGGGAGTTTCCGAACAGCGCTCACGCATGCGATAGATTTGGTAGAGAAGAAACAATGAGAAATGATGTCCATTTAGGACACAAAGCGCGTAAACGTTTTGGTCAAAACTTCCTGAACGATCCATACATTATTGATGGGATCGTATCAGCGATTAACCCAAAACCAGGTCAAAACCTGGTTGAAATCGGTCCTGGTCTTGGTGCAATCACTGAGCCGGTAGGTCGTGAAGTAGATAAGTTCACAGTTATCGAATTAGACCGCGATCTGGCGGAACGCCTACGTACTCACCCTGAACTGGCAGATAAGTTGACCATCCATGAGGGTGACGCTATGCGTTTTGACTTCACTCAACTAGTGAAGCCAAACAACAAGCTGCGCATTTTTGGTAACTTGCCATACAACATCTCTACACCATTGATGTTCCACCTTTTTGAGTTCCATAAAGACATTCAAGACATGCACTTTATGCTGCAAAAAGAAGTGGTAAACCGCTTAGCCGCCGGCCCTGGCAGCAAAGCTTACGGCCGTTTAACGGTAATGGCTCAGTACTACTGTAAAGTGGTACCGGTACTGGAAGTACCGCCAACGGCATTCGTTCCACCACCGAAAGTGGATTCTGCCGTTGTTCGTTTAGTGCCTTACGAAGAGCTGCCATGCCCGGCAAAAGATCTGCGTTTGCTCGATCGCGTTTGTCGTGAAGGCTTTAACCAACGTCGTAAAACCGTTCGTAACTGCTACAAATCGTTGTTAAGCACAGAAGTACTAGAAGAGCTAGGTGTTAATCCAAGCATGCGTCCAGAGAACCTGACGCTAGAACAATTCGTCGCAATGGCGAACTGGCTTGCGGATAACCCGCAGCACTAAGAACTCAAACAATGAGCCAAACCCTTGTAGGTTTGGCTTATTATTATTGGGATATTACGTTTCTGAGGAGTGCACATGGACGTCATTCAACCTTGCATCAAAATTCAAGTTCACACCAAATACATCGAAGAACAGTCCAACCCAGAGCTACAACGCTACGTTTTCGCTTATATCATCACCATCAAAAACCTTAGCCAGCAAACCGTACAGTTAGTGAGCCGCCGCTGGCTAATCACAGACTCGAATGGCAAGCAAATGACGGTTGAAGGTGACGGAGTGGTAGGCCAGCAGCCCTTTATTCCAAGCAATGATGAATACACGTACAGTAGCGGAACCGCGTTAGAAACCCCTGTCGGCGTTATGCAAGGACACTACAAAATGCTGGATGAGAAAGGGCAAGAGTTCATCACCGAAATCGAACCATTTCGCTTGGCTGTTCCAAATGTTTTAAATTAGTAAATTGGAGATTCAGTGGCTACCTATATTGTTGGTGACATCCAAGGCTGTTTTGATGAATTGCAGCGACTACTAGAAAAAGTATCTTTCTCTGCGAAAAAAGACCAACTTTGGCTTGCTGGTGATTTGGTCGCCAGAGGGCCTAAATCACTAGAAACGTTACGCTTTGTGAAGTCACTTGGCGCAAGCGCAATCGTGGTGCTTGGTAATCACGACCTTCACCTTCTAGCAGTGGCTCACGGGATAAAAAAGGTCAAAGACAAAGATAGAACCGCACCTATTTTCACGGCCCCTGACAAAGAGGAACTACTGACATGGCTAGCTCAGCAACCTCTAATGGCCGAGCATGACGAGTTCGTGATGTGTCACGCTGGCATATCACCGCAGTGGAATCTAAAAACAGCGAGAAAGTGTGCCCGTGAAGTTGAGCGCATCATCCAAAGTGAAGAGCTGCCTTGGCTATTAAAAAACATGTACAGCAATCAACCGGATTCCTGGGATGACTCTCTACAGGGTTTGGACCGATACCGCTATATTATCAATGCTTTTACGCGGATGCGCTTTTGTTTCCCTGATGGTCGTTTGGATATGGATTGTAAATTACCACCGCAACAAGTTTCTGGTAACGAACTTATTCCATGGTTTGATGTGCCTAAACGTATCCACTTAAACAAAGCGGTGCTCTTTGGGCACTGGGCTGCACTGCAAGGTTATATGAACAACGAAGTCATCGGGCTAGATACTGGCTGTGTTTGGGGCGGAAGCCTAACCATGATCCGTTGGGAAGATAAGAAAATTTTTACTCAGGATGCGTTAAGTTAAACACTGAATAACAGTCGATAATCCATAGTAGGAGGAATACCTGTCACTTAACACCTCCTGTAGGGTCATTCCAACGAGCCTTAACGAGACTAGAAATCTAATATCCTCGCGCTGCGAATAGATAGAAATACCTTTGACAACAAAGTACTCGTATAGAGGCTCCTGAATCTCGCTCTTTCGTCGCTTTTAAGGATGACGGTAGGTTGGGATGGCCGCTCGCTGTTATACGAGCGGCATTACCGTATTAACTACGCGGTGTTAATCTCGAATTACTTTTCTAACACAGTAAAGCGCATGTTGTAGGCGTTCTTCTCATCGGCTTGATACATTTCTGAGTAAGTTTCCTTAAACTCGTCTCCCCAATCTGGGAACTGAGTATCACCATCAATCGCGGCTTCAATGTGTGTTACATACAGTTTATTGGCCATAGGCAGACAAGTGGTGTAAATCGCACCACCACCAATGATCATCACTTCTTCCACATCACCTGCGACTTCCAGAGCCTGCTCAATCGATGTTACGGTAGTGACACCTTCGATCTTTAGTGTCTCATCACGGCTAATAACAATATTCAAGCGACCTGGTAAAGGGCGACCAATAGACTCATAGGTTTTGCGTCCCATCACAACCGGTTTTCCCATGGTACAACGCTTAAACCAAGCGAAATCGGCGGGAAGATGCCAAGGCATTTGATTGTCTTTGCCAATGATGCGATTGTCGGCCATCGCGGCAATCATACTAATGATCATGTTAGGTCCTTATACAATTGGTCTGCGGCGATAGAATAACAGCCCTGGAACCGCAAGACCAACAGCTAAACCTGCAATAATAAACATGGCCTTAAGAAAGTTTTCCATACAGGTTGCGACAAGCTCGGGTGAGTAGCCAACATGATTGATTTCTACCATAGCGATCATTGCTTTGTACGCAAACACACCCGGCACCATCGGGATCAAAGCAGCCACAGTAAACACTTTTGGATGCGCGAGAAAACGGTGAGACCAGTACACACCAATCATCCCAACTAACGTCGCAGCAAAAAAGGTTGCCCACTCAATAGGAATGCCAAACTGCATCATCAAGTAGCGGCTACCATGACCAATCGCGCCACCAACAGCGCAATACACTAAAGCTCTTTGTGGCACGTTAAAAACCAATGCAAATCCTACGGCGGGAATCGCCGCAAAAAACATGTCATTCAACAGGCCAAACATCAAATCAAATAAACTCATTAGATTGCCCACCCCCAAATTCCAGTTACACTCATCGCAGCAACGATCCCCAAACATGTCGCCAACGTTAGTAAACTAGCCATCACAAATCGAGCAATCCCCATATTAATGTGGCCTTTCAACATATCTGCGACAGAGTTAATGAGTGGGAAACCAGGTACAAGCATTAATACCGACGATGCCATTGCTACGGTAGGTAGATTACCGATTTGGTAAATTTCCGCCTGTGCTGAAATTAAGGTAGTCACAAAAGCGGTCGCAGCAAAGTTCAATAGAGGGTTGAAATGACGATGACCAATTTCTTGGCGAACGATCATGCCACCAGCTGAAGCTAAAAAGGTCATGATGAAGACTCCCCAATCACCACCAGCTAGATGACTGAATGCCGCACAAGACAAGCCAATCATAAACACCACCAACCAGCGGTTATAACGCTCTGGACTGATAGCGTTCAGCTTTTTCTGCGCCATGGTTGAATCGAGCAAACCACGTTCCATCATGATACAGATTCGTTGAATTTGCGTAATAACGCGCATATTGATGCCACGATCAGCGCAGCTTCGGGTGGTGGTGATGCAATGCCCATCCATTACCGTCGTCACAACCAATGCATTAGCTGATAGTGCTACCGCAACTTCATTCACCCCACAAGCAAGGCCAATACGACGCATAATATCGCTCACAAGAGTACTTTCAGCACCATGAGCAAGTAGCATTTGTCCGGCTTGGGCGACAAGACGAGAAATCGATCGTTGAGTAGATACCGCCAACTCTCTAGGCGGTATGGTTTCTAGAGTCATAAATAAGTCTAATTCCTTTTAGGGTGTTACTCATTCATACGCGCGAGGGCCAAACTAACCCTCAAAAAACACGACGTATCGGTTATTGTGCCGTAAATCACATCACCTAAATATGATTTAGATACAAAAAAAGCCGCAATAAATAATTGCGGCTTAATGAATTATAGGCAAACAGGCATTGTTTGACCGTTCTGATTAGTCACGAACGTAGACAACGTGACCGTCATCTTCTTCATCGTCCCAGTCATCCCAATCGTCGTCATCTTCAGTGATAACGTCTTTACCCGCCATCGCATCTTTATGGTAATCATCCCACATGAAGTTAACTTTATCTTCTTCAGCCACTTCTTCCTCTTCGCGAGGTAGGTTATCCATAAAGTCAGCCAGTTTGTAACAAAGCTCTTTAGTACCGTTACGATTGATCGCCGAGATCTTAAAGTACTCGTCTTCCCAACCTAGTGCGTCTAAGATTTCTTGGATCTTCTCATTCGCTTCTTCTTCAGGCATTAGATCAACTTTGTTGAACACTAACCAGCGCGGCTTACTTGCCAGTTTTTCGCTGTATTGTTCTAATTCATCAATGATCGTCAATGCATTTTGCACCGGATCGGACTGATCAATTGGCATAATATCGATCATGTGCAGCAACACTCGACAACGCTCTAAGTGCTTCAAGAATCGAATACCAAGGCCAGCGCCATCTGCTGCACCCTCGATCAAACCAGGGATGTCTGCAACAACAAAACTTTTCTCTGGTACGACACTTACGACACCCAAGCTTGGGATCAACGTCGTGAATGGGTAATCAGCGACTTTCGGTTTTGCTGCTGATACTGCGCGGATAAAGGTTGATTTACCAGCATTAGGTAGACCAAGCATACCCACATCAGCAAGAAGCAATAGCTCAAGGCGAATTTCGCGTACTTCACCCTTTGTACCCAATGTTCTCTGACGAGGCGCGCGGTTTACTGAAGATTTGAAACGCGTGTTACCTAGACCGTGCCAACCGCCTTTTGCGATCATCACTTTCTTACCGTGTTCAGCAACTTCCGCCACGATTTCATTTGTGTGGATATCCACAGCGCGCGTACCCACAGGTACACGAAGAACGATGTCTTTACCACGCTTACCTGTACAGTTACCACCGCGACCGTTTTCACCACGCTCAGCTTCGTAGAAGCGCTGGAAACGGTAATCAATCAGGGTATTTAGGTTTTCATCGGCTTGGATATAAACATCACCACCGTCACCGCCATCACCGCCATCAGGGCCACCTTTAGTGATGAATTTTTCACGCCAGAAACTGACAACGCCACTACCGCCATCACCAGCCTGAACTTTTACTACCGCTTCATCTACGAACTTCATCTTTTACTCCGACTACTTCGTGCGTGGATTAAATCTTACTATGTCATCCGACAATTTTAGCAGATGACAGATCTAAGCTCCCAGATTCAAATCGCTTAGGATCTTAGCGAGAAACTTCGATATGTCGACTGCCACAAATAAAAAACCCCGCCGATTCGGCAGGGCTTTTGAATTCAGCTTAAAGCTATTAAGTAATTTGGTTAAAAACCTAATTACTCAGCTTCGATGCTTACAAACTTACGGTTCTTAGGACCTTTCACTTCGAACTTCACTTTACCTTCAGTAAGAGCGAATAGAGTGTGGTCTTTACCGATACCTACGTTGTTACCAGCGTGGAACTTAGTACCACGTTGACGAACGATGATGTTACCTGCAAGTACAGATTCACCACCGAAACGCTTAACACCTAGACGTTTGCTTTCTGAATCGCGGCCGTTACGAGTAGAACCACCAGCTTTTTTGTGTGCCATTGTTAAACTCTCCTAATAGATTAAGCGTTGATACCAGTGATCTTCACTTCAGTGAACCACTGACGGTGACCCTGTTGCTTACGAGAGTGCTTACGACGACGGAACTTAACGATTTTAACTTTATCGCCACGACCGTGTTGTACAACTTCAGCAACAATTTTGCCGCCCTCTACAAGAGGAGCACCAACTTTGATGTCTTCGCCGTTAGCAACAAGAAGAACTTTATCAAATTCTACAGTTGCACCAGTTTCAACGTCTAATTTCTCTAAACGAAGAGTTTGACCTTCGCTTACACGGTGTTGTTTACCACCAGATTGGAAAACAGCGTACATATTTTACTCCGCTTTTTCCGCACAGCCTTTCTTGAGGGTGTGCGCTAAACTAATCATCAATAGGGCGCAGATTCTACAGAATAGATGCTCCTATGACAAGCCATATTTTGAAAAAATTGGCGAAAAGCTAATCGCCAAAGAAAAGTGCGGCAATCATGCCCTTTAGTAATGTATTAATCAACGTTTTTTAGTGTATTATTCGACAATTATATAAATCGAATAAGCCTTGCAGGGTCTAACTTCAGCCGGATATACGATGGATTTTAAAACTATCCAAGCGCTTACTGCCGATGACATGGCAAAAGTGAATGAAACAATTCAAGCCCAACTTAATTCTGATGTCTCTTTAATCAACCAGCTCGGTTTTTATATCGTGAGTGGTGGAGGCAAACGTCTAAGACCGCTTTTAGCGATACTGTCAGCCCGTGCACTTGGTTACCAAGGCAATGGTCATACAATGGCAGCTGCGTTTATTGAGTTCATCCATACAGCGACTTTGCTGCATGATGACGTGGTAGATGAATCAGACATGCGCCGTGGTAAAGCCACTGCGAATGCAGCATTTGGCAATGCGGCTAGCGTATTAGTTGGGGACTTTATCTATACACGCTCATTTCAGATGATGACGGAACTAGGATCCATGAAGATCCTTAAACTAATGAGCAATGCCGTAAACGTGATCGCCGAAGGTGAAGTACAGCAGTTGATGAACTGTAACGACCCTGACACGACAGAAGAAAGCTACATGCAAGTCATCTACTCTAAGACTGCGCGCTTATTTGAATCCGCAACTCAAATCGGTGCAATCTTAAATGATGCTCCTGAGCATGTGGAAATCGCAATGCAAAATTACGGTAAGTATCTAGGCACTGCGTTTCAGCTCATTGATGACGTCATGGATTACACTTCTGATGGCGAAGACATGGGTAAAAATGTGGGTGATGACTTGGCCGAAGGCAAGCCAACTTTACCTCTGCTCCATGCTATGCGTAATACCACACCAGAAAACGCCATCATGATTCGTGAAGCGATTGAGAAAGCGAATGGCATGGATCGCTTAGAAGAAATTCTTGCGGTCATGAAAGAAGCAGGCTCTCTGGAATACACAACGCAAAAAGCTCTAGAAGAAGCAGACAAAGCAATCGCAGAACTATCAGTGTTGCCAGAGTCTGAATACAAACAAGCGCTTGTTACTCTGGCTCATGTCGCTGTACAACGCACGAAGTAATCAATAGCTACCCATAACGCAAGGCTTATAGCTAAAAGGAAGAGCATGCTCTTCCTTTTTTACGTTTGATACCTAATGACGACGCCCGAGGCGCTAGTAATATCTGTCACTACCGCCATGCAGTTGTGGATCATCTTCTATTTCATCAAAGCTAACGGCGAGTTGCTGTTCAGTCCCTTGTTTGGACAACAATACCGTCTCTGCTTCATGGTCGACCACTAGTATCGTACCGACGCCTTGTTGGCACTCAACAACCATGCCTTTACGGATTCGACTCGCTTCCATCATCTTCTCCTTCATTACGTGGTTTTATTCGACTATTTTTACGAAGTTGAGAAATCAAGGATCAAAAAAGCCGATCAAAATGATCGGCTTTCTTCTTATATAGGCTTTCTAGATTACTTTGCGAATTCAACACCAATGTTGATGTCGCCATTTAGTGTTTCTAGCATACCGTCTAATGCAGACTTTTCGTAATCGCTGAGTTTGCCGTAGCTTAGTACTTCTTCAACGCCTTCTTTACCCAGTTTCACAGGTTGCGCGAAGTAAGTCGCGTGCTCGCCGTCGCCTTCAACGTAGGCGCACTCAACTACGCCTTCTTCACCTTGAAGAGCACGAACCAGAGACAGACCAAAGCGACATGCAGCTTGGCCCATTGATAGTGTTGCACTACCACCACCCGCTTTCGCTTCGACAACTTCAGTACCTGCATTTTGAATACGTTTCGTTAATGCTTCTACTTCTTCAGCTGTAAACTCAACACCTTCTACTTGAGACAGTAGAGGTAAGATCGTTACGCCAGAGTGACCACCAATTACTGGCACGCGAACGTCACCTGGATCTTTGTCTTTTAGCTCAGCAACAAACGTTTCTGAACGGATAACATCCAACGTTGTTACACCAAATAGACGACGCTTATCATAAACACCCGCTTTTTTAAGAACTTCAGCAGCAATTGGCACTGTTGTATTTACAGGGTTTGTGATGATACCAACACAAGCTTTCGGACAAACAACCGCAATCTTCTCCGCTAGCGATTTAACGATACCAGCGTTTACATTAAATAGATCCGCACGATCCATACCTGGCTTACGCGCAACACCAGCAGAAATTAGCACAACATCCGCGCCTTCTAGTGCTGGAGTAGGATCTTCACCAGCGTAACCTTTGATAGAAACTGGCGTAGGGATGTGGCTAAGATCAGCGGCCACACCAGGAGTTACTGGAGCAATATCATATAGGGCTAGATCAGAACCAGCAGGAAGACGGTTCTTAAGTAGAAGGGCCAGGGCTTGACCGATGCCACCAGCGGCACCAATAACGGCTACTTTCATGTAGTTCTCCTTGAGAGTATTTCTCTTATAAACGTATTCGTAGGGTAGTTTGTAACCAACTTAAATAAAGCTATCGGAATCACAACTTGATTACAATCAATTAACGCTAGCTTTGCGACCTCGCGCAACTCGCTGTTACCGTGCTACAAATGGGGCTTGGATTATTCTTTTATTCTGTTGAAATGACAAGGAATTCAAGAAAACAGATACAGCCCTACTTCAGCGCGCTAAAGAATTCTATGTGGTATATAGTTTACAGTGACGCATCTAACATAATCCTGGGACTCTTTGGCACCGCCTGAATATATATGCGAGAATATGCAAAATTGCTGACCCGTAATAAGAGATTTGTAATGACTATGCGCAATTCAGAAAAACAAGACAACTTAGTTCGCGCCTTTAAAGCCCTGTTAAAAGAAGAAAGCTTTGGCTCACAGGGCGAGATTGTTGACGCACTCAAACAGCAAGGGTTTGAGAGTATCAACCAATCTAAAGTCTCACGTATGCTGACTAAATTTGGCGCCGTCCGTACGCGCAATGCAAAAATGGAAATGGTTTACTGTCTTCCTGCTGAGCTAGGTGTCCCAACAGTCAGCAGCTCTCTGCGTGAACTGGTACTAGACATCGATCGTAATGCAGCGTTAGTGGTAATTCACACCGGCCCAGGTGCAGCACAGTTGATTGCTCGCTTGCTTGATTCACTCGGTAAATCCGAAGGTATTCTTGGCGTTGTCGCGGGTGACGATACCATTTTCATTACGCCAACCATGGCAATTACGACTGAGCAACTCTTCAAATCAGTGTGCGAGCTGTTCGAATATACTGGTTAAGTTCTATAAAGCTTCAATCAGCTAACTCATTGTGGGTTATAAAAGAAGTCTCATTTTGTAGCCCATAATTTATGTAAATTTTTTGCTTACTCCGCTCATTCTTTAACCACCTATTTTGTGATTAACATCACGCAATTGATCTTTTTCATTTCAGTCACTAAACGTTAATTAAGTAATTGTTATAAAAAGAATTAAATCACAAATTGAATCCTATCCCCTGATACAAAATTCAGACTTATCAACTATAACATTTAACAATTGGATAATTTTCTGCCAATTTTTTGTTATGATTCGCTCGCTTTTTCAAACGATTGGATTGAAAAAGGTGCCGTTTCCAAATAGGAAACTCCAGAAGTGATTTATGGTTATTTCCGGGTAAATAATGAATATAAGGAAGGGAAATTCATGGCATTTAACAAACTTCTCAAAGTAGGCGCTATCGCTGCAGCCGTAATGGGCGCAGGCGCAGTTAACGCTCAAGAGTTTATTACCATCGGTACTGGCTCTGTGACTGGTGTTTACTACCCAACTGGTGGTGCTATCTGTAAGTTGGTAAATAAAGGTCGTAAAGACCACAACATCCGTTGTTCAGTAGAATCAACTGGTGGCTCAATTTACAACGTTAACACTATCCGTGCAGGCGAATTAGATTTTGGTATCGTGCAATCGGATTGGCAGTACCACGGCTACAACGGTACGAGCAAGTTTGAAGAACAAGGCCCGTACAAGAAGCTACGCGCAATGTTCTCTCTTCATACAGAACCTTTCAACATCATTGCGCGTGCAGATTCAGGTATTGAAAACGTTGAAGACCTGAAAGGTAAGCGAGTAAACATCGGTAACCCAGGCTCTGGTGACCGTGCAACGATGGGCGTTGTCATGGAAGCGATGGGTTGGACAAACGACAGCTTCAAATTGGCGTCTGAGCTAAAAGGCTCTGAACGCTCTCAGGCACTTTGTGATAACAAAATTGACGCCTTCATTTACATGGTCGGCCACCCGAACGGTTCAATCAAAGAAGCAACCACATCATGTGATGCGAAGCTAGTTTCAGCAACAGGCCCTAAAATCGATAAAATTGTTGCCGACAACCCATACTACGCCTTTAGCTCAGTACCGGCTGGTATGTACCGCGGTACAGACAAAGACGTAAACAGCTTTGGTGTTGCAGCAACAATGGTAACGACCTCTGATGTTTCAGACGATGTCGCTTACAACGTGGCAAAAGCTGTGTTTGAAAACTTTGATACCTTCAAACGTCTACACCCTGCATTCGCAAACTTGAAGAAAGAAGACATGGTGAAAGCTGGTCTTTCTATTCCTCTTCACCCAGGTGCAGAAAAATACTACAAAGAAATGGGTCTAATTAAGTAATTTCCTCAGACTCTACATACAGGCAGGAAAGAATATTTTCTGCCTGTTTGAGCATACAGGTTGTAGCACATTCTAACTGTATGCTTCATTCGCCAGTTTTCTTCTGAAAACTGCGAGCTCATACCCAAGAAAACTTAAACGCCGCCTAACAGAGTATCCAACAATCAACACTTTGAGTTCAGGCAGCAAAATACTCGAAAGCAAACTTCGCTCCATTCACTACACTGATAGAGGCGAAGTGTGGTTCTCGATAAAAATCAGACAGGACCATCAATAATAAGGAAAAAGTACATGGCGACGAATCAAGCTCCGTCACAAGATGTGCAAGAAATGGTGGCTCAGGCAGACACAGGTGCACGTAGCCCTTCGGGAATGCAAGGACGAATCCTTTGGTTTGTTCCTCTGTGTTGGTCACTATTTCAATTATGGTACGCATCCCCGTTACCATTTATTTTCAATTTTGGCGTACTGAACGACACGGAAGCGCGATCTATCCACCTTACTTTCGCGATCTTTTTGGCTTTCACTGCTTATCCAGCGATGAAGAACTCTCCTCGCGATCATATCCCTCTTGTTGATTGGATACTCGCGTTGGCTGGCAGCTTTTCAGCAGCGTATATATACCTTTTTTATACCGAGCTAGCAGGACGATCAGGCGCACCGACAACGGTTGATATCGTTGTTGCTGTTATCGGTATGATCCTCCTTTTAGAAGCAACACGCCGAGCTCTTGGTCCACCATTGATGGTCGTGGCTGCTGTTTTCCTTACTTACACCTTTGCAGGCCCTTACATGCCTGACGTTATCGCGCACAAAGGGGCAAGCTTGAACAAGGCCATGTCTCACTTGTGGCTAACAACAGAAGGCGTTTTTGGGGTTGCGCTAGGTGTTTCTACCTCTTTTGTCTTCTTGTTTGTATTGTTTGGAGCAATGCTGGAACGCGCTGGTGCTGGTGCTTACTTCATTAAAGTTGCCTTCTCGTTGCTTGGCCATATGAAAGGTGGTCCAGCTAAAGCGGCCGTTGTTGCATCAGGTTTATCTGGTCTGGTTTCTGGTTCTTCAATCGCAAACGTAGTAACAACTGGCACCTTTACCATTCCACTGATGAAGCGTGTTGGCTTTCCCGGCACAAAAGCGGGGGCGGTAGAGGTAGCGGCTTCAACCAATGGTCAGTTAACACCGCCAATCATGGGTGCAGCAGCATTTTTGATGGTGGAATACGTCGGTATCTCCTACGTTGAAGTGATTAAAGCCGCCCTACTTCCAGCGCTAATCTCTTATATTGCTTTAATTTACATTGTTCACCTTGAAGCATGTAAAGCAGGCATGACAGGCCTTCCTCGTCGCCACAACCCAACACTAGTACAAAGTCTGCTGTCCTTTACTGGCACAATCTTAGGATTGTGTGTGATCAGCGCATTGGTTTACTACGGAGTGGGTTGGACAAAGGACGTCTTTGGCGATGCCGCGACACCAATTGTTACCGTCGCACTATTAATCGCGTACGTTGGGTTGGTGAAAGTCTCAGCAAATCACGTGCAAGATGGCGCAATTGAGATTGATGCAGAATTAACAGAAGTACCTGATCCTGGCCCAACCGTTAAGTCAGGCTTGCACTACCTACTCCCTATCGTCGTATTGGTTTGGTGTTTGACTGTCGAACGTTTCTCACCTGGCCTTTCGGCATTCTGGGCAACGGTGTTCATGATTTTCATTTTGCTTACTCAACGTCCGTTGATTGCACTGCTGTCAAAGCAAGGTGACATGCTTCAGCAAACCAAAGATGGCTTTGTCGATCTTGCCGAGAGCTTAGTTTCTGGTGCGCGCAATATGATTGGTATCGGCGTTGCAACCGCGGCAGCGGGCACCGTTGTTGGTGTTGTTACACTAACAGGTATCGGCCTAGTGATGACCGACTTCGTCGAGTTTATCTCTGGTGGCAGCATCATTCTTATGCTGCTGTTTACCGCCATCATTAGCTTGGTTCTGGGGATGGGTCTGCCAACAACGGCGAACTACATCGTAGTCTCTACGCTAATGGCGCCGGTTATTGTTACGCTCGGCGCAGCGCATGGCTTGATTATTCCGTTGATAGCGGTGCACTTGTTCGTTTTCTACTTTGGTATTTTGGCCGACGATACCCCACCTGTAGGTCTTGCGGCTTTTGCAGCAGCAGCAATTGCGAAATCAGATCCAATTCGTACCGGTATCCAAGGTTTTACTTACGATATTCGAACCGCTATTTTGCCGTTCATGTTTGTGTTCAATACCCAGCTATTGTTAATGGGGATCGACTCTTGGTGGCATTTGGCACTCACGGTCATCTCATCGATCATTGCAATGCTGATATTCTCTGCGGCAACTCAAGGATGGTGGTTCACGCGTAACAAGTGGTGGGAAACAGTCCTATTATTAGTACTGACATTTTCGTTTTTCCGTCCAGGTTTTTGGTGGGACATGCTGTACCCAGCGAAAGTTCTTTCTCCTGGCGTTGAGGTAGCTCAAATCACGGAAACACTAAATGTAGGAGAATCATTGGAGTTACGTGTTGCCGGTGAAAACCTTGAGGGCGACTACATTGAGAAAACGGTTCGTCTTCCATTCGAAGACAGTGCGACAACAGCAGACGCACGTATTTCATCTATGGGTCTGATGCTGACCGAAAGTGACAACAAAATGATTGTCGATATGGTTGAATTTGGTAGTCCAGCAGAATCTGCAGGTATCGACTTTGATTGGGAAATCAAGTGGGTTATCCAGGATGCAGACCGTCCGATGAAAGAGTGGGTGTTTGTACCATGCTTAATGATTTTGCTGGTGCTTGCCATGAACCAAAAACGTCGTGCTCGTAAGGAACAATTGAGCGCATAACCGATTTGGCCCCGAGGATAAAGGGGCCTTAATGAGAGACATTGAATGTACAAACAAATTCTTGTTCCGGTTGATCTAAATGACCAAGGCTTTTCAGACCGAGCAGTTGAACTAGCGGTTTGGCAGGCAAAGCAAGCAAATGCTCAAATCCATCTTCTGACGGTACTACCTGGTATTCACATGTCGATGGTTGCCACATACTTTCCGAAAGATGCTGCAGCCAAAATGAAGCAAGACGTGAAGCAGCAACTAAAAACTTTCGCTAATGAGCATATTGCTGAAGATGTGGTTTACCAAGTGCATGTTGCTGAAGGCAAGGCCTACGCGACCATTCTTGATTATGCAGAACGTTTAGGCGCTGATCTCATCATTATGCCAAGTCACAAGCGCTCTAAAATCAATAAAGTAATGCTTGGCTCCGTCGCGAGTAAGGTTGTGGAATATTCTCCAATCAATGTGATGGTCGTAAAACCGCAAGGCTAAGTAAATACAGAAACGAAAAAGGACGCTAACATTAGCGTCCTTTTTATATGAAACAAGTAAGGGTTATGCCATCACTGGGTAATCGGTATAACCTTCTGCTCCACCCAAATAAAAGTGTTCTGGTTTCGCCTCATTAAGAGGTGCATTTTTCTTAAATCGCTCAACTAAATCTGGGTTTGCGATAAAGGGAACGCCAAATGCGACCACATCAACTTTGTTTTCTGCAATTGCTGCTGCCGCTTCTTGTGCACTGTAGCCCACGTTCGCCATTAAGTGACCTTGATAGTTTTCGCGTGCTGGCTTGAGAACATCTGCTTTTTGTACGCCTTTCAGATCCGCACGCATCACGTGCCAATAAGCAAGATCGAAAGAATTAAGTTGCTCTGCTAAGTAACGCACCAAACCAACCGGATCACTCTCTTTCATGTCATTAAATCCATTTAGCGGAGATGTACGCAGACCGACTCTTCCAGGTCCCCATACCTCAACGACTTCTTTCACTATCTCAAGTAAAAATCGAGCACGATTTTCAACCGAGCCACCGTATTCATCGGTACGTAAATTTGAGCCGTCACGAAGGAAGTTATCAATAAGATAACCATTGGCGCCATGTATCTCGACCCCATCAAAGCCGGCTTTCTTGGCGTTTTCTGCACCTTGTTTAAACGCCGCAATAATGGAAGCTATCTCATCCACTTCGAGTGCTCGTGGTACCGTATATGCTTGCTTACCCGAAGGGGTATGGACTAATTCATCACGAATAGCCAATGCGCTCGCCGCTACAGGTGTTTTTCCTTCATTCAGATCAGGATGACAAGCTCGTCCCGCATGCCAAATTTGCAGTACAATCTTACCGCCTCTCTCATGAACCGCATCCGTTACCTTTTTCCAAGCTGCGATTTGCTCTTCGTTGTAAATGCCCGGCTCTGCCATGAAAGCAGACGTACCTTCCATCACCATGGTGCATTCAGCAATGATAAGTCCGGCACTCGCACGTTGAGCGTAGTATTCAACCATAAGGTCATTAGGAATATGGTCTGCGCCAGCACGAGCTCGCGTTAAAGGCGCCATAATGGCACGGTTATCTAATGCTAATTGACCGAGTTCGATAGGAGAAAATAAGTCTACAGAGTTGGACATGGTGTTTACCTCAAATGACAATAACTTGATGGCTAAGGATGAGGTGCCAGACTATAATCAGATTAATATTGAAACAATATGGATAATTGAAAGTGATTGTTCGCAATTTAGAAACAATTGACTTTAGAACGCTTTCTATCTTTGTCACAAGCTGTCGACTACTGAGCTTAACCAAGTGCGCGCTGGAGTTAAACCTACCAAAATCTACTGTTAGTAAAGCCATAACCAAACTCGAACAACACTTTGAAGCCAAACTCCTAGAGCGCACAACCCGAAAGTTAGTGATCACCGAAGCTGGCCAAATGGTTTTAGAGCGTGCTGCAAGCTTAGTTGAGGAATTCCACTCAATTGGCCATGACGTACAGGAGATGGAACAACAGATCCAAGGCCGGCTGCGTATTTCCGCGCCACCAGCGTTGGATGCGTATATGGCGGAACACATCTTTTTGCCATTTTTAAAACAATGGCCAAAAGTACAAATTGCGTTAGAAGCATCGAACGATTTTGTTGATCTCTTTTCACACGGCTTTGATATGGCAATTCGAGTCGGTCAGATAGTTGATGATCGATTGATCGCAAAAAAATTAGGCTATACCACTCGAGTTCTGGCTGCTAGCCCTGAGTATTTAGCTGAGTTCGGCGTACCTGAAACGCCAGAAGACCTGACAAAACACAACTGTTTGAGGTATCAATATGTTTCAGAAATAGGGCCTTGGACGCTGATCTCACACGATAATACCGTCAATGTTTCAATAACCAGTAACTTCTCAAGTACAACTGTAGAAGCAATATTGAAAGGCGCACTTAAAGGACTAGGCATCGCTAACTTACCTGTGCAAAACATGACGCAAGAGCTAGAAAGTGGCACCTTAGTCAGAGTGTTGCCGCAATGGCACACGGTACCAATGCCTATTTATCTAGTCTATCGTCCTGGAGCAAACCGCCCACGGCGCGTACAAGCAATGATTGACCATATCATGAGCTTAAGATCTCAATTTGAATTTGGCCCTAGGCATGGTTTGTGTTGCGGAGAAGCATAACCTAGCAACTATCAGGCACTAGCATGCTGCTCGGATAAATGCCGCAAGCTTCTCACTAGCATGCTGTTCACTCAATGCAGACATATCACCCGCGGCTTCCACTTTACCATCTGCCACAAACACAAAGTGGCTGGCAATCGCTTTGGCATCGTTTAAATGGTGCGTGACCATCAATACAGTTATTCCCCGCTCTGCTGCGAGTTTTTTTACCAAGCTCAGCATCTCTTCACGCAACACCGGATCAAGCGCCGAGAACGGCTCATCCAATAGCCACATGGGATGAGGCTGAACAAAACAACGCGCTAAGGCAACACGTTGACGCTGGCCACCAGAAAGATGCTCTGGCAAACGGTCGAGGTACTCTGCAACACCAACTTGCTGCGCGGCTTGTTCAATCTGACGATTTTGGTCCACCGTAAGCTTTAGCCCTGGGTGTAAGCCCAAACCGATGTTGTCACGCACCGATAAGTGAGCAAACAAATTGTGCTCTTGGAACAACATAGAGAACGGACGCAGATAAGGCTCTTTACGCACAATGGACTCACCATCAACACAAATATCACCACGGTCAGGATGGATGAATCCTGCCACCAACGCCAGCAAGGTTGACTTCCCTGCCCCACTTGGTCCCATCAGCGATACAATCTGTCCTTGCTCAATCGTTAAGTCAAAACGAAACAGTTCACGTTGGTAGGTGTACTGCACATCATCCAACACTAACATTACGCTCTCTCCTTCGTTTTCAATACTTTCTCAATCAAGGCAAAACAGCCCACACTCAACAACAATAGGGTCACCGATACCACCGCAGCTGCGTCCATCTGATAACTGCCAAGCAACTGGAACAAATACAGAGGTAAGGTACGAAACTCTTGTCCACCAAACAGTGCGATGGCACTTAAATCCCCTATTGCAAACATAAAGCTGATCGCAAACGCATGTGCAAACGGCTTGCGTAGCGCCTGCCACTCCACCACTTTAAACCGTTGCCAGCCACGCATGCCTAAGCTGGCACATACATACTGATACTGTTGTTCAATGTGCAGCATTGGCTGCGCTAGCGTTTTGATCACGTAAGGCAAAGCCATCAAACCGTTCACCAAAATCACGACAAAAAATGCCAAGCTAAAAACATCGGTAAATGCGCGCAGTAGTAAGAATAAACCGGTGCTAATCACCAGACCTGGAGTCACCAAAATAATGGTGCCGATTAACTCTATCTGATCGGCTCGCGTGTTTTTGTACTGCAACCGCCAACGGCGACTGGTCAATAGTATGGACACCCCTGCAGCGACCGCAAGCGCGCTAGCGACACAGGCGACTTTGAGGGAGTTCAATAGCGCAAACCAAAAACGCTCATCGGTTAATACTGTCCAAACTTGTTGGTTGATGCCACTCAGTAACACCATCAATAACGGCGGTATTACCAGTAAAAAGGCACCTATGATCCAAAAGCTATCCCAAGCTTTTGACCACCCATGATCCTTCGTTAAAAATTGCTGTACCGATGTGCTGCCAGCACTGATAGCAACAGGCTTTGTTAACTTCTGCACACCAATAGCAAGCAGTCCACATAACAGCATCTGCCACAGCGCCAATAACGCCCCAGCTTGTAAATCAAAATCAAACTTAATCGCTTGGTAAATGGCCAATTCAATGGTGGTGGATTTTGGCCCGCCCCCCAACGCCATTACAGTGGCAAAACTGGTAAAGCACAACATAAACACCAACCCACAAACGTGGGGAAGCTGCTGCCTTAAACGCGGCCATTCTACCCAGCGAAACTTATCCCAATGGCTCATCCCAAGATGCGCGCAAAGCTTATGCTGCTCGGCAGGAATAGACTCCAAGGCTTGCAGAAGCAATCGCGCCGCGTAAGGTAAATTAAAGAACACATGGGCGAGTAAAATACCGTTCAAACCGTAAATAGAGAATGGCAGTTTAGTATCGAAACTTTGCAACCACTGCGCCAACAAACCACTGTTGCCATAAATCGCTAACAACCCAAAAACACCAACCAAAACCGGTAAAACCAGTGTCGATGCAAACAGCTTAAGCAGTAATGATTTACCAATAAATTGGCGACGCGAAAGTGCGTGCGCTACTGGAATGGCAAAGCCAACACTGAGCAATGTGGAAAGAAACGCTTGGTAGAAACTGAACTTGGTGACATGTTGATAGTACGGGTCGCCCCATACCACAGACACATCAAGTGAAGGGGCTTGAACAATCAAAGCACCTAGGGCAGAAATAACAAAGGTCGCGATGATCATCGCGACCCCTAAACCTATTTTTGGAACAGAATTCAAAGGTAAAACCTATCTCATTCAGATGAGGATGGAAACGTCAGCTAAAACGTCAATGCGCTTTGCCATTCGCGAATCCAAGACTTACGCATTTTTGCCACTTCATCAGCACTAAAGCTCAACGACTTGCTTGGAACACTCAAAGTTTCAAAACCTTTAGGTAACTCAACGTCAGTGACTGGGTACATCCAGTTACCCGTTGGCATCGCCGATTGGAACTCATCACTTAAAATGAAACTCATAAATTGATCAGCAAGTTCTGAGTTTTTTGCCCCTTTCACTTTGGCGGCTACTTCAACTTGCATGTAGTGGCCTTCAGCAAAATTCGCCGTAGCAAACTTCGAATCGTTTTCCGCAATTAAGTGGTACGCAGGTGAAGTGGTGTAAGAAAGCACTAAATCGGACTCACCATTGAGGAACATAGAATACGCCTCAGACCAACCTTTCGTGACCGTTACGGTTTTGCTCGCTAGCTTCTGCCACGCTTGCGTCACATCGTCGCCATAAATAGATTTCATCCATAGCATTAAGCCTTGGCCCGGCGTTGAAGTCCGCGGATCTTGGTAAATCACTTTCAGATCGTCGCGCGTTTCCACCAGCTCTTTCATGCTTTTCGGCGGATTAGCCAGTTTCTCTTTGTTGTACACAAACGCGAAGTAGCCGTAATCGTACGGTACAAACGTCGTGTCACTCCAACCGTTTGGTAACACTGTATTGGACGTATCTACATTGTGCTCGGCAAGCAGACCGGTTTTCTTCGCTTCTGCCATCAGATTGTTATCCAAACCTAATACGATGTCCGCTTTGCTATTACCGCCTTCAAGACGAAGACGATTCAGAATCGACACACCATCGTCCAACGCTACGAAGTTAACGTCACAGCCACATTTTGCTTCAAAAGCTTGCTCGATTTTAGGACCCGGCCCCCAATCTGCGGCAAAAGAATCGTAGGTATAAATAGTTAATGGGTTTTCAGCAGCAAACGCTGAAGTTGAAGTAATTGCAGCTAGGGCAATCAGATTTAGAGTGGGTTTCACTGCTCGCTCTCCATGAGTATTTCAGAGAAATAAGTTGAGCGGCACAGGGTTTGAGGCGGCTATTAAGGACTTCCAATATCCAGACTCAATTCCTACGCCAGCATTATCTGGTTCAGGTAATACGGGTCCCTAGTTAAACACTTAGGTCTCAGCGCCCCAATGCATTGATTGACTCAATGCTAAATGGGTTTGCTCCCCGATGAGTTGGATGGATTGTAAAGGTATTTGAGTGGTTACACAATCAGCTCACGAACGCTGGTCATAACCCCAACGAGGCACTAAACCTTGCTCAATACCTAAGTGGTCGAGAATTCTCGCCACCATAAAATCCACTAAGTCTTCAATGCTCTTTGGCTGATGGTAGAAACCCGGAGCCGCTGGCATGATGGTGACGCCCATTTGCGATAGCTTGTGCATGTTCTCCAGATGTAGCGTTGAAAATGGCGTTTCGCGAACCACGAGCAACAGCTGCCCGCGCTCTTTCATTACTACATCAGCGGCCCGTTCGATCAAGTTGTCCGACATACCGTGTGCTATGGCCGCAACGCTTCCCGCAGAGCATGGGCAAACCACCATTTGCTTAGGTGCAGCAGAACCAGACGCAACCGGCGAGAACCAATCGTCTTTACCGCAAACGGTGATGTTATTTGGATTGCAGTTCAGGTGCTCTACCAATGCTTGCTGCGCCGCTTCTGGGCCACTTGGCAACTTAAGATTATGCTCGGTTGCCATCACAACACGAGCCGCCGAAGAAATCAGAACGTAGACATGATAATCCGCCGCAACCAAGCATTCTAAAAGACGAAGGCCGTAGGGAGCACCAGAAGCACCCGTTAATGCCAACGTGATGGCTTTTTTATGAGAGGGTTGTGTTTTGTTTTGCATATCAATCAGGCTTTTTGTTTTAACTGCTCAAGAAGTTTTCCGTGAATACCACCAAAGCCACCGTTGCTCATGACTAGAATTTGGTCACCTAGTCGCGCACGTTCGACGATCTTGGCTACAAAGTTATCTATATCCGCATCGACAAACGCTGGCTGTGTGCATTGGTCGGCAATGTCTTGCACAGACCACTCGATATTATCTGGCTGGAACAAGAAGACTTCATCTGCACTGTGTAGTGACTCTGCAAGTGTGTTTTTGTGTACGCCACGCTTCATGGTGGCAGAACGCGGCTCTAACACAGCAAGGATGCGTTTTTCACCTACCTTGTTACGCAAACCACCGACAGTAAGTTCAATTGCCGTTGGGTGATGCGCAAAATCATCGTAAACCGTCACACCTTGTTCTTCACCTTTCAGCTCTAAACGGCGCTTGGTATTGATGAAACGCCCTAATGCCTGGCAAGCAAGATCCGGAGTGACTCCAACATGTCGTGCAGCAGCGATTGCCATCAGCGCATTATCCACATTGTGGTCACCCACCAAATTCCATTCGACGGTACCAACCTTCTCGCCTTGCAACGCAACGTCAAATTTTGAGCCATCAAGCACTAATTTGTGCGCTTGCCAGTCACCATCCTCACCTGAGAACTGTTTTTCAGTCCAGCAGCCACGCTCTAATACATCCGCTAACGCTTGATCCTGCCTCGGCGCTAAGATCAACCCATTGCCCGGTACAGTTCGCACTAAATGATGGAATTGGCGCTTGATCGCTTCTAGATCATCGAAGATGTCAGCATGATCAAACTCAAGATTGTTCATGATTAAAGTGCGAGGATGGTAATGCACAAACTTAGAACGCTTATCGAAAAAAGCACTGTCATATTCGTCCGCTTCAACGACAAAAAACATACTTTCACCCAAACGAGCAGACACTCCGAAGTTACCGAGTACCCCACCGACTAAGAAACCCGGTTGATAACCACAATCTTCAAGTATCCAAGCAAGCATGCTCGACGTGGTCGTTTTCCCATGTGTACCCGATACCGCCAATACCCAACGATCATGCAGCAAAAACTCGTTGAGCCACTGCGGGCCAGAGGTGTAACGCATGTTAGTGTTGAGCACATGCTCGACACAAGGGTTACCACGGCTCATCGCATTACCAATCACCACAAGATCTGGTTGAGGGTCGAGTTGAGACGGGTCAAAGCCTTCAATAATTTCAATACCTTGAGACTCAAGCAGTGTGCTCATTGGCGGATAAACGTTGGCATCAGAACCAGTGACTTTATGTCCTAATTGGCGCGCTAGAATCGCTGCGCCGCCCATAAATGTGCCACAGATACCCAAGATATGAATGTGCATAAACTAAACCTTGTAATGCGTTTTTTAATGCTTTCATTATCGCGATTACCGCCTGAAAAGCGAGTGACTTTAGCCTTCTTCTTGCAGTCCCTTTCACAAATATGACAAGGTTGAACACAGACTGTACAACCTCTTGCTTACTGATGAATCCCTCAAATAAGTCTACAAATAAATTGAGATCTCAAACAGTTACTTCATTACCATTAAAAAGATCTGCGACTTAAACTTACATCCAGCGCAATCGTTTAACATCCATAAAGAGATGCTCACTTGCGCACTACCCCCAATGAAATGAAAATGTAAGGATTAACCATGTCAGGACTGCGCACCCTAGGCGAGTTCATTGTCGAAAAACAAGCGGATTTCCCCCACGCTAGCGGTGATCTATCATCCCTTTTAGCCTCCATTCGTTTAGCTGCAAAAATCGTTAACCGCGAAATCAACGCAGCGGGTCTCGGTGATATCACTGGTGCTGTAGGCACGGAAAATGTCCAAGGTGAAGATCAGCAAAAGCTCGATGTTTACGCGAACGATAAGTTCAAAGCCGCGCTTGAAGCTCGTGATCAAGTGTGTGGCGTTGCCAGTGAAGAAGAAGACGAAGCAGTTGCGTTCAATAAAGAACTCAACCAAAACGCCAAATATGTAGTACTGATGGACCCACTTGATGGTTCTTCTAACATCGATGTGAACGTCTCTGTTGGTACTATCTTCTCGATTTACCGTCGTGTTTCTCCAATCGGTACTCCACCAACTGAAGAAGACTTCCTACAACCTGGTCACAAACAAGTGGCTGCGGGCTACGTAATTTACGGCTCCTCCACCATGTTGGTATACACAACTGGTAACGGTGTAAACGGCTTTACTTACGACCCATCTATCGGCAGCTTCTGTCTTTCTCATGAAAACATGATGATTCCTGATGATGGTAAGATCTACTCCATCAACGAAGGTAATTACATTCGTTTCCCTCAAGGGGTGAAGAAGTACATCAAGTACTGCCAAGAAAACGTGCCAGAAGACGGTCGCCCATACACTTCTCGCTACATTGGCTCGCTGGTTGCTGATTTCCACCGCAACCTACTGAAAGGCGGTATCTACCTTTACCCAAGCACACAAAGCCACCCGCAAGGCAAGCTACGCCTGCTTTACGAATGTAACCCTATGGCATTCCTCATTGAGCAAGCTGGCGGCATTGCATCGGACGGTGTGAATCGCATTATGGACATCAAGCCTACTGAGTTGCACCAGCGTGTACCTTTCTTTGTGGGTTCGAAGAACATGGTTCGCAAAGTTGAAGAGTTCCTTGAACTGCACCGCGACGAAGAATAATTTCAGACCTTTGTCCAACGCGGCAGGTGTTTACCTGCCGCGTTTTTGTCGCTAAAGTGAAACGCGAATTTATCATCAGATGAAGCCGCTTTTGTGTGACTCATCGTTAATGAAAAGGAATATTCTAATGAGCTTAAACCATGTACCAGCAGGCAAGTCGCTGCCTGAAGATATCTATGTCGTTATCGAAATTCCTGCAAATGCAGATCCAATCAAGTACGAAGTAGATAAAGACTCTGGTGCTGTATTTGTCGACCGTTTCATGTCTGCACCAATGTTCTACCCATGCAACTATGGCTACGTGAACAATACCCTGTCTCTTGATGGCGACCCAGTCGACGTATTGGTACCAACACCATACCCACTCATGCCAGGTTCAGTCATTCGCTGCCGTCCTGTTGGCGTTTTGAAGATGACAGATGAATCGGGTGAAGATGCAAAAGTGTTTGCGGTTCCCCACTCAAAAATCTCGAAAGAGTACGAGCACATCCAAGATGTGGACGATATCCCAGAACTACTGAAAGCGCAGATCACGCAATTCTTTGAGCGTTACAAAGAGCTTGAAGCAGGCAAATGGGTGAAAGTGGATGGTTGGGCAGATGTTGCTGCCGCTAAAGCTGAGATCCTAGAATCTTACGAGCGAGCTCAGAAAAAATAAGCATCACTGCTGATACAAAATTAAAAAGAGCTGCTCTAGGGCAGCTCTTTTGCTTTCATCTTACCTGTGTCAACTAGATAGGTGCGCCTGCTGAAGACATTCGTCCAGCGTCGTAGTCATGTTGAAAGAAGGGGTCAACATCATCACAAATGCCAAAATACGGCCGCCCGATAACACCGAGCATATAAGCACTTTGCTCGCAATACTCTTGTTTACCTTGCTGGTAACCCGCTTGATAAGCCATTATCAGTTCTGGCGTCGCATGGTTAACATCATCCAGCTTCGCAATTCGCTCCTCAGATAACTCCCGTAATCCATCTAAAGCTGACTGCTTACCAAACACTTGCCAATCGGTCACATTATTCGAAGTCGGTAGTGTTGTTTGTGCGCATGCAGCAAGAAGCAACGCCATTACTCCAATTACGAATGCTTTCATCGTGACTCCTTAGTGTTTAGCTCGTTGCTATTGATAATGTCAGTATAGCTCACACCTTTTGACACCAATCTCCGGAAGCGATTTCTTCGGTTAATTGCTCAGTATCTTGATATAAGTAGATCCAAGCTTGGCCAAACGGCGTGACGATGCTCTCTCGGCGATATTCCACTGGCACATCTTCTAACCTATCTAGCTCAGATAAGGTTTCACTGTCAATCAGGTACACCTCACCTTGAATCGAGCGTTGCCCAACAGACAACGCTGGATAAGGGCCTAAGTCATACATTGCAAATTGAGCATCCGTTTCATGTAAACCAAGAAACTGCGCCGAGCGCAAATACTGATGGTTGTACTCTCCCTTGCGTAACGTGCCGTAGACAAAAATCAAATGCTGCATAACCACTCCTTAGTCATGACTGTGTATGCTTAGGTTAAAGCACTTTAATCGAACTCAAACTGATAGAGTAGGTCAACGGCGCTATCTACACCAGATACTGCTTCTAAATACAAGTCTTGCATCAATCGGTAACGCACAGTGAACTCACCTAGGGAGTTAAAGATGCCGACACCATATTTCACCTGCAAACCTGGCAGAATATAACCACTCACCGTCACTTGCGAATCATCGCCCGACCCAGCAGTGTCCAGCTGTAAATCCTGTACGCCAAAGGCTTCACCGATTTCACCAACCACACGACCACTCTTCGCCAAGCTTAAACCAATTAAGGTAGTCGTCATTGCATTACCACCGGCTTCACCATCAATATCTTGACCACGAAGTAGATAAGAAAGTGCATTGGCTTGGTTCATCGCGGGCTCTGAGAAAATTTCTATACTCGGATCAGATGCTGGGCCCGACACTTGTACCCCTGCAATGACATCATCTTGGGTATTGTCTGGATTACGAATCGCTTTGATAGACAAGTAAGGTTGATCTGGTGGACCATTCATCAGAATCTTACCTTCTTTAATCAATAAGTCCTGACCAAACGAACGATAAGAACCGTCGACAACATTCACTTCACCAACGATGAAAGGACCTTTGTCTTTTTGTGTCACGTTTAGGTTCCCTTTCAACCCACCTTTTAAACCAAAAGCGGCAAGTTGGAAGTCATCACCAATTTTAATGTTGATGTTCGTTTCCACATCAAACGGCATCGCAGCCACATCGTCCACTGGCTGCAAGTTTTTATCGAGAATAACGGTATCACTCGATACACCTACCGCACTTGGTGGAAGCTCTTCGACGACAATTCTGCCCCATGGCAAATTAATATCACCCTCAATTTTCGCAAGCTGAGGGGTCACATCTATTGTCATGTCAGGCTCCACTTTGATTTTTACCATTGGAGGCAAATCAACATTGAGCTCTTTAGCAAATACACGCGCTTTAGTGCGCCAGTTCTGTAAGTCCTGCCAGTCGGCATCACCGGTAACGTTCAACTCACCATCCGGGGTTAAAATTCCGGCATCCAAGTCCGCTTGATGGCCTTTAAAGTTGATGACGACCTGCCCTGAGTTTATATCTATCGGTGTGACTTCACCCTGTAGCTTCATCTGGTCAATCAAGAACTGACCGTTCACCTTCGGATGCATGACGTCACCTGATATCGCTAGGTCAGTATTCATGTTTGCTTTAAACAAGCTGTACTCACCAATCAACGGTGCCAAGAAATCCAAGTGGAACGTAGAGAGTGAAACCTTACCATCAATAGTGGGCTTTTCAGTCGAGACATTCAGTAAAGAAACCTTACCAGACAAGTCGCCGTTATCTTTCACATCAAATAGCCACTCGGCATCAAGCTTGTCTTTCGCTAATGCTGCTTTAAAGTTGAAGCTTTCCCAACCGACTTTAATTGGCTGTTCAAGCGCTTGTTCAACTTGGCCTTTTGGCATATTGACACTTAAGGTTACTTCAGGCTTTTTCTCTGGTGCCCATTTAGCAAAAGCCTGTGCATTAACCGAGCCTTGCAGCTTGGTTTCTGGCGGCAGGAATTGTTTGATTTGGTCAAAATCAAAATCATTGATGGCTAACTTCGCCTGGCCACTCTTACCGACACTAATGTCTTCGGTTAGACATACGCTCGACTCCGCTTGCAACCAACAATGCGCTTGAACGTTCGCGATCTGTTTGTCGATATTGACCTTCACCGCGGTCGATTTTTGCAACGCCCACGGGCCTTGTTGCGAGCTCAGCGTCAAGCGGCGCAGCGCCCCATCCCAAATCATTTCTGGTTTCTGCTGGAATGTCCCTTCAATTTCTAAACTGGTCGACACCAGGTCAGACACTACATCGAGCGTAAGTTGATGCAGTTTTTCATCCCCAGAGACTTCAAGGTCAGCACTATCAACTTTTATGTCGTCATAGGTAATGTTGTTCGCAATAAGGCTTATATTCGCTTTTGGTGCTGGCAGAGGCTTCACATCGCCCTTTAAGGTGATCGTTTCTACGTTCGCCTGTTGCTGCCAGTTTATCTGATTTAAAGCGAGATCAAGATTGATGTCTGGTTCTTTCAAGCTACCACGTAGTGCTACTTTACCTTGCATTTTACCTGCAAGATCGGGAACACTTTTTGCAAAATCAGGGAAGTTAACCTCAACATCCATCAGAATTTGCTTATCGATCTTACCCTTTGCACTCAGTTGGTTCGGGCCATGAGAAAGCGCTAAACCCTGAGTGGTAAGTTGGATGTCTTCGCCTTTGCCGTTCTTATCTGACGCTTCAAGTTGCCCTTCAACATTCAGCGGATAACCTCGCAAAATGCCGTCAATGTCTAACTTAGGCAAACTGACTTGCCAACCGCCTTGTTCTGTTAACGACCCCGAAGTCGAAAGATTACCGCTGATATCCCCTTCGGCTTCTTTCCACTGCAATCCTGGTTGAATGTTCTTCAGGTTTAAGTCAGCTTGCCAGTTGATTGGCGCGGCCCAATTGGCCATGACTTTCCCAGAGAGTTCGCCCCCTAAGGTTTTCACTACAAGGCTTTCGAGGTCAATTTGCTCTAACGTACCTTTGCCGTTTAGTGCGACATCAACGGCGGGAATATCTTTGCCCGAAGCTTTGGTTTCTAATGCGACTTCGTAGCCATCAAGTGAGCCTTTTGCCGCCAAGCTTGGTACAGAAACCTGGTAATCGCTTTGTCCAAATAGCGGCCATTGCGCCTGTACATTTTTAATCGCGACATCAAACGGTAACTGCGTTTTAAGCGGTTGAATATCACCTTTGATCTCCGCTTGTACAAGCTCAGAAAGCGTAGCATTTAGTGACAAATCACCAACCGAACCCGAGACCGAAAGCGACAGTTTTTGTCCCTTCGCATCTGCTTGCTTTACTAACGCGTCCAATTGCGCTTTGATAGGGTAATCAGAAGAAAGCGTCACTTGTGTGCTCAACTTGCCTTCCACTTCTGGCATGTCGAGCTCTAACGTTTTGACATCAACACGTTCACCGCCTGCTCTTGCAACCAAACCAAGATGATTGACGATCACTGGCGTTTCTCCCGCCAGTTTGAAATTGTGAATATCAAGACGGCGCGCTTCCACCGTCAGTGGAATCCATACTTCGGGTAACACAATATCTTGCGGCGTAGCATCGGCTTCTTTCGGCTCTTCAACAACCGCTTCTGGGGCCGCTTCACTTGGTGCGAGCGCAACATTAATGTCTTTCAATGCTGTTGGTGCGATCACCAAACGATCGCCTTGCATCGACAAAGCGGTCGAGAACATTTGCCAATCAATTTGATTGCCCAGCACATTGACATTGATGTCATTAAAGCTGACTTTATTAACAAAAATTGGCACTGGCGTACTGATAGAACGCAGTGGTGGTGTTTCCTCTTGCTCCTCGCTTGCTGGCGGTAGCTCTGGCATCTTAAAGTCAAGCCCCTGCAGTCTTAACTCATCGACACAGACCTTAGGGTCAAAGAAACAGCGGAAGTTCACTGCCAAAGCTAAACGCTCGACTTTGGCGTCGATATTCAAAGACTCATCGACAAAACTGACGTTATGCAGTTCGAAGCGAGGAAACAATGAACCCTGCACTTTTTCAATCTGCAATTGTGGTAATGCTTTTTCAGCTCCCCACAAGGCAAATTTGAGGCCTGGGTGGGTAAACAAAACTGTCGCGACAATAATGATGAGCAACAGCAATAGACCAATCAAACTGAGCGACAGCCATTTGGTCCACTTAAACATCATTTTGATCATAGCTCAGGCCCCAATGAGAAGTGGATACGAAACTCTCGTTCTGGTTTTGCATCCAACCCCCATGCAAAATCAAAACTAACAGGGCCCACCGGAGACGCCCAGCGGATACCAACACCTGCGCCTGATTTCCAATCTGGTGTTTCATTAAACGCATCACCAATATCGTAAAACGTTGCAGCCCACCAGTTTCCATAAACACGATATTGGTATTCTAATGTACTGCTAACAATGTATTTACCACCCGTCAAAGCACCACTCTCATCCACAGGTGAAATAGATTCATAGCCGTAACCACGAATATTATTGTCACCACCAGCGAAGAAACGCAGCGACGGTGATAGTTTTTCAAGTTCATCGGTAATATTCGCACCACCTTCTAAGCGGAACAAACCACGATGATTCTCTCCAATACCACGAATCCAAGAAGTCGAGCCAATTAAGCGGAGCACTCTAGTTTCAGAAAGCATAGCGGTATCACCATACTCAATAGTGATGCTTTGCTTGTCTCCCCACATTGGCATATTGCCCCCTCGAACCCTAGTCCGAGAAAATGTCGCACCTGGAAGTACGAAGTTGAATTCATCATCTTGTAAACCTTGCGTAAAGCTCTCGTACAAATGACGAACATAAACGGTATTATGCCAACCACCGTCTGCTAACCAATGACGTTCCACTGCAAGGTTAGACTCGATACTCTGTGTGTCACGGTTGTCTAGGTTTTTAAGCCCATATTGAACTTGATAATAATCGTTAGCGACATCTTCTAAAGGAATTTTGTAAGAAGCAGTCACGGTTTGCTCTGGCTTAGATAGGGATAAAGCAGTGTTGAAACTGTGTCCTCGGGAGCTCACCCAAGGTTTCTTCCACTTCAACGTTCCTCGAACGCCGACATCCGTTGAGTAACCAATACCCGTCTCGATCTGATTCTTCGAAGCAGGAGATAAAGACACTTTAATTGGCAAGTCTCGGCCATCATCAAGCCTATCCAATTCAGGCTCAACAAAAACTGAGGAAAACCACTCCGTATTTGATAGCTTCTGGTTAAACTCGCCCAGCTTCGAAACGTTGTATGGGTCCCCTTCTTTAAAAGGTTGTAGTGATGCGACACGGTCTTCCCAGATGTGGTTGCCAATAAAAGAAACGTCGCCAAAATTGAAACGTATTCCACTGCTGTAGTGCAAACGGACATTAGCTTCGTTCAGATCAGGGATAACCTCTAATCGACTTAGCGTAAACTCACCATTGAAGTAACCACGCTGAAGCGCCAAGTTACGAATGCCTGACTTAAGGGTGTCGTATTGGCCTTGATTCAAAACTTGACCAACTTTGAGCGGAGAGCGCTCAATAAGTTTTGCAAATTCTTCATCGTCCTTGGCCTCTCCAGTGATGACCACATCCATGACTTTCACTTTCACTGGCAAGCCCGGCTTGATGAGCACAATTAACTCATCATTCGCTTCAGGAATAGAGTATGAAATTTTTGCATGATAATACCCAAGCGCGTTAAGCGCTTCAGTGATACTTTGATCTAATCTCGCTTGAAAACGCAGAGAAGTGGAGTAATCCTTCTCTGGAATAGATGATAGATACGCACTGACATTCTCTTCTAAAGCGCCATCAATGCCTTTCAAAGTCAAAGAAACATCGGCATAGGCACCATGAGAAAAGGCTAACAGGCCAACAATGGTGGGGAGAGCTTTTTTTATCATGCTTTTATGGCTGAATGAGGTTAAGTAAACGTAAATAATGATAACGCCAATTAGGTTCTAAGTCTGTAATATTAATAGGTTTAACGCGGTCTATGTCATCACAGCATCAGATACAGACGAAATGAAAAAGTTCGCAAATTTAAGACACGTATTGAAGGACAAATACCATGCTCAACAAACAAACATTGATCAGTATAGAAGATGCCTTGCCAGGTAGAGATCAACCAATGCAGATTGACGATCATCATTTTGTAAATAAATCTAACCTAAAGGCGCCTCTGGCGTCACACCAACAGCAGATTTTGCTCGGAATGGGCTGTTTTTGGGGCGCTGAGCGCGTATTTTGGCAACTCGACGGCGTTGTATCTACTTCGGTCGGTTACGCTGGGGGGTACACACCCAATCCCACCTATGAAGAAGTCTGTACGGGTAAAACGGGTCATACAGAAGTCGTACGAGTCGTTTTCGATGAACGCGTCATCTCATTAGAAAAGCTACTGGCTGTTTTTTGGGAAAAACACGACCCAACTCAGGGAATGCGTCAAGGTAACGACTTAGGTACTCAATATCGTTCTGCAATTTACACTTATTCGACGGAGCAACTCGAGAGCGCAGAGAAATCGAAACTCTTGTATCAGCAAGCACTGCAAGAAGAGCAGCGCGCGAACATCACCACCGAAATACAACCAGCAGGTCCTTATTACTTTGCGGAAACCTACCACCAGCAATATTTGGCGAAAAACCCTGATGGTTACTGTGGCATCGGAGGAACGGGAGTTTGCTTCCCACCAAGCCTCCAAGGATAAACCTAACCAGCAACAAAAAGAGCGACCGATATGGTCGCTCTTTTCTAAATCTAAGTGGGTATCAAGCTAACTAAGCCGATAATGATGCTATCACTTGGTTGACTTCTTTAAAGATGGTGAGCCTTTTATGATCGTTGACGTCAGGTAGTAACACTTTGCCATTGTCGAACTGAAAACAGCCAACCCCAACAATAAAAAACTGACCTTTGAACAACGTTTTAACAAAACGGGCCACTTGTAATGGTCGATATACAGCAAACTCACGTAGCATAACTCACCTCAATTCCTTTGAGAAAACACGGATTGCTTATTTTTCCTCTGCAATCTTAATGCGCAATTTGCGACGGAACTCATTTTAGCAAATTCTAAATATAACGCAAGATTACACCACTCCATACGTTAAATAAATGTTATAAACGGTCCTACAAATTTCTAAGATCTGGATATATACTGGAAGCTTCCAAACCTCGTACGGAATATAACAATATGAAAACTAAGACTCTCCTACCTCTGCTATTGGCCTTAACGCCAAGCTTGACCTTTGCACACAACTTGTCAGTGGGTAAAAGCGTTCCTCCTGTCAATGTTGCCGCTTACGGCGAGATTGTTTTACAAGGCGAAGGCGTTGCATACCAACCCTGGGCAACTCAACATATGCAAGGCAAAGTTCGTGTTATTCAAGCCATCGCAGGCCGTAGCAGTTCAAAAGAAATGAATGCCCCTTTAATGTCAGCAATAACAGCGGAAAATTTTCCACAAGAAAGCTACCAGACGACGACTATCATCAACCAAGATGATGCAATTTGGGGGACTGGCTCGTTCGTGAAGTCTTCAGCTCAAGACAGCAAAAAAGAGTTTCCTTGGTCATCCATGGTTCTTGATGAAAATGGCGTAGTTGCTAATACTTGGGACCTGAAAGAAGAAAGCTCGGCCATTATTGTTCAAGACAAAACGGGCAAAGTTCTGTTCGTCAAAGAGGGCGCACTTGAGCAAGATGAGATAACAAAAGTTATTGAGCTTATTAAACAGAACATCTAGCTTCATTGAATGGCTCCTTGTTCTTGTTGTAAGGAGCTATATGAATTTGATTAGAAGCATGGGCAGTGACAACTCTGCTCTTTATAAGTGCGACACTTCCATCAGAGAGTATTACCAATATTTTTCGGCACGTATGTGTTGAGTTAAATTTTTCTGCTAGCCAACAAAAGAGTGAACTTTTATTCATTATGGGTGTTATATTATAACAGTCGGTAAGAGGAGCTCAGATGTACCACCACCAGCAAAAAATACTAAGATATTGGTATCGCACTGCTTTATTTTTCAGTGTTGCGTTGCTGATCGCTTGGAACTTTGCGGTTGTACTTCATCAAGTCGATCTGACGCCCGACCATCATACCCATCATCATTGCCAATTATTTTCTGGTGTTCAGCACGGTATAGCAAAGGTACAACCTACCCTCTCTACACCGACTTTTACGCGCGCCCAGCATCATCATGTTTTTTTGCATCTCGTGTACGGCGAAGAAGTTCTTGGCGCTGCTCGTGCCCCTCCTTATTTTGCTTAATTTCCAAACTATTCCACACTCAAAATTATTGAGTTCATTTCCGCACCTAGTGTGTCAGGGAACAATAACTTAGTGAAACTCGAATCTGAGCAATACCGCCTTTGGTTAATGCCAGTAAAATTAGGAAAAATACAATGTCATCAAAACACGTTTTAGCCCTTGCTATTGGCCTCACTTTATCGACAGCAGCGAATGCAAACGAATACCGCCAGCATGGTGCTCATGTGCATGGTCACGTCGAGTTTAATATCGCCCAAGATGGCAAAGATCTGTTAGTAGAGATTACAGCTCCTGGAGCTGATGTTGTGGGTTTCGAACATGCTCCAGAAAACGCGCAACAAGAGCAAGCGCTTAAACAAGCCGTCGCTGCACTCGAAGACAGCAACGCATTGTTCGCTATTAACTCACAAGCTGATTGTAATGTTGAAGAAGCTTACGTGAGCCACAACCTAAGCGAAACTCATGAGGAACATGATCATAGTGAGCACGACCATGATGACCATGCACATCACGATCATGAAGGGCACGAACACCATGATCATAATGAACATCATGATAAACATGACCACCATGACGATCATGATGAGGCGCACGATCATGGCGGTCACGGTGAATTTTCGGTGCAATATCGCTTCAATTGCGAACAAGTTAATCAACTTAGCCAAATCCAAACCGATTGGTTTAACCAATTCCCAACTACAGAGTCCATCAGCGTCAATATATTCACTGATACCATGCAATCAGCAATTAAATTAAGCAAAGATAACACCCAAATCGTAATCAAATAACACGAGTGGCGTGTAAGTACCCACTTACACGCCACAGCTTTGGTGATTTAATATGACTGAAACCACACCAAATGTTGTCGAGCTAGAGGATGCCCAATTTTTCTGGCCCGGTTCAACCAACGCAACCATCCACATCCCCAAATTACACATTACACAAGGCGAGCATGTGTTTATCAAAGGTCCAAGTGGCTGCGGTAAATCGACCTTGCTCGCTTTGTTGACGGGGATTAACACATTAACTTCAGGCTCTCTATCTGTACTCGATACTGATCTTGCTAGTTTAAGTGCCAGTCAGAGAGACCGCTTTCGCGCCAATCATATTGGCTACATCTTTCAACAGTTCAATTTATTGCCGTACCTTAACGTACTTGAAAACGTATTATTGCCATGTCAGTTCAGTAAAATACGACGTGACCGTGCCCATTTAGGTGCCTCATCTCAAACATTAAATGAACAGGCTCAGGCCCTACTAGAACGACTACACTTGCCAAACGAGCTTCATACACGCCCTGTCTCTGAATTGAGTATTGGTCAACAACAACGTGTGGCTGCGGCTCGAGCTCTGATAGGACATCCAGAGTTAGTGATCGCTGACGAACCAACCTCAGCTTTAGACTATGACAATCGTAAAGCATTTATTGAGCTCCTTATGGAGCAAGCGAATCAAGCCAATGCCACACTGGTATTCGTTAGCCACGACCCAACACTCGAACCCTTATTCGATCGCACGCTTAATCTACCCGACATTAATCAAGTATCTAGCCTAGGAGCCATATCATGAGTGCTGTTGTAAAGCTCGCCTGGAAAAGCTTGATGAACCGCAAAGCGACGGCAATTCTAACCATCATGACCGTTGCGATTTCAGTGGTACTCCTCTTGGGCGTCGAGCGTATCCGAACTCAAGCTAAGGATAGCTTCGCCAATACAATTTCAGGCACTGACCTCATTATTGGTGGACGTTCTGGGCAAGTGAACCTATTGCTCTATTCTGTCTTTCGTATTGGTAATGCGACCAACAACATCGATTGGAAAAGCTACCAAGAGTTTGCCAATCATCGTTCAGTCGATTGGGCTATTCCAATCTCGCTTGGCGACTCGCATAAAGGCTTCCGAGTTATGGGAACCAATCACAGTTACTTTGAGCATTACAAGTTTGGAAGTAAGCAACCACTAACATTCAGCAAGGGTAGAGAATTCAATGGTTTATTTGAAACCGTGCTAGGTTCTGATGTCGCTAAACAACTTGGTTATGATATCGGTAGCGAAATCATCATTGCCCACGGCATTAGCGACGTTGGCTTTAGCCGTCATGACAATCTGCCATTTAAAGTTGTCGGTATCCTTGCACCTACAGGAACACCAGTCGACAAAACCGTCCATGTATCACTAGAAGCAATCGAAGCCATTCACGTCGGATGGGAAAGTGGTGCGCGTTTGGGTCCGACACCCAAGGCACAAGATCTCAAAAACAGAGACTTTCAGCCCAAACAAATTACCGCTATGCTCGTTGGTTTGAAATCTCGTATTCAAACTTTCGCCCTGCAAAGACAAATTAACACCTACCCCAAAGAGCCGCTCAGCGCCATTATGCCCGGCGTTGCGTTGCATGAGTTATGGGGAATGATGTCGGTTGCAGAGCAAGCCCTAATGGCAGTATCTGGTTTTGTCGTGATAGCAGGGTTGTTAGGTATGTTAAGCAGTCTATTAACTAGCCTACAGGAACGCCGCCGTGAAATGGCGATTTTGCGTGCCATGGGAGCAAGGCCTCGTCATGTTTTCTCACTCTTAATTAGTGAAGCTAGCTTGCTTACTGCTGCTGGTATTATTACTGGCGTTACTGGGCTGTATGCCATTCTTGCTATCGCGCAGCCGATCATCCAACAACACTATGGAATACATCTCACCTTAAGCATCTTATCTACTTATGAGTGGATGTTATTAGGTTTCGTACAATGCGCTGGTATTGTGATTGGTTTCATTCCCGCACTCCGCGCCTACCGACAGTCACTGAGTGACGGAATGACAATAAGGATTTAATAAAATGTGGAAAAAAATACTCGCAAGTTGCTTGCTGGTCGTCGCATTCACAGCGCCTGTTATGGCCAGCGAAGAACCATTGAAGCTTGACTGGATTGACCTTGTTCCAGAAAAAGAGCGTAAATTGTTCGACAGTATAGGCATGCCTGCATCTGATCACAGTGGTGGCGCAGCGCAGCAGTCCAAGATTGGTAATGTTCGACCAGAACTGAACGGAAGCCAAGTTAAAATTCCAGGGTTTGTTATTCCACTTGAAGGTGATGCCGATACCGTCACCGAGTTTTTATTAGTGCCATACTTTGGAGCTTGTATTCACGTGCCACCACCGCCTCCAAACCAGATCATTTACGTGAAGTTTCCGAAAGGCGCGCCTGTTCAAGAGTTGTGGGATGTTATATATGTGGTTGGAACGTTGAAAACCGAGACGATAAACCACGAGCTGGCAGAAACGGCTTACGTTATTGAGGGATCAGAAATAGAAGCCTACGACGATATGTAATTTAAGTCGTCGATAAGCCTCGCTACACCTAAGGCGTCACACTGGCGCCTTTTTTAGCTTTGTGCTACACGATATAACGAGATAAATACGCTAACACGCCCACATAAATAACCAAAAGAAACGCTATCGACAGGTGCTTTTTGAGTTTACCTGCTTCTGAGAACTTCATAGCCCCTCCAAAATAACGATAACAATTTTAACAACTCATTATCATTTTGAATAGCCCTATTCGTTCAAAAACTGAGAACTCCTGTCTGGTCGCTTGGTCAGATAAGGTGTAAATTTAAACGTGCGAACCGCGCAGTTCTTGGTAGGAAAACGAATGGCAGACCCGACAAAGCAACCTGTTGTCATCGAACATCAGTCAGACACAAAAAAAAATACGCAACAAGAAAAGAAACAAGGCTACATAAAAGACAGTGCTAGTAAGGTAAAAACCATAGCCCAAATACACGGTCTTGACGCCTTACTGCAAACCGAACCGCCAGCCAAATCTGCGTTTGAAAGAGCCCAATTGCGAGAGCAAAGACGCCAAGAACAGCGACAAAAAAACTTAGAACAGATTTTAAAATTAGCGCACAGTTCATGCCGAGATGAGACAGCGGGAGAGCCAGACCAAGATTGGTTGCATCGATTTTTTGAGATGGCTCAAGACATCCATAACAGCGCGATGCAAAAGCTATGGGCTCAAGTGATGAAGCGTGAAGTGACCAATCCGGGTTCAACGTCCATGAAAGCGTTGAAAACCCTCAAAGATATGTCACCAAAGGAAGCACAAACTCTGCAAAGAGCCGCCTCTTTAGCGTGCAGTTTTGGAGGGGATCACAGCAGAAAACTGCTGATTGGTTACAAAGCGCAAGGAGGAATATTTAGCTTCGGCAAGCGAGACGTCGCCAACAGCCTAAATATGGGAAGTTTTCAACTGCCGTATTCAAGCTTGTTGCTCTTAATTGAATTAGGGCTGCTGCACAGTGCCGAACTTGAATCTGGCGAAATTAGTATCGAGACACCGTTGGCCCTCACCTACCAAGGTAAAAACTTGTCACTGAACGTAAACAGCAAAGGTGTCCGCCTTTTATATTACCGCTTCACACCCACAGGTAATGAGCTCTGTACCTTGCTCGGAAACAAACCACATGCCGAATACTACGATCAAATGCTTGCACTGTTAAATCATAGATTTAGTGTCCATAGTGAAGCTAAAAGTACGGTTCATCATACCGTCTAGCCAGCTTGAGAAGCATTTGATCACCTATGATCCAAATACTTCTCAAGCAGCTCAAAGAGCTTTAGGTCACCTATGATCTAAATGCTTTTTTATCGGATCACACCGCGTTGTTTAAGATCGATTAAGCACAAATCTACCAGCTCATCGACACTCTTTTCTCCCGCGGGCAAATCGATTTCAGGGTTCTCTGGCGCTTGATATTCCGAATCAATACCAGTGAAATTAGGAATCTCTCCCGCACGGGCTTTACGGTATAAACCCTTAGGATCTCGACCTTCGCAAACCTCTAGAGATGCATTGACATACACTTCGATAAACTCGCCTTCTGGCAATAAATCGCGCACTAACTTCCGCTCTGCACGATGCGGTGAAATAAACGCCGACAGAACAATTAAACCCGCATCTGCCATCAACTTCGCCAGTTCACCAATGCGACGAATGTTCTCGCGACGGTCCTGTTCAGAAAAACCTAAATCGCTACACAAACCATGCCGTACATTGTCACCATCCAATAAATAGGTGTGGTAACCCAATGCTGCAAGGCGATTTTCCAACGCCCCTGCTACGGTTGATTTACCCGCTCCAGATAAACCAGTGAACCACAATACGGCAGGTTTTTGCTTCTTTAATTCAGCACGAAACTTTTTATCAACCGAATGCTGGTGCCAAACAATGTTTTCATCTTTTACCGTCGTTTCGGCAGTCATAACGTATCCTTGTAAATATCGGAATTAAAACGGGAAAAAGACCGGGATCAAAGTAAGTACTAATACAGAGTACACAATCGAAATTGGCACTCCAATTCTCACGTAGTCGGTCAATTTGTAATTTCCTACGCTGTACACCAGCAGGTTAGTTTGGTAACCGTAGGGAGAGATAAAGCTCGCACTCGCGCCGAACAAAACCGCCATGATGAATGGCATCGGATCCACGCCATAACCCACCGCCATGCTATAGCCGATAGGAAAAGAAAGCGCAGCCGCGGCATTGTTTGTCACCAATTCAGTGAGTACCAATGTCATGATATAAGTCGCCACCAACGCACCAAATACTCCCCAGCCATTAAACGCTTCAATAAACATCACTCCCATTCTTTCTGACAATCCAGAAGAGATCATCAGTTGAGCAATAGACAAAGCGGAACCGACAATCACGACGATATCGATCGGAAAACGGCGGCGCAGTTCTGAAATCTGCACAATACCAAACGCAATAAGCGCGATAAGGTACACAGCTAGACCTTTAATAATCGGCACTAACTCTAATAGAGCGCATCCAATTACGGCTGCAAAGCCCAGTAATACAATGGAAGACTTATTCGTATCAAGCCTAGCGCTAGAGTCCAAGTCATGCACTAAAACAAACTCTTTACGATGAGCTCGGCGTTCAGACTCAAAACGCTTGCCTGGAACCAGAACTAACGTGTCCCCTGGCGCTAAGGTAATGCTACCCAAGCCACCTTCTAGGCGTTCGTGGCCTCGGCGAATCGCCACAACAACGGCATCGAATCGGTCGCGGAATCGGCTCTCTTTGAGGGTTTTGTAGCAAAATGTCGCCGACGAGCTCACCACAACTTCGATAAAGTTTTGCCCATTTAAGTGCTGCTGACCAAACAACTTGAGGCCCGGAATTTCTTGCAGGGTCGCGACGCTCTCAACATCGCCACAAAACAGCAGGCGGTCTTTTGCGTTGAGCACAAAATCCGGTCCCACAGAAGAAACAGTAACACCATCGCGCACCACTTCTGCAAGAAACAGTTTGCGCAGCGCACGTAAATTATTCTCGCTGATCGTACGCCCAACTAGCGGTGAGCCAGGCTCAACGCGAGACTCAAGAAAGTAAGGTAAATCTTCTTGGTTTTGATCATCATAATTCGGTAGCAAGTAGCTCAGTGGAATAAGAATCAGCATCCCTCCCACCAGCACAGCCAAACCTATCATCGTAGGTGTAAAAAAGCTCAGGCTCGGTAAGCCTGCGTCTTCGACAAAGCTGTTGATGATTAAGTTAGTCGACGTACCAATCAAAGTTAATGTGCCACCAAAAATGGCGGCGTAAGACAAGGGGATAAGTAATTTCGAAGGTGCATGCTGCTGATTACGCTTAATCGCCCCAATCAATGAAACAACCACAGCGGTATTATTCGTAAATGAAGAGAGCAAGGCTGTCGATACGCCGAGCTTAGCAATCACGCTGCCTAACTGGCCCTCAGAGATACTTCGGCTCACCCAACTGATCAGCAGTGTTTTTTCTAGAGCACAGGATGCAAGAATCAATAGAACCAGGGTTAACAATGAAGAGTTGGTAAAATTGGATGCGATAGTGGCTGAATCCATCATCCCAGCCATGAATGCAATAAAAGCGGCCCCCGCAAAGACATAACTAGGCTTAATTTTCGTGACAAGCAAGCAAGTGATAATGCCAAGCAAAATCGCTAACACAAACCCTTGTTCCCACATAGCCTTTCCTTACCAAATAGCCCCAAAGGGCACAACAACGACTCATTTATCCATGAAACACCGACAAACGAGTAAACAGACAAAAATCAGCGCAAGCGAAAAGAACATCAGAATGCTCGGTTTTCTTGGGCTCCACCGAAGCATTCTGGTATTAGGAGAATACCTAACGACATTTCGCAATTCAGTTAGGTAGCGACGCCCCAAGTACAACAGCAGACAGAGCCTGAAATTATCGTACTTGGGTAAGCCAGTTACTTTTTCAGAAACTGGCTGACGTCTTTTGCTTCCCAGTGTGGGAAGTGTTTACGGACAAGCGCATTAAGCTCAACTTCAAACGCAGAGATGTCCGTCAAATCGCGCTCAACCACGGCGAGGCTCTCTTTAACCATGCCGGCACCAACCGTCACGTTTGTCAGACGATCGATAATGATAAAGCCACCGGTATCTGCACAGTCTTGATAATTGTCCAGCGCGACTGACTCATTAAGAGACCATTCACACAAACCAATACCATTCAATGGCAGCTCTGCCGAGCTATGAGTCGAGAGATTATTAATGTCATATTGATGACGAATCGCTTCAACATGACCTACGGTTTTCTTACCTGCGATTTTGATGTCATAGTCACGACCCGGTTGCAGGGGTTGCTCTGTCATCCACACCACATCGGCAAGCAAATGGTTTGTGGTTTCCACTTGAGCATTATCTAGAACAATTAAGTCGCCACGGCTAATATCGATCTCATCGCTTAGCGTCAGAGTGACAGCTAATCCGGCACGAGCTTCTTCGATATCACCATCAAAGGTCACAATACGAGCCACAGTTGACGTTTTACCCGATGGCAATGCTTTAATGGCATCACCGACTTTGATCGAACCAGAAGAAATGGTCCCCGCAAAACCACGGAAATCGAGGTTAGGACGATTAACGTATTGCACAGGGAAGCGGAATTCACCCGCGCCTTTTTCTTGATCCACATCGACCGTTTCAAGAAGCTCAAGCAATGATGGGCCTTTAAACCAAGTCAGGTTTTGGCCTTTATCCACCACATTGTCCCCTTCAAGCGCTGAGATCGGGATGATTTGAATATCAATATCCCCTGTCAGATTCTCAGAGAACTTCAGATACTCATCGCGGATCTCTTCAAAGCGCTCTTGGGAGTAATCCACTAAGTCCATCTTGTTGATCGCCACAACAAAGTGCTTCAAACCCAACAGGTTGGAAATGAAAGAGTGACGACGAGTTTGATCGAGAATGCCCTTACGTGCATCAACCAGAATCACAGCTAAGTCACATGTCGATGCACCTGTAGCCATGTTACGTGTGTACTGCTCGTGTCCAGGAGTATCTGCAATGATGAATTTACGTTTCTGCGTCGAGAAATAGCGGTAAGCCACATCAATCGTGATCCCCTGCTCGCGCTCAGCTTGTAAGCCATCGACCAACAACGCAAGGTCGGGCTTTTCACCCGTGGTGCCCACACGTTGGCTGTCTGAGTGCACTGCCGCTAGCTGATCTTCATAAATTTGTTTTGAGTCATGGAGTAAGCGACCGATTAATGTACTTTTACCGTCATCCACCGAGCCACAAGTCAAGAATCTAAGTAACGACTTGTACTGGTGTTGTGTTAAATAGCCTTCGATACCAAGCTCGGCTAATTGAGCTTCAACTGCACTGTTCATTATCTTTCCTTAGATCCTTTAGAAGTAACCTTGACGTTTCTTAAGCTCCATCGATCCTGACTGATCGTGGTCGATCGCTCGGCCTTGGCGCTCACTCGACGTTGCCACCAGCATCTCTTCGATAATGCCAGTTAAAGTGTTTGCTTCAGACTCGATGGCCCCAGTCAATGGATAACAACCAAGGGTACGGAAGCGCACACTCTTCTCTTCAATCACTTCACCCGGTTGAAGCTCCATACGATCATCATCAACCATGATCAGCATGCCATCGCGTTCAACAACTGGGCGTTTGTCCGCGAGGTAAAGCGGCACGATCTCGATGTTTTCTAAATAGATGTATTGCCAGATATCAAGCTCAGTCCAGTTAGACAGCGGGAATACACGAATGCTCTCACCCTTATTAACCTGACCGTTGTACGTCTTCCATAGCTCAGGACGTTGGTTTTTAGGGTCCCATGTATGGTTCTTATCGCGGAATGAATACACACGCTCTTTCGCCCGTGATTTCTCTTCATCGCGGCGCGCGCCACCAAAGGCCGCATCAAAACCGTACTTGTTCAGCGCTTGTTTTAAGCCTTGAGTCTTCATGATGTCAGTGTGCTTAGAAGAACCATGAACAAACGGACTACAGCCCATGGCTAGACCTTCTGGATTCTTATGTACCAAAAGCTCAAAACCGTATTTGGCCGCGGTGCGATCACGAAATTCAATCATCTCGCGGAACTTCCAATCGGTGTCGACATGCAGCAATGGAAATGGAATCTTACCTGGGTAAAAAGCTTTACGCGCTAGGTGCAGCATCACTGATGAGTCTTTACCAATCGAATACATCATGACTGGGTTATCAAACTCAGCCGCAACTTCACGGATGATGTGGATACTCTCCGCTTCGAGTTGTTTAAGGTGAGTTAAACGTTGTTGGTCCATGTTTTGTATTTCCTTTTTAAGCTTGAAGGCGCATTACGTCTCTAATCTTTGGTCTGAAATTATATGGAGTTGGCAATAGCACTTTTGTTGAATTCAGTACTAGACAAAAACCAGTCTAACTTTTGAGACAGTCGCACTACCTCTCCGACAACAATCAAAGATGGCGACTGTGCTTCCTTCGATAAATCAGAGAGTTGGGAGAGTTCTCCCGTAAATACTTTTTGTTGAATCTGCGTGCCACGCTCAATAATGGCAATCGGAGTCGACGCTGAACGACCATGCTTAATGAGTTGATTCTGAATATAGTGTGATTTCATCAGCCCCATGTAGATCACTAAAGTCTGATTCCCACGCGCCAACGTGGACCAATCCATCTCATCACTTTCTTCTTTCAAGTGGCCAGTCACAAAGATGGCCGATTGCGCATAATCACGATGAGTCAGTGGAATACCAGCATAAGCGGTTGCGCCAGCTGCTGCGGTAATGCCAGGGACAACTTGAAAACGAACGCCGGTATCAGCAAGCACTTCTAACTCTTCACCACCACGACCGAATACAAACGGATCCCCACCTTTAATGCGCACTACTTTGTAGCCCTGCTTGGCAAAATCCACCAAAAGCTGATTCGTCTTCTCCTGCGGCACACTGTGATGCCCAGCTCGCTTCCCAACGCACACCAAAATCGTATCGCTTGGAATCAATGCCATGATTTCTTCAGACACCAAGTAGTCGTACAAAACCACGTCAGCTTGCTGCAAGCAGTTCAGTGCTTTCACCGTCAGAAGTTCAGGATCGCCTGGTCCTGCACCTACTAAGGCGACTTCACCAGGCTGTAGCGATTGCTTTGCAAAACGAGTAACACCAGCGACTGGGTTGTCAGAAACTAACCGGGGCTTTGGTTTAGGAAAAGAAGTGACTGAATCGTTCGTTGCCATGTGCTTGCTCATCGTCCATTGATATCGTTATGCAAGCATTATGGCGGGGCGTTTATATTACCTGAAATTCTAAAATTTCATTTTTTATTCAAAAATCTGCTAAGAAGTTTTTGTTTGGTCTCATTCAAAAGCGTGAAAAAGTCGGCGGTTAATATGAATAAGGTTCAGTAAACTGATTAATGTTCACAGTTTTCTGTATCTTTATCATCGAGTTGCACCTGTGTTTGATACATTACGCAGTACGATTTCCCCTTATCATTGAATTGGAGCACCAAATGAAAGTGGCAGTTCATCCTATTTCCCTCGCAGTTTTAAGTGGCATGCTAACGCTTGCTGGCCCAGCAATGGCCGATACTATCAAGCTTCGTATTATCGAAACCACCGACATTCACACCAACGTGATGGATTACGATTACTACAAAGACCAACCATCACAGCAAATCGGTTTAAGTCGCGCTGCGACAATAGTGAAACAGGCTAAGTCTGAGGCAGAAAACACGGTACTAGTAGATAACGGCGATTTAATTCAGGGCAGCCCAATGGGCGATTACATGGCGGCAAAGGGGATTAATCCCGGCGACGTGCACCCAGTCTACAAAGCGATGAACAAGCTAGACTACGATGTGGGCAACATTGGCAATCATGAGTTCAACTATGGCTTAGATTTCCTACAAACGACGTTGAAGGGGGCAAACTTCCCTTACATCAATGCAAACGTATTTGATAAACAAACCGGTGAGCATTACTTCAAGCCTTACCTCATCAAAACTCACACATTTAAAGACACAAACGGCGAAGCGCATCAAATAAAAGTGGGTTACATCGGCTTTGTACCACCACAAATTATGGTGTGGGATAAAAAAAACTTAGAAGGCAAAGTCTTTGCTAAAGACATTAAGGAAACAGCAGAGAAACTGATTCCTCAAATGAAGAAAGAAGGCGCAGACGTGATTGTGGCGATTCCACACTCGGGCATTTCTACTGATCCATACAAACTAGGCGCTGAAAACTCTGTTTACTACCTCACAGAAGTTGAAGGTATTGATGCGATTGCTTTTGGCCACTCTCACGCAGTCTTCCCAGGGAAAGACTTCGCAAACCTACCTGGTGTTGATATAGATAAAGGGACCATCAATGGTGTAACGTCCGTGATGCCGGGCCGCTGGGGAAGTCACGTAGGTGTGATGGATTTGATGCTGAAAGAGAAAGACGGCAGATGGCAAGTCGTCGAAGGCCAAGCAGAAGCACGCCCTATCTTCGATAAAGTAAATAAGAAGTCATTAGCTAAAGCCGATGCAGATATTGTGAAAGCGTTAGAAGAAGATCACAAAGGCACTCGTGAATTTGTAAACCAACCAATCGGCAAAGCAAATGATGTCATGTACAGCTTCTTGGCATTAGTGCAGGACGACCCCACCATTCAAATCGTTAACCTTGCTCAGAAAGACTACGTAGAACGCTTTATTCAAGGCGACCCAGACCTTTCTGACATTCCAGTACTGAGTGCGGCAGCACCATTTAAAGTCGGCGGTCGTAAGAACGATCCGAATAACTTTACAGAAGTAGAGTCCGGTCAGCTCACCTTCCGTAATGCGGCCGATCTTTACTTATACCCAAACACCTTGGTTGCGATGAAAGTGAAAGGTAAAGAAGTTCGCGAATGGCTAGAGTGCAGTGCGGGTCAATTCAACCACATCGACATCAACAATCCTGAACCGCAATCTTTGATTGATTGGGATAATTTCCGTACGTACAACTTCGATGTTATTGATGGGGTTAACTACCAAGTCGACGTTACCCAACCGCCGAAGTACGATGCGGATTGTAAAGTGATTAATCCAGATTCTCAGCGTATCGTGAATCTGACGTTTAATGGTAAGCCTGTCAATCCGAAGCAAGATTTCATTATCGCAACCAATAACTACCGTGCTTATAGCAATACTTTCCCTGGTACAGGCCCAGATTTCATTGCATTTGACGCACCAGATGAAAACCGCTCTGTCGTCGCCACTTATATTTCTCGCGTGAGTGAAGAAAAAGGAGAAGTGACACCAAGCGCTGACAACAACTGGTCTTTCGCACCGATTAAGTCCGATAACAAGCTAGATATTCGTTTCGAAACCTCCCCTAGCGATAAAGCGGCGCAGTTCATCAAAGAGAAAGGACAATACCCAATGAAACGCGTGTCAACAGACGACATTGGTTTCGCAATTTATCAAATCGATCTGAATAAATAAGGTTGATTTGACAACAACACTAAGCGGCTCTCATGAGCCGCTTTTTCGTTATCAATAAAACCCGTTAAAATAAAGAAAACCGTTTCTGAGTTATCACATGCACAGCGATCTTTTTTCAGACTTAGTCAATCATGGCTTCTTAGACACAGAAGCAAACCAACTTATTGAAAATGGTGAGTTGCTCGAACTGCCTACACGCCACATTCTTAATCACCAAGGGGAGTTTAGCTCACATCTGTACTTCATTATTGAGGGGTTATGCCACGCAAGCTATCTCACGGAGCACGGCAAAGAATTCAGTAAAGAATTTTATTGGGAGAAGGACTGGGTTATCGGGTTTGAGAGCATAATAAAGGACCAACCTTCGCCTTACTTATTGGAAACGCTGAGCGCTTGTCAGCTATTTTGCTTGCCAATTGAAACGTTGCATCACTGGCGAGCAGAAAAGCACGCCATTTACTTAAAGCTACTCGAAAACCAACTGGTTAATAAAGAGAATAAAGAACGCTTTATGTTGCTCTACTCTCCAGAGGAACGATATCAATTATTTTGCGCTCATTACCCAGACTTAAAGCTACGTATTACCGATAGCCAAATAGCTGCTTATCTTGGGATCACGCCAATCAGTTTGAGTCGAATCAAAGCACGCTTAACCAAAGATCACACTCTCAAATAAACTCAAAAAAGAAAAAAGCTCTTCAAACGAAGAGCTTTTTCTCTGCTATTTGAGCTATTTAAGAATTCGCGCCCGGAACTGGCGCCCTTTCATCTTGCCGTTACTAATGGTCTGTAGAGCCTTTTTAGCCACAGACTTTTCGACGGCAACGTAGGCGCGCATCGGGAAAAGGTGAATCTTGCCAACTTGAGAGCCTGGGATACCATTTTTTCCAGTCAGACATCCTAAGATATCTCCCGGTCGTACTTTCTGTTTCTTACCGCCATCAATGTTAATCGTCACCATCTTCGCTTGGTATGGCTGCTGATTTGATTTGGCAGGCAATGTTGCTGGTACCACGTCCATGTCCAGGTATTCTTCAATACGAGCTACACGCAAACCGTCTTTCTCTCCAAAGAAGCTGAACGCCAAACCTTTACTACCTGCACGGCCTGTACGACCGATACGGTGTACATGAACCTCAGGATCGCGCGATAGCTCAAAGTTAAAGACTGCATCAAGGTTATCTACGTCCAAACCACGCGCCGCGACGTCTGTTGCGACAAGGATAGAAACACTCTTGTTAGCAAACTGCACCAATGCTTGATCGCGTTCACGCTGTTCTAAATCCCCATGGATATCGATAACGCTGAACCCTTTGCGATGCAACTCATCTGCGACACTTTGCACTTCTTTTTTGGTATTGCAAAAAACCACAGCGGACTCTGGTTGGTGAGTCAGTAGCAAGTTCGCCAACGCTTCATCACGCGCTTCCGAGCCTTCAACTTTATAGAAATGCTGAGCAATGCTTGAGGTATCGTGCGTCGATTCCACCTTAATCACTTCAGGCGTCTGCATGATACGCTGCGCAATTTGCTCAATTTTCTCTGGGAAAGTAGCACTGAAAAGTAGAGTTTGACGCTGCTTTGGCGCTGCATCAATAATCGCATCTAATGCGTCTTGGAAACCCATGTCCAACATGCGATCAGCTTCGTCCAGCACCAAAGTATTCAGCTCGCTAAGGTTAATTCGGCCTTTCTCAAGGTGATCCAAAATACGGCCAGGTGTGCCGACTAGGATATGCGCACCATGCTCCAGAGAACCAATTTGTGGCCCCATTGGCATCCCACCGCAGAGAGTAAGCACTTTAATATTATGAATGCCACGACCTAAAGTACGAATTTCCTTCGCGACTTGATCCGCAAGCTCACGAGTTGGACACAATACTAATGACTGGACACGAAAACGTTTGACGTTAAGGTTCGATAAAACACCCAAACCAAATGCAGCGGTTTTACCTGAGCCCGTTTTACCCTGCCCGATGACATCACGATGTTTTAGGATTGCAGGCAAACTCAAAGCTTGAATTGGCGTCATGTGGGTGTAGTTCAGGGAATCAAGTGTGGCGAGTAACGCTGGGTTTAGCCCGACTTGATCAAAAGTTTGTTTGCTCACGGGAATATCCTCAGGTGAGATGAAAAGAGGGCACATTATCACCAGATTTGGTGGGAAAACCAGTGCTAATTAACCTTTGTTAATGAGTATGAGTACAAAACAAAGTAAAGTCAGTCACTCTACTCTCATGACGGATGACAACATGCTAACTTGGATTACTTTGCCCTTTGCTCAACTGACAACCACACAATTGTATACAATGATGAAATTACGTGTGGATGTATTCGTCGTTGAACAAACCTGCCCTTATCCTGAACTGGATGGCAAAGACACACTGGAAGGTGTTTATCATCTAATAGGTTACCACGGTGATGAACTTGTTGCTTGCGCACGATTGCTACCCGCTGGCACGACGTATGACAATGTGAGCATTGGTCGAGTCGTCACCAAACAAACTGCGCGTGGTGATGGTCTGGGACATAAGTTGCTGGAAGAGGCATTAACACAGTGTGAAATATTGTGGCCAGGACAGACGATTGATATAGGAGCTCAAGAGCATCTCATCCAGTTTTATGCTAGTCATGGATTCAAGGTTATCTCAGAGTGCTATCTTGAAGATGGTATCCCTCATGTGGATATGCGGAAAGAATCCGTAGCGCTATAAGCTTCAACTCGATTGGTTACTATGAAAACTAATCGCTATGAAAAACTGACTAAAAAGACGCGATATCTTCGCGTCTTTTCATTTGAAGCGTTTACTTGTTACGTCCAAAGGTCCCATCCGATAAACGGAAAAACATAACGGACCGCCCGCTTTTTTCCAGCTGTAGCATATCTAACTCACCTTCGTCACTAAGCTTAAAGCGAATCAATTGTCCCTGCTTTATTTGGCTTAGCGGCTTATCACTGCCTTCTATTTTGACCAGAGCGCTAAGATCCGCCATAGAGAGCTGATTACTTCTGAAAACCTGCGCTAATGTATCACCATTTTTAACCGTGTACTCTTTCCAGTCTTCAGATTTCGGTCCAGAGTTCTGAGAGGTTCTCTGCTGGCTTAAACTCTGCGCGTTCAGCTCAATCGCTACGCGTTGATGATCGACCTCAGTCTGCTCAACTGGTTGATCTGTTTTATTTGGCAAAGGAATGACAAGGAGTACCAGAATCAATGGCACTAAGACCATCAAAGCACGCTGATGAAATTTAGGCAGACGCAACCAAAACTGCTTAACAGGCTGTATACGCTCCAACCATTGCTCTTTGTTGAACGGCTGCTTCCAGTCGATAGCAGCGAATTTTTGTTTAACCAATTCGACATAGTCGACTTGCTGCTTTTTCTTTCTGCGACGATTCATTGTAATGAGTCCCTTAATACTTCTACGGTCAGTATAAAAATACCGACGCGGAGAGTATATGTTTTTCACCAAACTAAAATGGAATTGGGATTAAATTAGCAGAAATTTCACTTGGAGTAAGAGATAAGTCACAACCTGGCCGCCTCAATTAAGCATTCAGTCGCAATCATTTAAACCTAAGCTCGAAACTGATATCCTGTTACCTTTATCACTCCTAATAAGAGCGACATTCATGTCTGAAATTAAATTTGAAACTGCAGAACAAAAAGCAAGCTACGGCATTGGTCTGCAAATGGGTCAGCAACTTGCAGGCTCTGGTCTTGAAGGTCTTAGCGTTGATGCTATCGCAGCAGGTATTGCAACAGCACTAACTGGTGACATGCCATCAATCGAAATTGATGAAATCAACAAAGCACTACAAGAACTTCACACTCGTGCAGAAACAGCTCGCCAAGAAGCAGCAAAAATTGCGGCAGCAGAAGGCGAAGCGTTCCTAAAAGACAACGCTCTACGACCTGAAGTTAACGTTCTAGACTCTGGTCTTCAGTACGAAATCATTTCTGAAGGTACTGGTGCAGTTCCTACAGCAGAAAGCTCAGTTCGCGTTCACTACCACGGTGAGCTAACTGACGGTACTGTATTCGATAGCTCTGTATCTCGCGGTCAACCTGCTGAATTCCCTGTTACAGGTGTAATCAAAGGTTGGGTAGAGGCACTACAACTAATGCCTGTTGGCTCTAAGTGGAAGCTATACGTACCACAAGATCTTGCGTACGGTGAGCGTGGCGCTGGTGCGGCTATCCCTCCATTTGCAGCTTTAGTTTTCGAAGTAGAACTATTAGATATTATCTAATTGAAACCATTTTCAATTATGATTAAATAAAACGGCGCACTAGCGCCGTTTTTTTGTCTAAACTGAATAGACTTTCTCACCTCTGAACCTTTCACTCTGATAGCCTTTAAAAATAAAATCACTTTTAAAAAACGCTCAACCTTTGGAGGTACTATGCGTAAAACACTCCTAACTCTAGCACTCCTATCAATCAACATTGGTAGTGCGCACGCATTCTTAGATTCAGTCACTCAAAAAAGTAAAGAAAGTGGCCTGATGGACATGGTCGGCAGCAGCTTGAACACCGAGTCATCTCCATTAACAGACATGCTAACTAGCCAATTACCAGTATCCACTGAGCAAGCAGCCGGAGGCAGTGGTGCGCTACTCGCTTTGGCTCAAAGCCAGCTTTCGCAAGAAAATAGTAGTGAATTACAGTCTTTGATTCCTGGACTTTCAAACTTGCAAGGAGCACAAAGCTTACTAGGAAATATTGAGAATATCAGTGCAGTCAAAAGTGCATTCGATACGTTAGGTTTAGACCCATCTATGATCAGTCAGTTTGCTCCAGTCATCTTGGATTACTTGAACAAGCAAGGCGCTAGCGAAGGGCTTCTAAGTTCGTTGGGCGGATTGTGGAATACTAGTAAATAAGCGTAAGTGATAATCACTTTTTAAATTGCCAGTCTGCATGGGTTGAAATAAATGCAGACTGGATATAAAGGTTTACTGAATTACAGATACAAAAAAGCCGAGCTAATGCTCGGCTTTCTCGTTCTTACGAACTGATTACTCAGCAGCTTCTTCAGCAGCTGGGCGATCTACAAGCTCAATGTAAGCCATTGGAGCTTTATCACCAGCACGGAAGCCAGCTTTTAGGATACGAGTGTAACCGCCCTGACGAGCAGCAAAACGTGGACCTAGTTCGTTAAATAGTTTTGCAACTACTTCGTTGTCACGAGTACGTGCAAATGCTAGACGACGGTTAGCAACACTGTCAGTCTTAGCTAGTGTAATCAAAGGCTCAACTACGCGACGTAGCTCTTTTGCTTTTGGCAAAGTAGTCTTGATAACTTCATGACGTACTAGAGAGCTAGCCATGTTGCTGAACATCGCTTTGCGATGTGAGCTGTTGCGGTTGAGTTGACGACCACTCTTACGATGGCGCATGACCTAATCCTTCTAACTAGTATCGATTAATCTTCAGCGATTGATGCAGGTGGCCAGTTTTCTAGGCGCATTCCCAGAGACAGACCACGTGACGCAAGTACGTCTTTAATCTCAGTAAGAGATTTTTTACCAAGGTTAGGCGTTTTAAGTAGCTCAACCTCAGTACGTTGTACTAGATCACCGATGTAGTGAATCGCTTCTGCTTTCAGACAGTTAGCAGAGCGAACTGTTAGTTCAAGATCGTCTACAGGACGCAGTAGGATCGGATCGAATTCTGGCTTCTCTTCCTTCTCCTCAGGAACTCGTACATCACGAAGATCTACGAATGCATCCAATTGTTCAGCTAGGATTGTAGCTGCACGACGGATTGCTTCCTCAGGTTCTAGAGTACCGTTTGTTTCCATATCGATAACAAGCTTGTCTAGATCAGTACGCTGTTCTACACGAGCTGCTTCTACAGCGTAGGCAATTTTGTCTACTGGGCTGTAAGTAGCATCTACTAGTAGGCGACCGATAGGACGCTCGTCTTCTTCGTTATGGATACGCGCAGAAGCTGGAACATAACCACGACCACGTTCAACTTTGATACGCATTGCGATCTCAGCGTTGTCATCCGTTAGGTGACAAATTACGTGTTCAGGGTTAGCGATCTCTACATCACCATCATGGGTGATGTCACCTGCAACCACAGGGCCCGAGCCTGATTTGTTCAAAGTAATGAACACTTCATCTTTGCCTTCGGCAACGCGCACAGCCAAACCTTTAAGGTTTAGAAGAATTTCAAGAATATCTTCTTGAACGCCTTCTTTCGTGCTGTACTCATGAAGTACGCCTTCAATTTCTACTTCTGTTACAGCACAACCTGGCATAGAAGATAGAAGGATGCGGCGAAGTGCATTACCCAGAGTATGACCAAAGCCACGCTCTAATGGCTCAAGAGTTACTTTTGCGTGAGTCGAGCTGATTTGTTCGATGTCAACTAGACGTGGCTTAAGAAATTCTGTTACAGAACCCTGCATTGTGTCCTCTCTTTAGTTTAAACCTTACTTAGAGTAAAGCTCGACGATCAATTGTTCGTTGATGTCAGCTGATAGATCAGAACGCTCAGGCATACGCTTGAATGTACCTTCCATCTTGCCACCATCTACTTCAATCCAAGTTGGTTTTTCACGTTGTTCAGCAACTTCTAGAGCTGCTTTGATACGAGCTTGCTGTTTAGCTTTCTCGCGAATAGAAACAACGTCATTAGCCGCTACTTTGAAAGAAGGAACGTTTACAACTTTACCGTTTACTAGGATAGCTTTGTGGCTAACTAGCTGACGTGCTTCTGCGCGAGTTGCGCCAAAGCCCATGCGGTAAACTACGTTATCAAGACGACCTTCAAGAAGCTGAAGTAGGTTTTCACCAGTGTTGCCTTTTAGGCGAGCAGCTTCTTTGTAGTAGTTACGGAATTGTTTTTCTAGAACGCCGTACATACGACGTACTTTTTGCTTCTCACGAAGCTGAACGCCATACTCAGATAGACGACCGCGACGAGCGCCGTGTACACCTGGTGCGTTATCAATTTTACACTTGGTATCGATCGCGCGAACACCAGACTTAAGGAATAAGTCAGTGCCTTCACGACGGCTAAGCTTCAGCTTAGGACCCAAATATCTTGCCATGATTCTTCTCCAATTGTCCTAGAAACGTTATACGCGACGTTTCTTAGGTGGACGACAACCGTTATGAGGGATTGGTGTAGCATCAACGATGTTTGTGATGCGGAAACCAGCGGCGTTTAGTGCACGAACAGTAGATTCGCGACCTGGACCAGGACCCTTAACCATAACTTCCAAGTTCTTTAGGCCGTATTCTTTAGCCATTTCAGCACAACGCTCAGCAGCAACCTGTGCAGCGAACGGAGTAGACTTACGAGAACCACGGAAACCAGAACCACCTGCAGTAGCCCATGCAAGAGCGTTACCTTGACGGTCAGTAATGGTTACGATTGTGTTATTGAAAGAAGCATGGATGTGCGCAACGCCATCTGCAACTTGCTTGCGTACGCGCTTACGAGCGCGAGTTGGTTGTTTAGCCATTGTACTCTACCTTCCCGATTATTTCTTGATCGGCTTACGCGGACCCTTACGGGTGCGAGCGTTGGTTTTAGTACGCTGTCCACGTAGTGGTAGACTGCGACGATGACGAAGACCACGGTAACAGCCAAGGTCCATAAGACGCTTGATGTTCATAGATACTTCACGACGTAGATCACCTTCTACAGTGTACTTAGCTACACCATCACGCAGTTGATCGATCTGCTCTTCAGTTAGTTCACTGATCTTAACATTTTCAGCAATACCCACTTCAGCTAGGATAGCTTGAGAGCGAGTTTTACCGATGCCGTAGATCGCTGTTAGAGCGATTACTGCATGTTTCTGATCAGGAATGTTAATGCCTGCTATACGGGCCATTATTCACTCCTAAGTGTTTCTATAAAAGAATTAGCCGCAGCAAAGCCCGTTATGGATACGCTACGGAATACTACTTCTTTTGCACGCAAAAGGTAGGCCGAGGAATATACTCGACCCAACCTTCATTTTCAAGTAAAAATTTCTGCTAATTAGCCTTGGCGCTGTTTGTGCTTTGGCTCACTGCAAATCACGCGAACGACACCGTTACGCTTGATTACTTTACAGTTACGGCAGATTTTTTTAACGGAAGCACGAACTTTCATTGCTAAACTCCGTAAATGAAACTGAGTCTACCGCCGGATTAACGGCCGTAGCCTTTCAGATTCGCTTTCTTCAACACAGAATCATACTGTTGAGACATCAGATGAGTCTGTACCTGTGCCATAAAGTCCATAATTACAACAACTACGATTAGTAGCGATGTACCGCCGAAGTAGAAACGTACGTTCCACGCGACCATCATGAACTCGGGAATCAGACAGATAAAGGTAATGTACAGTGCACCAGCAAGGGTTAAACGTGTCATTACTTTATCAATGTATTTCGCTGTCTGCTCACCTGGGCGGATACCGGGTACGAATGCACCAGACTTCTTCAAGTTATCTGCTGTTTCACGCGGGTTGAAAACCAACGCCGTGTAGAAGAAACAGAAGAAGATAATTGCTGCTGCATAAAGCATTACATACAACGGTTGACCAGGGCTAAGAGCCAAAGACACGTCAGTTAACCAACCGAACGCGCTGCTCTCACCGTTTTGACCAAACCACTGAGCCAATGTTCCTGGGAACAAGATAATACTTGATGCAAAAATCGCTGGAATTACACCTGCCATGTTAATTTTAAGAGGCAAGTGCGAGCTTTGCGCAGCAAACACTTTACGACCCTGTTGACGTTTCGCATAGTTAACGACGATTCGGCGTTGACCACGTTCCATGAAAACAACGAAGTAAATTACTGCAAAAGCTAATACCGCGATTAGCAACAGAAGAAGTACATGCAATTCACCTTGACGCGCTTGCTCGATTGTTTGACCGATTGCAGAAGGCAATCCAGCAACAATACCTGCAAAAATCAGTATCGAAATACCGTTACCAATTCCGCGCTCTGTAATTTGTTCACCTAACCACATCAAGAACATGGTACCGGTTACTAAACTTACGGTAGCAATTAGCGTAAACATGGTTTGGTTGATAACAACCAGATTGTCGACCATGTTTGGTAGGCCAGTTGCAATACCTATAGCTTGGAAGGTTGCAAGTACAAGCGTGCCGTAGCGTGTGTATTGGCTTATCTTACGACGGCCTGCTTCACCCTCTTTTTTGAGTTCAGCTAACGCTGGATGAACTACAGTTAGCAATTGGACAACAATAGATGCCGAAATATACGGCATGATGCCCAATGCTAATATAGATGCACGCTCAAGAGCACCACCGGAGAACATGTTAAACATTTCAACGATGGTACCTTTTTGCTGTTCGAACAAATCGGCAAGTACAGCAGCGTCAATACCAGGAATCGGCACAAAAGAGCCGGCTCGGAATACTAAAAGTGCACCAATTACGAATAACAAGCGCGACTTTAGTTCACTTAAGCCGCTCTGAGCACTACGAAAATCTTGTCCTGGTTTCTTAGCCATCTGTACCTCGTTCCTCGAGATTATTCCTCGATTTTACCGCCTGCAGCTTCGATTGCAGCTTTAGCGCCTTTAGTCACACGTAGACCTTTAACAGTCACTGCTTTGTTGATTTCACCAGAAAGAACAACTTTTACAAATTCGATGTTCTTAGTGATGATGTTAGCAGCTTTAAGACTGTTTAGATCAACTACGTCACCAGAAACTTTCGCTAGCTCAGCTAGACGAACTTCAGCAGACACTAGGCTCTTACGAGAAGTGAAACCGAATTTTGGTAGACGTTGTTTCAGAGGCATCTGACCGCCTTCGAAACCTGGACGAACACTGCCGCCAGAACGTGATTTTTGACCTTTGTGACCACGGCCACCAGTTTTACCTAGGCCTGAACCGATACCACGACCTACTCGCTTCGCAGAAGTTTTCGCGCCAGCAGCCGGTGCTAGAGTATTCAAACGCATTCTGATTACTCCTCAACTTTAACCATGTAGTAAACCTTGTTGATCATACCGCGAATACACGGAGTATCTTCAAGTTCTACTGTGTGGTTGATTTTACGAAGACCTAGACCGCGCAAAGTAGCTTTGTGCTTTGGCAGACGACCAATTGAGCTTTTAGTTTGAGTTACTTTAATAGTTGCCATGGTGTTCTTACTCCGAAATAGATTCAACAGTTAGACCACGTTTAGCAGCAACCATTTCTGGTGACTTCATGCTACCTAGTGCATCGATCGTTGCACGAACGATGTTGATAGGGTTCGTAGAACCGTACGCTTTAGATAGTACGTTGTGTACACCAGCAACTTCTAGTACTGCACGCATCGCACCACCTGCGATAACACCAGTACCTTCTGCAGCAGGCTGCATGTAAACTTTAGAGCCCGAATGGCGACCTTTCACTGGGTGGTGAAGAGTGCCTTCGTTTAGAGCGATCGTAGTCATGTTACGACGCGCTTTTTCCATTGCTTTTTGAATCGCTGCAGGTACTTCACGAGCTTTGCCGTAACCGAAACCTACACGACCGTTACCGTCACCAACTACTGTTAGTGCAGTGAAGCTCATGATTCGACCACCTTTAACCGTTTTAGAAACACGGTTAACTGCGATTAGCTTTTCTTGCAAATCATTCGCTTGAACTTGTTGTTCTTTAGCCATCTTCCAACCCTACCTTAGAATTTCAGACCAGCTTCGCGAGCAGATTCTGCTAGCGCCGCTACTCGACCGTGGTATTGGAAACCAGAACGATCAAATGCAACTGCAGTTACGCCCTTCTCTAGAGCGCGCTCAGCAATAGCTTTACCCACTGCTTTAGCTGCATCAACGTTACCAGTGTATTTCACTTGCTCACGGATCGCTTTTTCTACAGTAGAAGCTGCTGCGATAACCTCAGAGCCGTTAGCCGCGATAACCTGTGCGTACACGTGACGAGGAGTACGGTGTACAACTAGGCGAGTCGCACCCAGTTCTGCAATCTTACGACGTGCACGTGTAGCACGACGGATGCGAGATGCTTTCTTATCCATAGTGTTACCTTACTTCTTCTTAGCTTCTTTAGTACGCACATTTTCATCTGCGTAACGAACACCTTTGCCTTTGTATGGCTCAGGCTCACGGTAAGAACGAATGTCAGCCGCAACTTGACCAACTAGTTGCTTGTCAGCACCAGTGATCACGATTTCAGTTTGGCTTGGACATTCAGCTTTAATACCCGCTGGCAACTCGTGCTCAACTGGGTGTGAGAAGCCTAGTGTTAGACCTACAGCGTTGCCTTTGATAGCAGCACGGTAACCTACACCTTTAAGAGTTAGCTTCTTAGTAAAGCCTTCAGTAACACCAACAACCATGTTGTTAACTAGAGCGCGAGCAGTACCTGCTTGAGCCCATGCGTTAGCAACACCTTCTTTAGGACCGAAAGTCAGGTTATTTTCTTCCTGAGCGATTACAACTGCGTTGTTAAGAACGCGAGTTAGTTCGCCTTTCGCACCTTTTACAGTGATTTCTTGGCCGTTTAGTTTCACCTCTACGCCAGCTGGAATAGCGACAGGTGCTTTTGCAACACGAGACATAGTCTACTCCTTATTAAGCTACGTAAGCGATGATTTCACCACCAAGACCTGCTTTACGTGCAGCGCGGTCTGACATAAGACCCTTGGAAGTAGAAACGATAGCGATACCAAGACCACCCATTACAGAAGGAAGTTCATCTTTCTTCTTGTAAACACGTAGACCTGGACGAGAAACACGTTTAAGTTGCTCGATTACTGGTTTAGCTTGGAAGTACTTAAGTGTAACTTCTAGCTCAGGTTTTGCTTCGCCTTCAACAGCGAAGTCAACGATGTAACCTTCAGCTTTTAGTAGTGCAGCAATTGCAACTTTAAGCTTTGAAGAAGGCATTTTTACAGCAACTTTGTTTGCTGCCTGACCGTTACGAACGCGGGTCAGCATATCCGAAATCGGATCTTGCATGCTCATATGATTTACTCCAAATGATTAAGTGGCAATTACCAGCTAGCCTTACGAAGACCCGGAATCTCGCCTTTCATGCAAGCTTCACGAACCTTAATACGGCTTAGACCGAACTTACGTAGGTAACCGTGTGGACGACCAGTTTGGTTGCAACGGTTGCGCTGACGTGATGCACTTGAATCACGTGGAAGAGATTGCAGTGTAAGAACCGCGTTCCAACGATCTTCTTCAGATGCGTTTACATCGCTGATGATAGCTTTTAGCGCTGCACGCTTTTCAGCGAACTTAGCTACTAGCTTCGCACGTTTTGCTTCACGTGCTTTCATTGAATTTTTAGCCATAACAGTAACCCTTCACCTTACTTACGGAATGGGAAGTTAAAGGCAGCCAGCAGAGCACGGCCTTCCTCATCAGTACCAGCAGACGTCGTAATAGTGATGTCTAGACCGCGTACTCGATCAACTTTATCAAAGTCGATTTCCGGGAAGATGATTTGCTCGCGAACGCCCATGCTGTAGTTACCGCGACCGTCAAAAGACTTAGCGCTAACACCACGGAAGTCACGTACACGTGGAAGAGCGATGTTAATTAAACGCTCAAGAAAATCCCACATACGTTCGCCACGCAAGGTTACTTTACAACCGATAGGGTAGCCTTCACGGATTTTGAAACCTGCAACAGATTTGCGCGCTTTTGTGATAAGTGGCTTTTGACCAGAGATCGTTGCCATATCAGACGCTGCATTTTCTAGCAGTTTCTTATCGTTGATTGCTTCACCAACACCCATGTTTAGGGTGATTTTCTCGATTCTAGGGACTTGCATGACGCTTGTGTAACCGAACTGTTTGGTCAGTTCAGCGACTACAGACGACTTGTAGTAATCATGCAGTTTCGCCATAGTAGAACTCCAAATTACTTCTATTAGTTAGAAACGGTTTCGCCGTTAGACTTGAAGAAACGAACTTTTTTGCCGTCTTCAAAACGGAAACCGATACGGTCAGCTTTACCAGTAGCTGCGTTAAAGATAGCCACGTTAGAAACGTCGATAGCTGCTTCTTGCTCTACGATACCGCCTTGGATACCCATAGCTGGAACAGGTTTCTGATGTTTCTTAACTAGGTTGATACCTTCAACGATAACTTTACCAGTTGCTAGAACCTTAGTTACTTTACCTTTCTTGCCTTTGTCTTTACCAGCAAGAACGATTACTTCGTCATTACGACGGATTTTAGCTGCCATTTCTACGTGCTCCTTACAGAACTTCTGGAGCCAGTGAAACGATCTTCATGAACTTATCGCCACGAAGTTCGCGTGTCACAGGACCAAAGATACGTGTACCGATTGGTTGCTCAGTATTGTCGTTTAGCAATACGCAAGCATTTCGGTCGAAGCGAATGACAGAACCGTCAGGACGACGTACGCCTTTACGGGTGCGCACTACCACCGCCTTCAGAACATCACCTTTTTTAACTTTACCGCGAGGGATTGCTTCCTTCACAGTAACTTTGATGACGTCACCGATATGTGCATAACGGCGGTGAGAGCCACCCAGAACCTTAATACACATTACGCTGCGTGCGCCTGAGTTATCAGCTGCGTCCAGCATACTTTGCATTTGGATCATGTTAGTGCTCCGCTAAATATTAATAACTAGACCCATCACGGGTCGGGCTGCCTCTTTAAAAGGGACGCGAATTGTACCACCCTTTTTTGTGATTGGGTAGTCAAAAAATAAACGGCTCCAAAAATATTTTGGAGCCGCTTTAGTTTCATAGAATTAACGAGATTAAATCTTCGCCTTTTCTAGAACTTTTACCAAAGTCCAAGACTTAGTCTTAGACAGTGGACGACACTCTGCGATTTCAACTGTGTCGCCTAGGCCACACTCGTTGTTCTCGTCATGTGCGTGTACTTTAGTCGTACGTTTTACGTATTTACCGTAGATTGGGTGTTTTACGAAACGTTCGATAGCAACAGTGATAGACTTGTCCATCTTGTCGCTAACAACACGACCTTGTTGAGTACGTTTTACTTCGCTCATTATGCGCCTGCCTTCTCAGTCAAAACAGTTTTCACACGTGCGATATCACGGCGTACAGCTTTCAGAGTATGAGTTTGCTGTAGTTGACCAGTCGCAGCTTGCATGCGCAAGTTGAACTGTTCACGTAGCAAATTCATTAGCTCAGCGTTAAGCTCTTCAACGCTTTTCTCGCGTAGATCTTGTGCTTTCATCACATCACCTGCTTAGTTACAAATGTAGTTTTGAAAGGCAGTTTACGTGCCGCAAGACGGAACGCTTCACGTGCCAATTCTTCAGGTACACCACCCATTTCGTACATAACCTTACCAGGTTGGATTTGGGCTACCCAGTACTCAACGTTACCTTTACCCTTACCTTGACGAACTTCAAGTGGTTTTTCTGTGATTGGTTTGTCTGGGAACACACGGATCCAGATTTTACCTTGACGCTTAACGTGACGTGTCATTGCACGACGTGCCGCTTCGATTTGACGAGCAGTTAGACGACCACGGCCAACAGCTTTAAGACCGAATTCGCCGAAGCTTACATCAGTACCTTTAGCTAGACCACGGTTACGACCAGTCTGAACCTTACGGAACTTAGTACGTTTAGGTTGTAGCATCTGTCGACTCCTTACTTACGGCCTTTACGCTGCTTCTTAGGCTTGTCGCCTTTAGGCTCTACAGCGTTAGCTGCTGGCATACCACCTAGGATTTCACCTTTGAAGATCCAAGTTTTAATGCCGATCACACCGTATTGAGTGTGAGCCGAAGAAGTTGCGTAATCAATGTCAGCACGTAGAGTGTGTAGAGGCACACGGCCTTCACGGTACCACTCTGAACGTGCGATTTCAGCGCCGCCTAGACGACCGCTTACTTCCACTTTGATACCTTTAGCGCCTAGGCGCATTGCGTTTTGTACTGCGCGCTTCATAGCACGACGGAACATAACACGACGCTCTAGCTGAGACGCGATGCTGTCACCAACAAGTTGCGCATCTAGTTCAGGCTTACGTACTTCAGCGATGTTAATTTGCGCTGGTACACCTGCAATTTTAGCTACAGCTGCGCGTAGCTTCTCAACGTCTTCACCTTTCTTACCGATAACAACGCCTGGACGAGCAGTGTGAATAGTCACACGGATGCTCTTAGCAGGACGCTCGATAACGATACGTGATAGAGACGCTTTTTTCAGTTCACTTGTAAGGAACTGACGTACCTTGAAGTCGCCGTCTAGGTTGTCAGCGAAATCTTTGGTGTTAGCAAACCATGTAGCATTCCAAGGCTTAACGATGCCTAGACGAATACCATTTGGATGTACTTTTTGACCCATTGCTTACTCTCCTAGTCTCTAGCGATCTGCTACAACAACAGTGATGTGGCTTGAACGCTTCAAGATACGATCCGCACGACCTTTAGCACGAGGCATAATACGCTTCATGGTTGGGCCTTCATCTACAAAGATTTTTGCGACATTCAGATCGTCAATATCTGCACCTTCGTTGTGCTCCGCGTTAGCGATAGCAGACTCTAGAACTTTCTTAACTAGTGCAGCAGCTTTTTTGTTGCTGAACGTTAGGATTTCTAGAGCTTGGTCAACAGATTTACCACGGATTAGATCCGCAACTAAGCGAGCTTTCTGAGGCGAAATGCGAGCAAAGTTATGTTTAGCAATTGCTTCCATTATCTACTCCTTAGCGCTTCTTAGCTTTCTTATCCGCAGCGTGACCGCGGTAAGTACGTGTTGGTGCGAATTCACCCAGTTTGTGACCGATCATTTCATCAGTTACAAATACTGGTACGTGCTGACGACCATTATGGACAGCGATGGTCAAACCGATCATCGTAGGGATGATCATTGAACGACGGGACCAAGTCTTAATAGGCTTTTTGTCTCCGCTTTCCACCGCTTTCTCTACCTTCTTCAGCAAGTGTAGGTCAATAAAAGGACCTTTCTTGAGAGAACGTGGCATGGCGATTCCTCTTTATATAGATTACTTGTTACGACGACGTACGATGTACTTGTCAGTGCGTTTGTTCTTACGAGTCTTGAAGCCTTTAGTAGGCATACCCCAAGGAGATACTGGGTGACGACCACCAGAAGTACGGCCTTCACCACCACCATGTGGGTGGTCAATCGGGTTCATTACAACACCACGAACCGTTGGACGGATACCGCGATGACGTGATGCACCTGCTTTACCAAGTTCACGTAGCATGTGCTCAGAGTTACCAACTTCACCGATTGTTGCACGGCCTTCAGAAAGAACTTTGCGCATCTCGCCAGAACGTAGACGGATAGTTACGTACGCACCGTCGCGAGCAACGATTTGAGCGTAAGCACCAGCCGAACGAGCTAGCTGACCACCTTTACCAGGCTTAAGTTCAACGTTATGTACTGTTGAACCTACTGGGATATTACGCATTGGTAGAGTGTTACCAGCTTTGATTGGTGCATCAACACCAGACTGAATAACATCACCAGCTACAACACCTTTAGGTGCTAGGATGTAGCGACGCTCACCGTCTTTGTAAAGAACTAGAGCAATGTTTGCGCTACGGTTTGGATCGTATTCAAGACGCTCAACTGTCGCTGGAATACCATCTTTAGTACGTTTGAAGTCAACTACACGGTAGTGATGCTTGTGACCACCGCCGATGTGACGTACTGTGATACGACCCTTGTTGTTACGACCACCGTTCTTAGAGTTTTTCTCTAGAAGAGGTGCGTATGGCTTGCCCTTGTGTAGGTCAGCGTTAACAACTTTAACAACGTGACGACGACCAGGGGAAGTCGGCTTACATTTAACAATAGCCATTTTTAACTACTCCTGTTATTCCGCGCCGCCAACGAAGTCAAGATCTTGACCTTCTTTCAAAGTAACGTACGCTTTCTTAACGTCGCTGCGGCGACCTTGGCGTAGACCTTGACGTTTGGTCTTACCCTTAGTGATAAGAGTATTTACAGACTTAACTTCAACTTCAAATAGCTTTTCTACAGCTGCTTTGATCTCTTTTTTAGTCGCATCTTTAGCTACTTTGAAAACGATAGTGTTCGCTTTCTCAGCTGCCATAGTTGCTTTTTCAGAGATGTGCGGTGCACGTAGAACTTTTAGGATACGCTCTTCAGTGATCATGCTAGCATTTCCTCTACTTGCTTAACTGCTTCTGCAGTCATTACAACTTTGTCAAACGCGATTAGAGATACTGGATCGATACCAGCAACATCACGTGCGTCAACTTTGTATAGGTTACGAGCAGCTAGGAATAGATTCTCATCTACTTCGCTAGTCACGATTAGAGCGTCAGTTAGCTCAAGCTCTTTAAGCTTAGCAACTAGCTCTTTAGTCTTTGGTGCTTCAACTGAGAAGTTATCAACAACGATTAGACGCTCTTGACGAACAAGCTCAGAAAGAATGCTCTTCATAGCACCACGGTACATTTTTTTGTTTACTTTTTGGCTGTGATCTTGTGGTTTCGCAGCAAAAGTAACACCACCTGTACGCCAGATTGGGCTACGGATTGTACCAGCACGCGCACGGCCAGTACCTTTTTGACGCCATGGCTTAGCGCCACCGCCAGAAACTTCTGAACGTGTTTTTTGAGCACGAGTACCTTGACGAGCACCTGCTGCGTACGCAACAACTACTTGGTGTACAAGAGCTTCGTTAAACTCACGTCCGAAAGTAGTTTCGGAAACAGTTAGTGCATCGGCACCTTTAACCATTAGTTCCATTACTTACTCCTGAGACGTTATGCTTTAACAGCTGGTTTAACGATCACGTTGCCGCCAGTTGCGCCTGGGACTGCACCTTTAATAAGAAGCAGGTTGCGCTCAGCGTCAACACGTACGATCTCTAGGTTTTGAGTCGTTACACGCTCAGCACCCATGTGACCTGCCATTTTCTTGCCTTTAAATACGCGACCTGGAGTCTGACATTGACCGATAGAACCAGGAGCACGGTGAGACAATGAGTTACCGTGAGTCATATCTTGAGTACGGAAGTTCCAACGCTTAACAGCGCCTTGGAAACCTTTACCCTTAGATGTACCAGTAACGTCTACTTTCTTAGTTTCGTTGAATAGTTCAACAGTTAGTTCTGAACCAACTTCGAACTCTTCGCCGTTTTCTAAACGGAATTCCCAAAGACCGCGACCAGCTTCAACGCCAGCTTTAGCAAAGTGACCTGCTTCAGCTTTGTTTACACGGTTAGCTTTCTTAGAACCAGCTGTAACCTGGATTGCTGCGTAGCCGTCAGTTTCAAGAGTTTTCACTTGAGAAACACGGTTAGCTTCAACCTCAACAACTGTTACTGGGATAGAAACGCCTTCTTCAGTAAATACGCGGGTCATGCCCACTTTACGACCGATTAGACCAATCATACTTCTAATCTCCCTTAACCTAGGCTAATTTGAACGTCAACGCCCGCAGCAAGGTCTAGACGCATTAGAGCATCAACAGTCTTGTCTGTTGGCTCAACGATGTCGATTAGACGCTTGTGAGTACGGATTTCGTACTGGTCACGTGCTTTCTTGTTAACGTGTGGAGAGATAAGAACTGTGAAACGCTCTTTACGAGTTGGCAGTGGGATTGGACCACGAACCTGTGCGCCAGTGCGCTTAGCTGTTTCAACGATTTCCGCTGTAGAAGCATCGATTAGTTTGTAATCGAAAGCTTTTAGGCGGATACGGATACGTTGGTTCTGCATGAGACAGAGCTCCAAATTTAATAAATTACACAAACAATATCGCCACTCAAACTCGTCAAGACGAGAGAATGCCGATTGATTTATGTGAAACCGTAGCATCCAAGATTAGGACGCATTGTCAGTTAATTTTCGATTAACTATCCCTATATGCCAAAGTCACCTTTGAGGATAGTTTTTCCGAAGAAAAGATAGCTAATTGTATTAACCGCGAACATAAGCTGAGTATACATTACCTCGCAAATCCTTAGATTTGCTCGCTCCTCACTGCTCATTGGTTCACAACTGGCTTAACCAGTGCGCTGCATTATACAGATCACACTTTAGGTTGCAAGCGCTGAGTGAAAAATAATCGGGGATATTCCAAACCCCATACGTTCCTCTTCGCTTGGTAGCCATTAAAACAAAAAGGACGTCGAAGCGTCCTTTTCTAAACTGTAATCGTAATAGCGGCTGCTATTATTTCTTACCGCTTGATAGTGCACCGAAACGCTTGTTGAAGCGATCAACACGGCCGCCTGTATCAACGATACGTTGCTTACCAGTGTAGAATGGGTGACACTTGTCACATACGTCTAGGTGGATAGACTCTTTACCTAGAGTAGAGTTGAACTCAAAAGAGTTGCCGCAAGAACAAGTCGCTTTTACTGCTTTGTATTCTGGGTGGATACCAGCTTTCATGGGATAACCTCAATAGTAGGCCGTGTCGCTATACGAATCTAAGCCGCACACCACACGCAATTAATAATAAAATGGGATACCGCATCAACTAATTGCCGAAGCCATATCTCAAGGCGCGATATAGTAAAGAATCACATTGCTCGGATCAACACATTTGGCAACTTTTTCGCCACTTTTTTAGCCAGACTAATCATAGAGGCACGATTCACGCTGAATCGCATTGCTTTACTCGAATTTCCATACCGATTTTAATAGACTCTCATTTCCTTTCCCTCTTTTTTAATAGCTAAAAATTTATGCGTCCAACCATTGCTAGAGTGGCATTACCCGTTCCGCTCGACAAACAATTTGATTACGCTATTCCGGGGCACCTGTTTCCGATCATTGGTGGACGCGTTTCCGTACCTTTTGGACGCCAAACGTTAGTTGGCATCGTCACCGCGATGGTTAATCACTCGGACTTTCCCAAAGATCAACTCAAGCCAATCAAAGCAGTTCTTGATTCTCAGCCGATATGGTCTGAAAAGCTTTATTCGTTGCTGACTTGGTGCAGCCAGTTCTACCAATACCCACTTGGAGATACGCTACACAATGCGATGCCAGCAGCTCTACGTAAAGGAAAGCCTGCAGATTTTGCGACGCTACAAGAGTGGCAAATTACCGAATCCGGTAAAGACAAGCTGATGCAAGGTCTTGATCGTCGAGCGGTCAAACAACAGAAGGTCTTGCAAATGTTGGTTAACGGCGCTTTGCCTCACCAGGAATTTGTCGACCAAGAGATATCCTCAACAGTACTAAAGTCTTTAGAAGAGAAAGGCTGGATTGAACGTATCGAGAAGAAGCCTGTAATCACCCAGTGGGGACAGCACGTTGAATGCGACGTCGAAAAGCCAAAGCTCAACCACGAACAAGCGCTGGCTATTGCGAGTGTAAATAGCCAAACAGGTTTTGCCTCCTATTTATTAGAAGGCGTCACGGGCTCAGGTAAGACAGAAGTGTACCTCAACCTTATCAAGCCAGTTTTAGAGCAAGGGAAACAAGCCTTGGTTTTAGTACCAGAGATTGGCTTAACGCCCCAAACCATCAACCGCTTTAAACGCCGTTTTAATGTGCCAGTTGACGTCATCCACTCCGGGTTAAACGAGACGGAGCGTCTGAATGCGTGGCTTTCTGCACGCGACAAAGCGGCCGGAATCATTATCGGCACACGCTCAGCCCTACTCGCGCCTTTTGCTGATCTCGGGATTATCATTGTGGATGAAGAGCATGACTCCTCTTATAAGCAACAAGACAGCTTGCGTTACCACGCTCGTGATGTTGCTGTAATGCGCGCTCATAAAGAACAAGTTCCGGTTGTTCTGGGCTCAGCCACACCTGCACTGGAGACATTACACAATGCCTTGTCAGGCAAATATCACCATTTAACACTAACCCAACGAGCTGGCTCTGCCGTGCCAACCACTAATAAAGTGTTAGATGTAAAAGGTCAGTATTTAGAAAGTGGTTTATCTGCCCAACTGATTGCCGAGATGCGCAAGCATTTAAAAGCGGGCAATCAAGTAATGTTGTTTCTTAACCGTCGAGGCTTTTCGCCCGCTTTGATGTGCCATGAATGCGGTTGGATTGCAGAATGTAAACGCTGTGATGCGTACTATACGTTCCACCATTACAGCAACGAAATACGCTGCCATCACTGCGGCTCACAACAAGCGGTGATTCATCAATGTCAGGGGTGTGGTTCAACCCAATTGGTTACCGTCGGCGTAGGAACGGAACAACTCGAACAACAATTGGCTCAGTTATTTCCAGAATACAACGCCATTCGCATCGACAGAGACAGCACACGTCGCAAAGGTAGTTTGGAAGATGCCCTTGAATCGATTCGCAAAGGTGAACATCAAATTCTGATTGGCACCCAAATGCTGGCTAAGGGGCACCATTTTCCAAATGTAACGCTCGTTGCTCTTTTGGATGTTGATGGCTCTCTCTATAGTAGTGACTTCCGCGCTTCCGAGCGACTAGCGCAGTTGTTTATTCAGGTCGCAGGTCGTGCCGGCCGCGCAAGTAAACCTGGCGAGGTTATCCTACAAACCCACCATCCTGAGCACAGCTTGCTGCAGGCCCTGCTTCAAAAAGACTATCGCCACTTTGCTATGACTGCTCTGGAAGAACGCAAACTGGCTCAGCTTCCGCCTTATAGTTTCTTGACTCTGTTTAAAGCAGAGGCGAACCAAAGTGAGGTAGTTGAAGACTTCCTGCGTCAGGTTCGCTTTACGTTAGAGTCACACCCTCTGTTCGATGATTCCTGCATGGTGTTAGGCCCTACTCCTTCACCTTTGGCCAAGCGGGCTGGTAAATACCGTTGGCAACTATTACTGCAAACTCAGCATCGTTCATTGATGCAAAAGTTATTAACCAGTGCCAAACCTGCTATTGAGTTGTTGCCAAATGCTAAGAAAGTACGCTGGAATTTAGACATAGAACCACAAGATCTCAGCTAGCAAACGTTTAACTATGTAATGAATTACCATTTAATGTGACCAGGATCACACCAAGATTACAATTTTTGTTAAACAGACCGTAACTTTCACTTTAGAAATGAATAGACTATCCAAATTAGAAAAGTCTAAAGTGACTTGTTTGCACAGGCTTAGATTAAAACAATGACTATTCCCACAAATTGATATCGCGGTGAAGAATCCATTTTCCCACTCGTTAACACGAACTGAGCGAAGAGCAAATACAGCTCTAACTCGGTTTGATTACTCTGATTTCAAACCGGAATAACGTCATCTTGGCAAAAAATAAATGAGAGGTTAAAAACTATGGCGACAATGAAGGATGTTGCCCAGCTTGCGGGAGTGTCTACGGCTACGGTATCTCGAGCCTTAATGAATCCAGAGAAGGTCTCTTCTTCTACAAGAAAGAGAGTAGAAGATGCCGTACTTGAAGCGGGTTATTCTCCAAACTCATTAGCGCGCAACTTACGTAGAAACGAATCAAAAACCATTGTTACTATCGTTCCCGACATCTGTGATCCTTATTTTTCTGAAATTATTCGCGGTATTGAAGATGCAGCCATGGAACATGGCTATCTAGTCCTGCTGGGCGATAGCGGACAACAGAAGAAACGCGAAAGCTCTTTCGTTAACCTCGTATTTACTAAGCAGGCAGATGGAATGCTACTGCTTGGTACAGATCTACCATTCGATGTCAGTAAGCCAGAGCAAAAGAACTTACCTCCGATGGTAATGGCGTGTGAATTTGCGCCAGAGCTCGAGCTTCCGACAGTACATATTGATAACCTGACCTCAGCATTTGAAGCGGTGAATTACCTGACCCAATTAGGTCATAAACGCATTGCTCAAATCTCTGGACCAGATACAGCAATATTGTGTCAGTTCCGCCAGCAAGGCTACCAACAAGCCCTGCGCCGTGCCGGCATCAATAAAGATCCACAATATAGTGTCATTACTGAGTTCTCTTTTGATGGCGGAGCAAAAGCCGTTCGTAAACTGCTCGAATTGCCAGAACCACCAACGGCTATTTTCTGTCACTGTGACACAATGGCCATCGGCGCAATTCAAGAAGCGAAAAAGCTTGGCTTACGAGTACCGCAAGATCTCTCTGTTGTGGGCTTTGATGACATTAACTTCGCTCAGTACTGCGATCCACCGTTGACCACCATCTCTCAACCTCGCTATGAGATTGGTCGACAAGCGATGCTAATGATGCTCGAGATGTTAAAAGGCCACGACGTGCATTCAGGCTCGCGTCTGCTTGAAACTAATCTCGTCATTCGTGGAAGTGCAGCGCCACCACAGCGCCCTTAACCTAAAGATTAGGTATTCATCCCCAAAGCGGTGCTAAGGCGCCGCTTTTTTATTTACCCCTCCTGCTTTTTGTGTATCCCTGAATAAATGTAAGCGAGAACGGAAACACACTCCTACACTCGGGCGTTGTCGCGCTTTAGCTATCAAGATTCTATCAATAGGGTGTTTTCTCAACTCGTTCTGGATTAACATATTTGCAAGAATCCTTGATGACCAGAAATAACCGTGGCAAATAGAGATTATGTAAGACGGGGGCGAGGCACCCCAAAAAAGTCGACAAAAAAACAGCCGCCGAGAAGAAAAAAACCTTGGCGCAGTGGCCTGCTCGCTATCTTGCTCGTGGGCGGTTTTGGCTATGGTCTTTACCTTTTGAGTAGCGACCCAGAACCTAAACAACCAGTCGTGAAGCAGCCAACAACCACTGTCAGCAAACCAAAGCCGAAAAAAGACTTGCCGCCACCACCAGAAGAAAAATGGGAATATGTTGAGTCACTACCGAAACGTGAAGTTGAAGTTGTGGCCAAAGAAATTGAAGTTTCTAAAATTCCTTACATCATGCAGTGTGGCGCGTACAAAACTCAGGCACAAGCGGAAGAGCGCAAGCTTGCAATCGCGTTCCAAGGGATGTCGAGCAAGATTCGTAAGAAAGAAGGCAGTTCATGGTATCGCGTGGTGCTAGGTCCGTATAAGTTCAAACGTGATGCAGAACGTGACCGTCATAAACTGCAACGCGCGAAAATCGAGCCGTGCGCGATTTGGAAAGAAAATCTTTAAACTCAGGCCCTAGGAGCTAAGATCCTAGGGCCTTTCTTTTTGCCCCCTTGAATCCCCATTTCTCCTCCCCCATATACTGAATTAAATCCAAAGAGAAATAATCAAGAGGTCGACTGTGACTACCATTGTATCTGTACGTCGAAATAATAAAGTCGTCATCGCGGGTGATGGCCAAGTATCTCTAGGCAATACCGTAATGAAAGGTAATGCGCGCAAAGTTCGCCGCCTATACAACAACCAAGTACTAGCGGGCTTTGCCGGCGGTACTGCGGATGCCTTCACCCTTTTTGAGCGCTTCGAAAGCAAACTGCAAATGCACCAAGGTCACCTAACCAAAGCGGCAGTTGAGCTAGCCAAAGACTGGCGTAGCGATCGTGCTTTGCGCAAGCTCGAAGCCTTACTTGCCGTTGCCGACGAAACCGCATCGTTAATCATTACCGGTAATGGTGATGTCGTACAGCCAGAACATGACCTGATTGCGATTGGCTCTGGTGGTGCTTACGCACAAGCTGCCGCAACCGCCCTACTAGAAAACACAGATCTAGATGCTCGTGAGATCGCGGAAAAAGCTCTCAATATCGCGGGTGACATTTGTGTCTTCACTAACCATCACCACACGGTAGAAGAGCTAGACTCAACAGTAGAGCCTGAAAAACCAACCGCGTAATCGTAACGAAGTAAGGAAAGAATATGTCTGAAATGACGCCTCGCGAAATCGTTCATGAATTGAACCGCCACATTATCGGTCAAGAAAAAGCCAAGCGTTCGGTTGCGATTGCACTTCGTAACCGCTGGCGCCGCATGCAGCTTGAAGAAAGCTTGCGTGCCGAAGTGACGCCAAAAAACATCTTGATGATTGGTCCTACTGGTGTTGGTAAGACTGAAATCGCACGACGCCTCGCAAAACTGGCAAATGCCCCTTTCATCAAAGTTGAAGCGACAAAATTCACCGAAGTGGGTTACGTTGGTAAAGAAGTTGAAACCATCATCCGTGACCTAACAGATGTCGCTGTGAAAATGACGCATCAACAAGCGATGGAAAAAGTGAAATTCCGCGCAGAAGAACAAGCGGAAGAACGCATTCTTGATGCGCTACTGCCACCAGCACGTGATAGTTGGGGTCAATCAGAGCAAACGGAAGAGTCTTCTCACACTCGCCAGATCTTCCGTAAGAAACTGCGTGAAGGCCAACTAGACGATAAAGAAATTGAAATCGACGTAGCCGCACCACAAATGGGCGTAGAGATCATGGCGCCTCCTGGTATGGAAGAGATGACTAACCAGCTGCAAGGCATGTTCCAAAACCTCGCTGGCGACACCAAGAAAAAACGTAAGCTGAAAATCAAAGACGCAATGAAAGCGTTAGCGGAAGAAGAAGCGGCGAAACTGGTAAACCAAGAAGAGCTAAAAGAAGCAGCGATTTTCAACGTTGAAAACAACGGCATCGTATTTATCGATGAGATCGACAAAATCTGTAAACGCGGCGAGAGCTCAGGCCCAGACGTTTCACGCGAAGGTGTTCAGCGCGACCTACTTCCATTGATTGAAGGCAGCACGGTATCAACCAAGCACGGCATGGTAAAAACAGACCACATTCTGTTTGTTGCATCTGGTGCATTCCAAGTGGCAAAACCATCTGACTTGATCCCAGAATTGCAAGGTCGTCTACCAATTCGTGTTGAGCTAGAAGCACTAAGCAGCAACGACTTCAAACGCATTCTGACAGAACCAAAAGCCTCTCTAACAGAGCAGTACGTTGCGTTGATGAAAACGGAAGATGTGGACATCGAATTCACAGAAGACGGCATCACGCAAATCGCGGAAGCGGCATGGACGGTCAACGAAAGCACAGAAAACATCGGTGCTCGTCGCTTACACACCGTAATGGAACGCTTGATGGATGAAATCTCTTACGATGCAGCGGAGCAATCTGGCGCTAAATTCGTTATTGATTCCGCTTACGTGAAAGCGCGCCTAGGCGACACAATTGAAGATGAAGATCTAAGCCGCTTTATTCTTTAATCGCAATCTATTTTACCAAAGCCCAGAACCTTGTTTCTGGGCTTTTTGTATAGAATGACGGCCACTGTGACAACACCTAAATCAAAAGTTCTCGTCATTCTAGCGAGCTCAAGTGAGACTAAGAATCTGCTAACAGCAGACGCCTATTCTTTCCAACTCACCTTAACCACGGCACTATTGGGACGATAGATTCTGAATCACCTCGTTCCTCGCTGTTCAGAATGACGGTTACTGTGACAACACCTAAATCAAAAAGATCTCGTCATTCTAGCGAGCTCAAGCGAGACTAAGAATCTAGTAACAGCAGACGCCTATTCTTTCTCTCTCACCGTAACACTTCACAATCGGATGATAGATTCTGAATCACACTCGTTCCTCGCCGTTCAGAATGACGGTGACTTAGACAACACCTAAATCAAAAGCTCTCGTCATTCTAGCGAGATTCAGCGAGACTAAGAATCTGCTAACAGCAGACGCCTATTCTTTCCCACTCACCTTCACCACTGCACAACCGGACGATAGATTCTGAATCACACTCGTTCCTCGCTGTTCAGAATGACGGTCACTTAGACGACATCTAAATCAAAAGGTCTCGTCATTCTAGCGAGCTCAAGCGAGACTAAGAATCTGGTAACAACAGACGCCTATTCTTTCCAACTCACCTTAACCACTTCACAACCGGACGATAGGTTCTGAATCAAACTCGTTCCTCGCGGTTCAGAATGACGGTGACTTAGACAACATCTAAATTAAAAGGCCTAGTCATTCTAGCGAGCTCAAGCGAGACTAAGAATCTGGCAACAGCAGACGCCTATTCTTCCCCACTCACCTTAACCACCGCACAATCGGATGATCGATTCTGAATCACACTCGTTGTTCAGAATGACGGTGACTTTGACAATACCTAAATCAAAAAAGATCTCGTCATTCTAGCGAGCTCAAGCGAGACTAAGAATCTGCTAACAGCAAACGCCTTTCTTTCCCACTCACCTTCACCACTGCACAACCGGATGATAGATTCTGAATAACCCTTTGACTTCTAGTTGAGTTGTTTTAGGTCAATAGCGTATCTGCCTCTTTGTGCTTATACTGGGCACATTGGTTACTAGCACGAAATTTCCATGAAACAATCTCTACAGATCTGGCTTGAAGCCGCTCGTCCAAAAACATTACCTCTGGCATTGGTCTCTATCTTAACAGGTAGCGTGCTCGCCTACTCGGCGGGTCATTTCTCACTGACGATTGCCATCATGGCTTTCGTAACCGCGACATTGCTGCAAATTCTGTCCAACCTGGCAAACGACTATGGCGATGCCGTTCAAGGTACAGATAACGACAAACGCCTCGGCCCATTACGAGCGATGCAGTCTGGCGCGGTAAGTGCTAAACAGATGAAACAAGCGATTATCTTTAACATCGTTCTGACCGCAATCTCAGGCTTGGTGTTAGTTTTCTATTCACTAAGTTCACTGGAAAGCATTGTTACTTTTATCGGGCTGGGAATTTTGGCCATTCTCGCCGCCATTGCTTATACCATGGGTAGCAAACCATACGGTTACGTGGGGCTTGGCGATATATCAGTATTCTTGTTTTTTGGTTTACTCGGCGTATCCGGTACCTACTTCTTGCATACTGGTCACGTAGACACCACACTATTCTTACCTGCTTTAGGCTGCGGTTTACTCGCCGTTGCAGTCCTCAATATCAACAATATGCGTGATATAGAGAACGACCGAGAGTGTGGTAAACGCACGGTGGCGGTACGCTTAGGTCAACGTAAAGCCAAACAGTACCACTTTATTTTACTTGGCGGAGCTATCCTTGCCTTTGCGGCTTACTTGTTAATTCAAGACAAACCCGTTTGGATTAGCTTGCCATTCTTACTTAGTATTTATTTCGTGGCCGATCATGGTAAAGCGGTTTGGCATACACAAAAGCCTGCTCAAATAGCACCAATGATGCCAGTCATCGTGAAATGCTCTCTAGTCACCAACGTTTTGTTTGCAACAATTGTGGTAGCTCAAACTCTAGTAAGTTAAAAAAGGATTGTCATTGCATTGACTTAATGCCTAGATATACTCAAAGACAACCAATTTCTGTTTAGAAAGGTACGCTATGGAATACAATACCTCAGCACTCTGTGATATCTACCTCGATCAGGTAGATGTGGTTGAACCAATGTTCAGTAACTTTGGCGGTCGCGCTTCATTTGCCGGGCAAATCACCACCATCAAGTGTTTTGAAGATAATTCGTTGATCCGCGAGACATTAGAGCAAGATGGACTTGGTCGCGTTTTGTTAATTGACGGTGGCGGTTCCCTACGTAAAGCCCTTATCGATGCAGAAATCGCAACCATTGCGGAAGAAAACGAGTGGGAAGGCATTGTCGTTTACGGCTGTGTTCGTGAAGTAGATGAACTTGAAGATATGAACTTAGGCATTCAAGCCCTCGCTTCTATTCCTGTTGGAGCGACCAGTCAGGGTATTGGCGAATTGGATGTACCAGTCAACTTTGGCGGCGTTAGCTTCCTTCCAGAAGATTACATTTATGCTGATAGCACCGGAATTATCCTGTCGCCAGAACCATTGAATATTGATTTAGAGTTGGATGAAGAAGCATAACGAGTCTTAGGCGCCTAAGTTATAGGGCCTTCTCTTGGCTCTTAGCGCCTAGCCTTGTCTTAACATTTTCTACTTCCCTAAAACACAAACACCCGCTTAACGCGGGTGTTTTTAATTTGGAATGAAGAAGCCGAATTATTCCACTTCGTCCATTTTGCCAAGTAGTGCACGAATGCGCTCTTGCCATTGTGCGTGCTCTTGCTGTGCTTGTTGTGCTTTTTGCTCTAGCTCTTCACGTTGAGAGCGAAGCTCGTTCGCTTCTTCCGCAAGTTTAGCTTTATCTTCTTTCAGCTCTTCGACTTCCATCTGAAGAAGAGTGATTGTGTCAACTGCAGTTTGAATTTTAGATTCTAGTTGTTCTAGTACTTCAAAAGACATCTTGGCCTACCTATGTTATTCCGTTGGGACGATGTGCGAGATTGATGCACACCTAACCTATATAAGGTTCATTCTACTCAGCGTCGCGATGAGAAACACTCACTATATTCGATATTTTGCATCATTCGGTCAAAAAATCAGCGCAATCTCACTAAACGCTGACTTTTCTTGTCGCCGAAGCATTTTTGAGCAAGGATTTTGCGTCCCGCTACGCTGAAAATCGCCCTAAGTATTGATCAAATTCAAGTTAGATAAAGTAAAAGCCTCGCAAAAAGGCAAACGTTTACTCGACCTTGTGATAGAATCGCCGCGCAAATTCTTCTTCCCTCTTGCTTACTTGGAGACATCATGAAACGCGATTTAGCAATGGCATTTTCCCGTGTGACTGAAGGTGCAGCTCTGGCTGGTTACAAATGGCTTGGCCGTGGCGATAAAAACGCAGCCGATGGCGCAGCTGTTGAAGTTATGCGCACGCTACTGAACAAAACAGATATCAGTGGTGAAATTGTCATTGGTGAAGGTGAAATCGATGATGCGCCAATGCTGTACATTGGTGAGCAAGTGGGTATTGGTGGTGATGAAGTGGATATCGCTGTCGACCCGATTGAAGGGACGCGTATGACGGCAATGGGACAATCGAACGCACTAGCCGTACTTGCCGCAGGTGAGAAAGGCAGCTTTCTTAAAGCGCCAGATATGTACATGGAAAAACTGGTTGTTGGCCCTGGTGCAAAAGGCGTAATTGACTTAGAAAAGCCGTTAAAAGAAAACCTAGAGAACGTAGCAAAAGCCCTGAACAAGCCACTTGATACCCTAGTCGTTATTACCCTTGCGAAGCCTCGCCACGATGACGTTATTGCAGAAATGCAAGCAATGGGCGTACGTGTTTTTGCGGTGCCTGATGGTGACGTCGCTGCCTCTATTCTAACTTGTATGCCAGACAGTGAAGTGGACATGATGTACTGTATTGGCGGTGCGCCAGAAGGGGTTGTATCAGCAGCGGTAATTCGAGCGCTAGACGGTGACATGCACGGTCGCCTGCTTCCTCGTCATGAGGTAAAAGGCGATACTGAAGAAAACCGCATTTACGGTGCAGATGAACTAAAACGCTGCGATGAAATGGGCGTAAAAGCGAATGTTGTCCTCAAAATGGAAGACATGGCTCGTAGCGACAATGTGGTATTTTCAGCTACAGGCATCACTAAAGGTGACTTGCTGGAAGGTATCTCTCGTCAAGGCAATATAGCGACCACAGAAACGCTGCTCGTGCGCGGTCGATGCCGAACTATTCGCCGCATCAAATCGACTCACTACTTAGATCGTAAAGATCCAGAAGTACGCGATATTATTCTTTAAGCATTTCTCGAGGCTCTCGCTCAGTCTGAGCTTGAGCCTTTCTTTCCGCACAACCGGGCAATAGATTCTGAATCACTCTCGTTCCTCGTTGTTCAGAATGACGGTGACTTTAATTAGCTCTAAATCAAAAGAACTCGTCACTCTAGCCAGTTCCAGCGAGACTAAGAATCTAGTGGTAACAAGCTCCTATTCTGTCCTGCTCGCCTTAACCGCTGCTCAACCAAAAGATAGATTCTGAATCACTCTCGTTCCTCGTTGTTCTGAATGACGGTGACTTTAATAAGCTCTAAATCAAAAGAACTCGTCATTCTAGCCAGCTCCAGCGAGACTAAGAATCTGGTAACAGCAAACTCCTATTCTTTCCCGCTCACCTTAACCACTGCTCAACCAGAAGATGGATTCTGAATCACCTCGTTCCTCGTTGTTCAGAATGACGGTGATTTTAATAAGCTCTAAATCGAAAGAACTCGTCACTCTAGCGAGTTCCAGAGAGACTAAGAATCTGGTAACAGCAAACTCCTATTCTTCCTGCTCGCCTTAACCGCTGCACAATCGGACGATAGATTCTGAATCACCTCGTTCCTCGCTGTTCAGAATGACGACATATATTGGCTCATATGAACATCGCCCCTACAAATCCACACTCAAATTAAGTCAACACTTTTCTTTACTAACCCTATCGCGCATAATATGTACTGACGTATAAATGGTGGGTATATGAAGACCGTAGATAGGATATTGCAAATCGTTAAGCGTGATGGCTCCGTCACTGCAAAACAACTCTCTTCTGAGCTAGGTATGACAACCATGGGGGCTCGTCAGCACCTGCAAAGTTTAGAAGATGATGGCATTCTTTCTATCCATGACGTAAAAGTAAAAGTTGGTCGCCCTGCTCGTCATTGGTCTCTCACTCAAAAAGGTCATGAGCAATTTACTGACCGTCACGGTGAGTTGACCATTCAGTTTATAGAAGCTGTCGAACATATCTTTGGCAAAGATGGACTGGAAAAAGTCACATCAGAAAGGGAAAAACTCACGTTACAAAGTTATCGTCAGCATCTTGAGCAATGCGACTCTCTGCAAAGCAAACTAGAAACACTTGTCACATTAAGAGAGCAAGAAGGCTATATGGCAGAGCTCGAGAAAGATGAGAACGGATTCATCTTGATCGAAAATCACTGTCCGATTTGTAAAGCCGCAACTCGCTGCCCAAGCTTGTGCCAATCAGAATTAAGTGTCTTTCAGTCTTTACTTGGACGTGACACCAAAGTAGAGCGTACCGAACACATCATTAGTGGCCAAAGACGCTGCGTTTACCGCATCCAACAACTGCAGTAACCACCACAACCAAACATCGACATGCCGCACTTGTTCAATCTCAAGCTCGAAAGCTTCTCTTATAAGTGAGACGGCTAAAGAATTCATCCTCTCTCCTCTTTCTAGTGGTATAGGCTTTTAGTAACTAAAGGCAATTTCCATAAGGATTTGGAGAGCATCGATGTCTAATCTACGTCATATCCCGTCCCAAACGCTTCCTCCATTCGATGAAATGGTTCGAATGGCAGAGCGAGACCCAGAAGCTTTTGAGCAATTTCGTCATGAGATGGCGAAAGAGATGATCGAAAGCGCATCAGAAGATATGAAAGAAAGATTGTGGGCTCAACAAAGCCACATTGATAGAGTCATCAGCACGTGTAAAAACCCTCATCACACCAATGTGGTATTGATGAACGAGTTGCAAAAACAGGTCGTAAAGTTCAAAGCAGCGCTAGAAGGGGAAGCGGCACCGACACAAAAAGCGGATGTGGTTAGCTTAAATGCGTTTAAAGATAGGGATGATTTTTACTGATACTCAGTAGATAGATCGAGAAAGTTAGGGTTCGTTTCTCTTACCAAGGCTAACTTCCACTCACGCTTCCACTGCTTGAGCTGCTTTTCTCGGTTTATAGCATTAGCCATATCGTCGAATAACTCAAAGTAAACGAGCTTATGAACGTTGTATTTCTTAGTAAATCCTTCCACTACTCCATTTTTATGTTGCCATATTCTTTGGGGCAGCTGACTGGTAACACCTATGTAGAGAACGGCGTTGTTATTTGACGTTAGGATATAAACGCAAGGTGTCTTATCGATGATTCATTCTCCTTCATTATTCGCTGTTACTTTTCCATTGTAATTCGCGAGCTCAGTCAGTTTATTTCAAACTCGGAGCACTCTGTGCGTAGATTCTGAATCACACTCGTTCCTCGTTGTTCAGAATGACGATGACTTTAAGAGCCTCTAAATCAAAAGAGCTCGTCATTCTAGCGAGCCTTAGCGAGACTAAGAATCTAGTAACAGCAAGCTCCTATTCTTTCCCGCTCAGCTTAACCACTGCTCAACCGGACGATAGATTCTGAACCACACTCGCACCTCTCTGTTCAGAATGGCAGTGACTTTAACAGCCTTTAAACCAGAGAAGTTCGTCATTTTAGCGAGCCGCAGCGAAACTAAGAATCTGGTATCAGCAAGCTCCTATTCTTTCCCGCTCAGCTTAGCCACTGCTCAACCGGATGATAGATTCTGAATCACCTCGTTCCTCGCTGTTCAGAATGACGGTGAGTTTTACAGCCTCCAAACCAAAAAAGTTCGTCATGCTAGCGAGCCTTAGCGAGACTAAAAATCTCGTAACAGCAAGCTCCTATTCTTTTGCTCTCACCTTAGCCACTGCTCAACCGGATGATAGATTCTGGACCACGCTCATTCCTCGCTGTTCAGAATGACAGTGGCTTTAACAGCCTCTAAATCAAAAGAGTCCGTCATTCTAGCGAGCCTTAGCGAGACTAAGAATCTAGTAACAGCAAACTCCTATTCTTTCCCGCTCAGCTTAACCACTGCTCAACCGGACGATAGATTCTGAATCACGCTCGTCCCTCGCAGTTCAGAATGACGGTGACTTTAAGAGCCTCTAAATAAAAAGAGCTCGTCATTCTAGCGAGCCTTAGCGAGACTAAAAATCTCGTAACAGCAAGCTCCTATTCTTTCCCGCTCAGCTTAGCCACTGCTCAACCCGACGATAGATTCTGAATCACGCTCGTCCCTCGCAGTTCAGAATGACGGTGAGTTTAACAGCCTCTAAATCAAAAGAGTTCGTCATTCTAGCGAGCCTTAGCGAGACTAAGGATCTGGTAACAGCAAACTCCTACTCTTTCACACACAGCTTAACCAGGGCTCAAGCGGACGATAGATTCTGAATCACACTCGTCCCTCGTTGTTCAGAATGACGATGACTTTAAGAGCCTCTAAATCAAAAGAATTCGTCATTCTAGCGAGCCTTAGCGAGACTAAGAATCTACTTTCAGCACGCTCGATACTTGAAGCAATTACTCCGGCTCAGGGCCATATTGATTTGGTCCTGATGTTCCCTTTAAGAAACCACATTCAATTAGAATCCATAAACCACAAATCAGAGAAATGGAAGCGACGAACATCTGTGGGGTCGACGGCTCTTGCGCGGCAGGGCTGGTCATTGGCGTGGCAATTCGTCCGATAATCAGCGGAATATTCAGTGCTAGCCAATAGATCGATTTGTTGCGGTCGTGCCAACGCTTAGTGGTGATCGCCAAATCAGGGATCAACAGAACCACCAAGAAAATAGGAAGAAGAACATAGGAGAGAGTAGGAAGCAGCTGGCTGATACCGGCACCAAAGCCTAGAATGGACACATAGTAAATGACGTTCCAAATCCAGTAGGTTTTACGGTCTATACGTCCTTGAAAAGAAAACAGTAACTCTTTAGTCGACATCAAATTTTACCCCAAAATAGAAAGGTTATAGATTAGCCGAGTCAATATAGTTTGGAAAGGACACCGATAGCTTGGGTGCCCACAACGCCCATATAACAAGCAGAGCCAGGCTGAGAATTAGTAACAATAACCCCTCGCTATTCTCGGGCAATTCAGCGCAACCTAGTTCACTACCTTTTGGAAGCTATCTATATCCATGTCTCGGATATTGACCGTTAAACTGTGCACGTGACTGGCTTGCTCTTGAAGTGTCGCCATCAAGGCTCGTGACAGTTCTCGCTTTTGTTCTTGGGAGCGACCAGATAACAAATCAAAGTTGATATGGATAAAATCAAGGCTATCTCCCTCCTCTCCTATTAACCAATTGTGGCACCGGAGCGTTCTAGATTTCACTGACGCGAGTTCAAAAAGGCCACTTTCTAACGCCGTTTTATGTAAATCCTCCAGCAACCCCTGAACATTGACGCGTTCTTCCACCGAGTTTGAATACTCTAAAACGAGATTTGGCATTTTGATTCCTTTCTACAACAATTAATTCCAGCGCGTAGTAATACCAATCTCAGCAGCAATTTCCGAGGAATGAACTATCATTCTGTCTACGCGATCACCAATCGGTTGCTTTTGACAAAAATAACAGGATCGATGCTTGGTCGAATCAGTAAAGAAAGCCGGACAAGACATGACGCCAATCATGATCTGTTCACATTATTCTGTTATATTCCTACGTAGATTTTTTACATTAATTGACTATTTACATTAAAGATAAGGGAGATATTCCTATGCGTCGTCCTGTAGTGATGGGTAACTGGAAACTAAACGGCAGCAAAGCAATGGTAACTGAGCTGCTAACTGGTCTTAACGCTGAACTTGAAGGCGTTGAAGGTGTTGACGTAGCAGTCGCTCCACCAGCACTTTACATCGACCTAGCAGAGCGCGTAATCGCTGAAGGCGGTAACAAGATCATCCTAGGTGCTCAAAACACTGACCTAAACAACAGCGGTGCGTTCACTGGCGATATGTCTCCAGAAATGCTGAAAGATTTCGGTGCTACTCACATCATCATCGGTCACTCAGAGCGTCGTGAATACCACAACGAATCTGACGAGTTTATCGCTAAGAAATTCAACTTCCTAAAAGAAAACGGCCTAACACCTGTTTTCTGTATCGGTGAGTCTGAAGCGCAAAACGAAGCTGGCGAAACTGAAGCTGTATGTGCACGTCAAATCAACGCAGTTATTGACACTTACGGTGTTGAAGCTCTAAACGGCGCAATCATCGCTTACGAACCAATCTGGGCTATCGGTACTGGTAAAGCAGCAACAGCTGAAGATGCACAACGCATCCACGCTTCTATCCGCGCACTAATCGCAGCGAAAGACGAAGCAGTTGCAGCACAAGTAATCATCCAATACGGCGGTTCTGTTAAGCCAGAAAACGCTGAAGCTTACTTCTCACAACCAGACATCGACGGCGCTCTCGTTGGCGGCGCTTCTCTAGACGCGAAAAGCTTCGCAGCAATCGCTAAAGCAGCGGCTAAAGCAAAAGCGTAATCTCGTTTTTACTGAGAGTAAAAATAACAAAGGGATGCATCATGCATCCCTTTTTGTTTGTGTTGTACCGTCGGAGTACCTAATAGAAAGTTCCGACCTACGCTGGCTCGGCAATTTTCACGGTTGGCTTTTTCGCTAGCTCCGCACTGGAATCTTTCTTATAAAGGTTCTCGTAGCAGTAATTTGTAGCTTCAATGTAGCCTTCTACACTACCGCAATCAAAGCGTTGACCTTTAAATTTGTATGCCAAAACACAACCAGATTGAGCTTGTTGCATCAGCGCATCGGTGATTTGAATCTCACCACCTTTACCTGGCTCTGTATTTTCAATCAGTTCAAAGATATCAGGTGTCAGAATATAGCGACCAATAATCGCTAGATTGCTAGGTGCAGTGCCTGGCTCTGGCTTTTCTACCATGTTATCAATGCGGAAGATATCATCTTTGATCATCTCGCCAGCAATCACACCGTATTTATGTGTTTCTGATTCCGGCACTTCTTGTACCGCAACGATTGAACAGCGGAACTGTTTGTACAGCTCAACCATTTGCGCTAGAACGCCTTTGTCCTCATTCACACATAGGTCATCCGCGAGCACAACAGCAAACGGTTCATCACCGACCAGTTCACGTCCCGTAAGAATAGCGTGACCTAAGCCTTTCATTTCACGCTGACGAATGTAAGTGTAACTCGCAGAATCAATCAAAGAACGAATATCATCAAGCAGCGCTTCTTTACTTGTACCGCTAATTTGATGCTCTAACTCATAGTTTTTATCAAAGTGATCCATTAACGAGTGCTTACCACGACCTGTGACGATGCACATACCGTCCATACCGGCTTCAATCGCTTCTTCAACACCGTATTCAATCAATGGCTTGTTCACCACTGGCATCATTTCTTTCGGCATCGACTTAGTTGCAGGAAGGAAACGTGTGCCGTAGCCCGCTGCAGGGAATAAACATTTTTTAATCATAACCATTACCAACTAAAAAAAGGCTCCTCTGAGGGAGCCTGTTATATTATTTTGAATATAAAGACTAATTAATCGCTACCAAACAGGTCACGGGTGTAAACTTTATCAGCAACATCAGCTAGTTCTTCAACCATACGGTTAGAGACAATCACATCTGCACTTTGTTTAAACTCATTCATATCTTTGATTACACGTGAGTTAAAAAACTCATCTTCCTGAAGTACTGGTTCATATACCACAACTTCGATGCCTTTTGCCTTAATACGCTTCATAATGCCTTGAATAGACGAAGCGCGGAAATTGTCTGAGCCAGCTTTCATAACTAAGCGATAAATGCCCACAACTTTTGGTTCTCGCTTGAGAATAGACTCTGCGACAAAATCTTTACGAGTGCGGTTTGCATCAACAATAGCTCCAATAATGTTATTTGGAACATCCTGATAGTTTGCTAACAGTTGCTTTGTATCTTTCGGTAAACAGTACCCGCCGTAACCGAATGAAGGGTTGTTGTAGTGGTTACCAATACGAGGGTCTAAGCCTACACCTTCAATAATTTGGCGCGCATCAAGGTTGTGTGCTTCAGCATACGAATCTAACTCATTGAAATAAGCCACGCGCATCGCAAGGTAAGTGTTTGAAAACAACTTAACCGCTTCTGCTTCTGTAGAGTTAGTAAACAGAACCGAGATATCTTCTTTTACCGCACCTTCGACCAAAAGATTAGCGAACTTCTCTGCACGTTCGCTACGCTCACCAACGATGATGCGAGACGGGTGGAGGTTATCGTAAAGTGCTTTACCTTCACGAAGAAACTCTGGAGAGAACATGACATTCTGACAACCGAGTTCTTCTTTAATGCGCGCAGTATAACCCACAGGTACAGTCGACTTAATCACCATAACCGCATCTGGGTTAATCGCCATCACATCTTTAATCACAGCTTCAACTGAAGAGGTGTTAAAGTAGTTCGTTTGAGGGTCATAATCCGTTGGTGTGGCAATGACAACAAACTCTGCGTCTTTGTAAGCCAGCTCTTTATCTAGCGTCGCGACAAAGTTTAACTCTTTGTTTGTTAAAAAATCCTCAATTTCGGCATCCGCAATTGGAGATTGCTTGTTATTCAACAAATCCACTTTTTCTTGGATAATATCAAGCGCCACAACCTCATGGTTTTGCGACAATAACATGGCATTGGACAAACCGACGTAGCCCGTGCCTGCGACAGCAATTTTCATTTTTATTTCCTATTATTTAACTGACGCTAGCATATCAAAGCACCGACACTCTCGGTAGAGTGCGGTGATTAACTAAAAGCCTAACTAGCAACACAACTTAATTCAATTGAGTACCCAAGTAACGCAAATAAGCGTTGCGGATGCGCAGCTTGTTCTGTTCAAAGTACTCTTGACCATAGCGGCCTCGGTTAAAGTAACGGCGAAGCATACTATTATCCATTACGAGTTCATCACCCTGGCCTGCCGCTAAGTAGTTAGAATCATTACCCACTCGTGTCATAACGTTGAAATCATAGGCTTCGTTGCCACGAACCTGTATTACTCCCGGTGACATATCACGCCATGGCGTTAATGGCAGCTTTACTGACACAGTGACAAACTGCTCTTCGTCTGTATCGTTAAACTTTGTCACCTGATAACTTGCCGATACTTCTATGTCTTCAAACCAATGTGATGTCGTGAATTTTGCGCCAACATCTCCTTTCCAAAACTCTCCAGCAGTTGCGTTAAACTGCCAATCCCACTCTGGCATAGAGAATGTGTAACGAGTTAAAAAGGTTTGGCGATCTGGGTTCGCATAACCATTTTTGTCTTTTTCGTCTTGATGTTGGAAATAGCTCATCTCTAATCCCAACTCATGGTTGCCCGATTGAGAGAACCAAGCTGATTCGCTGCGCGCACCGATATAATCCGACTTAACCAAGCCTAGAGAGACCTGGTTTGCTATATCGACATACGGTAAACGGAAGAACTGATGTACCATTGCACGCTCAATCTCGTTCTCGTATACGCTGTCTTCGAAATACCCACCCTCTTCAAAATCATCACTTTCTGCTAAAGGTAAAATATGACGAACATCAATTGCCGCACCAGACCATAGGTAGGTGTATAAGTTGCTAGACATGGCAAAAGAGTAATCATACACTCCGTACTCGGTTGCTACGCCATGCCTTACCATAGGGGAAAGTACGATCTGCGAATCTAAAGTGCCTGAATTGACTCGCTTCGTTTTCCAATCAACCATGTCTAATCTTTCCGACAAATCGCGCGTGATAAACTGAATGTCATCGCAAACTGCGCTGCCATTGACAAAACTTTGATAACAGTTAGAGTTAGACAAAACGCTGACCACTGGTTTTTGGTTGGCAAGCATCACAAGTTCAAATTGATCCGATGCAGCGCCAATATCTTGCGCCGCATTTTGACCGAAATGACTCGATACAATCCCCAGAGCCACACCTAGCCCGTCAACTTGATTATGGTTGTAGCGGCGGTTTTCTAAAGCCACCACGACTCTATCATTGACCAACCCCACTTGAACGTTAACGAAACCTTCATTTTTTAACGCACTCACCAAAGTTGATATCGAAGCATCTTGAAACTTCTTCTGTTCTACAAAAAGCCTATCTCTCAACGACAGATCATTTTGAGAAAAGTTTACTGAGCGCGTGTAGTCAGATATCAAAGGTATTGAAAGAGCAGCATTCCACACCGTCGCCTCGTCAGAATCATGTCCTGAATAAAGCTGATAGCTGAGTGAAGCTGCTATGTCATGTGGCAACACTCCTTTTGGTGTGAAAAATTTCACTGAAGAGTTAAACTCGACAGCATCGTATTCTGCTGTGAGTTGCATAAAACGAAATGGCTGATATTCCACACCTCCAAATACCCCATCCATGACTCCTAGCTCGATATCTGAAATACTATAACCAGCAGAAAAACGTAATGGAGCAAGATGGGTTGTGTAATCTCCAACCACATAATTCGTCTGGAAATGGTTGGCCGCCCCTCCTAGATCCTGAACACCGACGGCAAGGTTGAAGCTATTGAAATTCAACCAATTGGGGAACTGATATTTAAATGACAAAGATAGATCGCGGATCCCACATCCCGCTTCCAAAAAACCTTTACAGTTATAAGTTTCAGTCACTATACGTGCATGTGCTTCCAAACCCTCCTGTACCCCAAGCGAAAACTTAAGTGAATCTAGCTCGTTAACTCGCTCTCGCCATGGTAACCCTTGTGCATATGTGAAAGAAAAATCACCGAAATTTAACGACTGAGCATTGGGTGTCTGCGTTAAGCCAGTAAAGCTCTGATTAGAGGGTAAGCGCTCTAACTGTTCAGTTACTTTTGCTGCACCTACATAAAAAGGCAGTGAACACACCACAGCCCCCACAGTTATCATTTTTATCATTGGTCATGCCACTACTGAAGTTTTAAATACGTAATAAGGGCCTAAGCACCTTTATTAAACTACTTATTTTTCATTAACTTTACATTTGCATCAAGTTTCATTTTAATTAATGCGTCGTCTAACCAAAGCTAGCAGCCTAGCTTGATATAGAAACTTCCACAAAAGCAGCCTCGAAATAGATGTTTAACTACTAACCCTAACTCTTACAACACATATTTCTGCATTGTTTTATTCTGAGAGCGGCTTTGAGGTTGTAACTATTCCCCCGAGCTATTGACAAGTAACTGTTCACCAACAGGTTATTGACTAAGCGTTTGCGTAAAAGCTAGTTTCGTTGAGGTCGAAGACATTAGGGTATGGTTGCTGTGAGATCACAGCAGTTACAATGCGAGTTAGAGTCTCGAGCGAAGATCTCAGCCTCTTCTTGCAGGTTTTTATTAGCGAGTGGAGCCTATCTCGGAACTTATCGCCTGCATCAGAGGTTGTTCCATAGCTGATTTTTCGCTGCATAAAGAAGCCACGCAATCGATTTAGGTATAGAGCATCATCGATTTTGCCAGCCTCCCAACAATGCCGAGTTCGAAAGACTAATTTGCTCAGCAGTACAAGGCGCTGACCTATTTTGGCAGTGTGGCCCTTACCTTAGTAATCAGCAATTTGTTGTAAATTGCGAATAACATGCGACCAACATAGTTGATGTTTATCCTGAGAAAGCCAGTTGTCGCCGCTATACTGGTCGCAGACCACGATGCCACAATAGTCTGAATCTAGTATCGTTTTTGCTGAATGCGTAGAGCGAGAGTAAAGAATTTTTTCATAGACTAAGTCACCACTTGCGACTAACCAGCACCAACGTAGACGCTCCTCATCATTTCTCGAGTGATACGTTTAATCTACATGTGAAAATGGCGCAGATTGTATATATTGGTTTTACTTGCTTGATGCAGAGGTGTAAGCATAGAGGTAATGCGCTTTACTTATGGCACCACCTGAGAAGGTCGTGCCAAACTGCTCTTGCAGTAAGGAACGTATTTTTTCGAACGCTGCGATAATATTGACCAGCCAGTATGGCGATATGACTCATTAATTTGGCCCTATAATCCCTTGAGGGACATCGCTTGGTTTTTATACTTTTATGACCTATCCGCATGCTTGAATAGAGCCAATATTCGATAATGTCTATGTGTGGTGGTGGGATTTCATGAACTTGGTGGCGATAAAACGGTGTATCACTCATTTCGAGGTCAGTGTCACCGCAGCAAGGGCATGTGTTTTCAGGATAACAATCGACAACAATATCGGACTCTTTTAGTTCTGAGGGTTGTCGTTTATGCCCTTCGTGACGCTGTTTAGCTCCTCTCGGATTGCGACCACTAGAGCTTTGAGCTTTTTTCGTTAAGCCCGCTCTTGAGTCCCATCGGAGGAAGGATATTTAGAGAAATTAGCGCTGCTCGTTTTGAGCCTATCTTCATAATGGCGCAATTGCTCCCATAACTCAGATATCAACGCACTAGCTTCGTTGATATCCGATGCAATAGGTGGTGAAGATGAGAATTTGGATTTTTTCTTAGTAATGCAGTTAGCATGAACGCTAGCAATGATCACTCAATAGGCAAAGTGGGAGCCAGTGCGAATAGTCACGTCTAGGCCATGCCCTACTCGACGCGATTTTTCTTGACCTTGCCCTGATTGTGATTACTAGAATCGGAAACAATCACAGTTTTTGTATTTTTAGCTATTAAATCTACCCGAATAAAGAAGAAAAAGAAACTTAACCAAATGAATTTGCCGCTTAATTCTGAATGGTTCTTGCAATAATCTATACAACCACTCTAGGTTGTTTTTTAACCACCATTCAGGAGCTCTATTTACTTTCCCTGTATATACGTCAAAGCTACCACCTAGTCCTTGATAAAGAGCTGGATGTATCTTACTTAACTCCTCCATTAGAATTTCTTGTAGCGGTGACCCCATAGCAACAAAAACAATATCCGGCTTCTTATCAATTATATCGTTAATTAAATCCTGCTTTTCCCGATCATTAGCGATGTAACCGTTTCTAAAATTTGTAATATTTATCTGTGGGAATTCTTTCTTTAACTTAACAACCGTGCTTTCAATTACTTCTTGCCTTCCTCCAATAAAATAGAATCTTTTATTTTTGTAGAAGCGAGAAATAATATCTAACCACAACTCGCAACCAGGAATTTTAATAGCTTCCTGAAAACCATTACGCTTTAAAGCCAAAACCGCACCATATCCATCAGGGTATCCCATATTTCTGTTTATAATATTTATGGACTGTGGCGTTGAATTTAATATTTTCTCTGCGTTAACTGCAATTAAAATACTTTTTTGTTTGAATGCACTCTCGATCAGTTCAAATCTAGAATCTACAGCGTTAATTTTAACACCATTAACCTTACAGTTTTTCATACTTTTTAATAACCACGTTTACAACTATTTCCTAGACGCACTATTTATTAAACAATCTAAATAATCTAAATGATTAGATGAACAATCTCTTGCTTTAAACACGCTCACTAGTCTACTAGACTTACTAATCTCAAATGACAAGCAGGTTAAAATATTATTTTCTTTACAACCGTATAATTTAGAATAATCAAGTTTTTCGGTAAGAGGGTCTATATTAGAAATTTTTTCGTGTGCGTCAACTTCAAAAAAAGACATATCAAATACGCTAGAGAGAAGCAGCCATCTCACACAGAGTTTAAAATCACCAACAGTTACATTAGAACCTTCAAAATCAACCTCATCTACGATCATAAAATAATCATCACCAAAATGAACGCTTCGAGTTAATTTTGTACCATCTTCTTTTGAATATGATGCCTTAATCAAACTTTCACTAGTTGCTAATAATTTCCCCGAACCGCCTCTGCTCCAAGAAAAAGGTGTTAATTGTTTAATATCATCTTCACCAAAACTTGGCATGGAATGATATTTTGAAGAACGATAACTTGCACGTTCAAAAGAAGTATAAGTATATGTTTGGCTATCAGCTGAAACTAGCGAGTTATTCATATCTTTAAATACTACACTCAAAAAGTCATAATGAGCATGTCCGAACAGAGGTGGCATACCAAAATAACCATATTTAAAATAACAGGTTCCTATATTATTACGAATAACTGCTAACCCAGCATCACTATAGTTTTTAATATACTCTTTATGATCAGTATCAAAAGTAGATAACAATCTAAGTGTCGAATTCCAGTCAAAAAAGTAGCTACTATCACTATCCCCAAACCTTACAACACTATCACTTGATATAAAATTCGATATAAACGGAGCGGCTCTTTTCAAAGTGGATAATATACTATCACTGGAAATAACACTATGAATTAATAAACAAAGCTCAATGTTAAACAAATGATATGCTGTGCTCTGTTCAATTCCAGAACCATCATTAAAAGTTTGATAATCAAACTCAGATTCTAGTTTACCTTGCCAAAAACTTAATTCTGATTTAGATAAGGCGTGACAAATTATCACAAGGCCTGCATATTCGAATAACGTATGATTACCACGAGATGAAAACAGAGATAGCCTATGTCTAATTAAGTCATAGTTAGTGATAAAGAATGAGTTTGATATATCAATCAACTCCTGAGAAATATCACCTTTAGCTCTTTTTAAAATTACTAAAGACGAGAACAAATTTATACAGCGAATTGCGCATTCCATTGTTGATATATAATTTAAACCCTTCAAGGGTTTATTGTGATTCATCCAGGATTTTAAACTACTCTTCAGTAACTCTTCCCCATTATCTTCCCTTGCCAACACTATATATTCTTTGAATCGGTGTCCTTCCCAATATAATCTCAAATCAAAGTTTGTTGGAATTCGATTCGATTTAAACCAATTTGAATTATCAATTTCCTCGACCAAAACACCTCTGTCAATGATATTTTTTCCCTCTTCCAATTCTATGACAGCGTAATCATGAACAACATCCAAATTCAAACGTGTTGATTTGTGGCTAATCCACCCATTCTTGAACCTAAAGCAATCGGATTTATAGTACATCAACTCCAATACCCTTGAACCAATCTCTAAAAGAGGCATTTTCCTAAGGCGTTTAAAATACCATAATACACTTTTCCTCATATTTTAAGCCTTAACGCTAGATAACAACAATAAAAACTTACCATTTTTTTGTTTTATTAACTCTTCTACATATATTATTTCTATGGTAGTTCCCGCTTTCATCGCGGATTTAAAATGTTTCATAAGAATAGACTCACATTTATCATCATAAGTACTGCCCTTTATAATCAATACTTCCAAGAATCCAGGTTTTGTTTGTCTATATTGTAAGCCATCTATTTTTTCATATAACTCTGAGTGTAAGTTCAATGCTGTTGGTGTTATAAAACTCATATCATCATTATATATTTTTTCTCCAAGCCAACGTCCTTTTATAGGTCCAATGATTTTAATATCTTTATCTTGGTCATACTCAATATAACTCGCGAAATCTCCAGTCCTATATCTTATCAAAGGCATACCTATATTGTGATATGTTGTGCCTACTATTTCGCCTAAAATACCTTTTTCTTTAATAACTTTACCATTTTCATCTATCAGTTCGAAGTAACCGTATCTAGACTCTATTTTATAGTTTTCAGAAATATTATTATTCTCTATGTTATTACCTGCTAATATTAATTTCTCACTATGACCGTAAAATGAATACAGTCTAATACCTAGTGAACTTTCAATAAATTCTTTTTGGTATATAATCACATTTTCAGAACTGCATAAGAAAGCCTTTAAAAATGAAGTATCTAAACAACGTTTATATAAAAACTTTGAAAAAGTGTAAGCAACTGATGGGTAACAGTGAATAAACTCAACTTTATTTTTTAAAAGAACGCGGTATATTTTTTCAAAATATTCATCATTTAATTTAAATCCATCAAATATTATCTCTTTAGTAATAGGATTAACCGTATATACTTTGTTTTCTGGCAATTTAGCGTTTCGTATAACGGCTCGTGTACTAAAATCATATCCAACCTTTGACCATAGATGATGAATAGTTGCCAATTCAACAATATAACGATCTGGTGGCATAACTAGCCGTAATGGTTTACCACTAGTCCCTCCCGTTGTTCCTCTATCGTAATTTTTAAGGTCAATTGAAGAGTTAAGAAACGAATTAAAATCTGCAAGTACTTTATCTTTATCAATGAAAGGAATGTTGTCTTCGAATTCTTCGATAGTAGAAAATTTTTCATAATTTTTATAATATGGAACTTCGTTTCTACATCTATTAACTATGTTAGTAAGAAGATCAACCTCCTGAACTTTATCTTTATCATTTTTCGTAAGAATCTCTCTATAATTTCTATATTTACTTCCATATACAAAATTAGGATTTCGATTAAATCTCATTAAAAATAGCAAGATGAAATTTGGCAATAAACTTATATTATTAAGAATAAATCTTTTAATTTTCACAATATAACAATCCATACAAATAAATATTTTAGTAACTGTTCATCGACTGAACCTTAATAATAAGCCCCGTATAAATCTCACCTAAAATGAACGGAAACTTTTGAACAACCAGTAAATAAAGGTTCGTCAGAACCTTCAAGAGATACTCAGAATTCATCGTACACATCATTCTTTTATGCTTAATACTTGCTTTTAAAGTCGTTTCACTACTCTGCATGTTTAAGCACATCTGTATCAGCCTAAGATCTAAGCCAGATGATGCTTCGTTTAACACAAAAACTAAGGGTGCAATACAGCGTCTAGCTTTAGGTGCTACAAGCCTCTAAATTTTTATGACGAAGGTGAAGGGAAAATCAAAAAACACTGTATGACGGTAAACGCAGAGCCTAGAAAAACTGCATATCTCTAGTAGATACAATCACTCACAAAAAGTCGCAGCAGACTCTAGTTTATCTACTGTCACCGACGCTGAAGCTCTAACGAACTAAATCAAGCAGTCACGTAGAAGAATCCTAGAGATATCTGTCGATGGCTATTCGCTCCTGACACAAGGGGTTGTCACTATGCAATGCGAATTAAATGAGCTGTTCCACTTAACCCTCTAGAGAAGGGGCAGCTTTTTGGAAAAATGTTCAACCTCGGGATTTAGCGGTATATTGCCAAAAACTCTGCGCTTCTAATAAAAAGCGTTATAACTATCACATTCAATCTCAGAAACAGCAATGTATCGAGTAAAGCCGTTACGAGGTTGGATATTAAGCCTAAGAAATTACAATGCTCAAGTTAGTGAAACTTACCCCATGATAGAAGCATTGAACCGGCTTACAGGGGTAGGTATGCCCGAAACTCAATGTCTTGTTGAATAATCACTCAATTATGTTAATCTTCGTTTTTACCGTAATTACACAAAAAAGCCAATTCGATAGCTAAATTTTGACGCTTATGGCCTCTTCCTAATTCGACTCAACTTCTACTAGTGTAAGATATAGTTGGAAATTACCGTATAATTAACAAAGTCGCCGAATAAATATCAGAATTCTCTGTAAATCATTTAATACTGAGCTCCATTTTTGCGAAGTTTAAGATCATGTAACTTTTAACTATCTGATTCAAGCAAAGCAATATATACAACAGGGTCGCTGCCTTCCACGGTTGCAATTCAAGCATCCCATAAACCAAGATGAACAATAAAAACACGACAATACATAACAAACAAAACACACCATTAGAAAAAGTAATTTTTTCTACTTTATTTCTAACCATCAAAATATTTGATGCTGGTAATGATACTTGAGAAAATACCACAAAAAGTATAACAAACAGGCTTGTCAACGAAAAATAAACATCAAGTTTAAACAATATACTATATATTGATAGAGAAATAACAAATACAAGTATAGATAGGCTTAGAACTATATTGTTAATTTTTGTAAAGTTACAATAGTTTCTATACAAATCTTGAGTGGCTGAGAAAATCGCGATATAAAAAAGAGAGACGTTTCTAGTTACAAATGTCACTAAAGATGACATTTGTTGTATTAAGCTTATATTAAGAACTATATCTTTGCTAATAAAATGATTTATATAGCTAGGAATAAGAAAACCAATGCCACTAGAAATAAAGTTTGATAAGCTAGAGTGTGCAATATATTTGAGGCTATTTTCTTTATTTAATTCTTCAAAGAAGAATGAAAGTTTTATATTACGTGAAATTAGAATTATTGTAACAAACGCATAAGAAAATGATAGCACTTCAAATAAGTCATCAGAGGTAGTAACGTTGTAAAAGCATAATGACAACAGGAATATTCCACATATGAACAATTCATAAATAACTATAGTTAAATAACGTTGTTTTCCTAAAAAAAAATGACGTAAAACCATATAAAATGAATAAGAGCATGAGTAAGCGACTAAGCTTTTAAAGTAATATACATATTGGTACTGCCAAAGAAAGTATATTGCCAAAGCCGCCATTAATGAGGTTATAGAAACAAAAACTAGTGATGTAAATAGATAGTTTTTACTATTATCTTTCGATGTGTATACCAAACAGTGAGATGCAACTCCCATGGATGATAAAAGTGAAACTGCGAGAACGACATTATAATCATTAACAAAGCTTGATACACTATCTCCTATAATAATTTTAGAAGAAATAAAGAGAACTAAAATTCGAAAGATTACAGGTATAGCACTCGAAATGGCGAGATAAATTTTATTTAGCATTTAGTATAAATAATCTATAAATTTTTTAACTACGATATCTGACGAATATACTTTACGAACTTTCTCAATAGCTCCTTTTGATAACTTGTTGTATAAAATATTATCGTTAACTAAACATTGGCAGCTTCGGCCAACTTCTTTGGCTATATCAATGTCTTCTTTGCCATTAATATCTACAATTAATCCAACATCGTCTGTGATAACATCTATAAGTGACTTATAATTTAAACCAACACAGGGCAGTCCATAACTCATGGCTTCTATGTACCCCATACCAAAAGAGTCTCCTCGAGAAGGAAGTAAAAAAACATCATGATTTTCTAGTAAGGTTATTTTATCACTCTCATTTGCCCAACCATAGAACACAACTCGATCTTCAAGTTTGTGTTTCTTAACCAGTCCTATTAGGCGCTCTTTATCTTGTCCTTCGCCAGCGATAGTTAGCTTACACGAATTAAAAAGCAGTGACATAATAGCAATATCCGCGCCTTTTTCTTTCTCAAGTCGAGAAAGAAAAAGAAGCCTCTCACCTTCACTTTTTGCTCTAGGGACTGCCGCTACATCGAGATCAACTGAATTTGGTAATATCGTAATTTTATTGTGATAACAACTCAGTTGCTCTACCCACCAAGGTGTCAGTACAACTAGTTGATCAATCGACTTACACATGATTTTAAAAAAACAACGATAATATCGCGAATCCAAATTATCTGTCAAAGAGGGACCATGTATATGCAATAAAACCTTTGCACCTTTACACTTTGCTATTAATGCTATGATAAACTTTCTGAATATAGAAATTTTTCCCCCAGCATTTAAATAAACGACATCATTGTGATTAGTAAGAAATGCACTTTTCATAGAAAATAAAATTAATTTTATTTTTTCAAATCTATTATTTGTATCAATATGAGTTGAAATTACTTTATGTTCTATTTTCTTATTTTTTAGGGAAGCGACTAAAGTACTTACTGTTTTTGCTATTCCACCAGTTATACTTTCTGGATTTGTTGAGTAAATATATATCATTTTTTTATTTCTCTAGCAGGGACACCGACAACTGTTATGTTACTTGGTACCGATTTAGTTACAACTGCATTTGCTCCAATAACCGCTCCATCTCCAATCTTAACGTCACCTATAATAACGGCTCCCGCCCCAATATAAACATTATCAGAAATTTCTGGTAACCGTTTACATCCAAACCTCCCTCCAATTGTACAATTTTGTGCGATGGTTACATTGTTTCCAATAACAACATTAGGGTGAATTACTATACCAATTCCGTTATAACCAAAAACTACATCTTTTCCTATTTTAGTTCTCGGATCAATAGAACAACCGAATATAAGCCTTATCGATATTCTAATCAATTCACCTAAAAAAAATAATCTTGACGAATAGAAAAAGCGCCCCAAAGACAAAAACTTATTGACCATAACCATACCTGTAATTCTTAAAGAACATCGCCATCATGAAAGGTAAATAGACTGCTGAAAAAACCACATGTCCAGCAAGAATAGACAAAAAGCAAAGTAGTATACAAAATGACAAGCCAATATCCTGATTATAGGAAATCTTGTATATTGCATAGAAATAGAGATAATACATAATCAATCCAATAGGAAATCCAAATAATAAAATCGTATCAACCAAATCTAATTCGGACATATATGTACCTACACTATATGAACCCACCAATAAATAATACCAATAGATTTCACTTGAAAAATACACATCTAGTATAGATTCTAACTTGTGATTCCTACCAGATAGTAAGGCGAATACCCAACTTTCTAAACCTGTGCCTACCATTTTTGATTCAAAATAACTAAGGGTGGACTGATAAGCCAATAAAATTTGGTCAAAATTCAAGTAAGATAAATATGATATAAAAATGAGCAAGAGAGTTATAACTACAACTCTTATCAATAAATTATTCAAGCCGAAGAAAACGACAAACAAAGAATATACACTGATAATTAAAGCCGCTTTGGTTCCAATAAGTGCACATGCAAGGAAAGCTACAGAAAGCTTAAATAAGTTTGTAGCATTTATATTCTTACTAAATTGTAAAGCATACCAAGTAGATGATATTAGTAACAAAGGAGCTGTTTCATTCGCTGCTGGAATAACTCCTTTATAACCAAATCTACCAGTATCACCATAAGTACTCATAACGGACACCTCAAAGATAGCCGCTATTAATATTGAACATAAATATAACAATAAAGTCATATCGCAGACTTTAACGTAACTAGAAGTATTATAATTTACTAAGTTTTTACTTACATTATACCAAAAATATAATGAAATGAACTTAATAACAAAATTCAGGTTATTTAATAACTCCCAATAATGAGAATTATATATATAAACCAATAATTGCAGTGAGATTAAAATTAATAACAATGGTATATCACGTAGTACTCTTTTGTGATCAGTTGTTAAAACGTACAAAGCAATGACAATCAAGAGAATTAGGAATCTAGCAATAGCTGAGAAATTAACCCCTGTAGTTATTGTCACTAGATCAGTTAAAAATATACTTGGCACTAGAAAAACCAGTACCAAATAGAAAAAACCAATAGACTCCCTCAATTCAAAAACACCTTACCAAATTCCCTTAGTATCAATAACAAAAGCATCATTCAACTTAATTTTCTTAAATTGATGATGATCCACTAGCATCACATGAATATCAGTCTTACTTAATGATTCATCAATAGTTACTAAGCGCATATTTTCTTCATTTAATGTTTTAATATTGGGTTCAATAGCCAATACTTCAGACGAATGCTGAATCGCAATAGCTCTCGCAATGGATAGTGCTGGGCTTTCACGTAAATCATCGATATCAGGCTTAAACGCTAATCCATAACATGCGATGGTCACATCTTTCGCTGTTTTATTTGGATTTGCTTGTAAGAAATCAGCAATCGCAATTTTAACTTTTTCAATGACCCAATCAGGCTTGTAATCATTTACCTTACGAGCAGTGTGAATAATTTGAGCTTGCTTTGGTGTCTTCGATACAATGAACCATGGGTCCACAGCTATACAGTGACCACCAACACCAGGACCTGGTTGTAAAATATTCACACGGGGGTGGCGATTTGCCAAAGCGATTAACTCCCAAACATCAATATCTAATTCATCACAGATAATAGAAAGCTCGTTAGCAAAAGCGATTTGAACATCACGAGAGCTGTTTTCCGTTAACTTAGCCATTTCTGCAGTTCTTGCGTTAGTAGTTACGCATTCCCCCATGACGAAAGTTTTATACAACTCTACAGAACGCTCTGAACAACGCTTTGTCATCCCACCAATGACACGATCATTTTGAACCAATTCAGTAACGACTTTGCCAGGTAACACTCGCTCTGGGCAGTGAGCAACGTTAACGTCGGCTATTTCACCTACTTGCTGTGGAAATGACAAGTCATTACGATATTCAGCTAACCATTCTGCCAGTTGCTCAGTTGCTCCCACAGGTGAAGTTGACTCTAGAATAACTAAGTCGCCTTTTTTTAACACGGGTGCAATGGCTTTAGCCGCGCTATGGATATAGCTTAAATCCGGCTCAGGAATATCACCTTCGTTACATGGTTTAAATGGTGTAGGTACAGCAATTAAAAAAGCATCTGCAGACTTCGGTTCAGTGGTCGCTTCAAGATAACCCTGTTGTACTGCCGCGCTAACCAACATGTCTAAATCAGGCTCAACAATATGTATTTCACCTCTATTAATGGTATCCACCGCATGCTGATTTACATCAACACCTATCACTTTTTTCTTACGGGAAGCAAACATGGCTGCAGTTGGCAAACCAATATAACCAAGACCGATCACTGAAATCGTTTCAAAAGACATAATATGAACCTTAAAAATTTATTTGGTATTAAAACTTACTGCGCTATTAACGCGTCTAAAATTCGTTGGCATGCTTTACCATCACCATAAGGGTTATGAGCAAAACTCATCTCTTTGTACGCTTCTTCGTCATTTAATAGTGAATCGAGACTGGCCGTAATTTTTTCTACGTCAGTACCAACTAATTTCACTGTACCGGCAGCAACAGCTTCAGGACGTTCTGTTGTATCACGCATAACTAGTACTGGTTTACCAAGAGATGGCGCTTCTTCTTGAATGCCACCAGAGTCAGTTAGGATGATATGGGAACGACTCATTAAGTAGATAAATGGTAGGTATTGTTGCGGTTCAATTAACAACACATTTTCAACATCTCCTAAAATTCGGTTAACTGGTTCGCGAACATTAGGGTTCAAGTGCATTGGATAAAGAATTTGTACATTTGGGTGTTGTCTCGCCGTTTGAGCTAATGCCTCGCAAATACGTTCAAAGCCGCCACCAAAACTTTCTCTTCGATGCCCCGTAACCAATATCAATTCTTTGTTGTCATCTAAGAATGGAAATTGTGCCGCTAATGTTGCACTCAAATCGCTGTCAGATTCGATTTTGTCTTTAACCATTAGCAGCGCATCAATAACCGTATTACCCGTAACAAAAATGTCTTCTGGTGTGAAGTTCTCACGTAGAAGGTTCTCTTTTGACGTTTCCGTTGGGGCAAAGTGATACTTGGTAAGTACACCAGTCAAACGACGATTGGCTTCTTCCGGCCATGGCGAGTATATGTTACCCGTGCGAAGGCCAGCTTCCACATGACCAACTTCAATTTGTTCATAATATGCGGCTAAGCTAGCAGCAAAAGTCGTCGCTGTGTCTCCATGAACCAAAACGACATCTGGCTGAAACTCTTGAAGGACGGGTTTTAACTCTTGTACTATTCGGGCTGTCACATCATTAAGCGTTTGACCCGCTTTCATCAAATTCAGATCGTAGTCTGGTGTGATCTCGAATAGCTCGAGTACTTGGTCTAGCATTTCCCTGTGCTGAGCGGTTACGCAGCATTTTGCTTCAAAGCGATCATCTGCTGCCAATGCATGCACAAGGGGTGCCATTTTAATAGCTTCAGGACGAGTGCCAAAGACCGTAAGGATTTTCTTTTTAGTCATTAATATTTTCCTAGACAACTTAATGGCCCTAGACGTAAGGGACATATAATGGTTTATATTGTTCAACACGAGACACGTATAGAAAACGCATCAGTTTTGACAAAACTAAACTAGTGTTTATAAACCAGCATTTTTCTTATTTAATTTTTATTTGGTCTGCGCTACATCACATCACCGCTTGTGCTATTGAAGCGGCTTTTTCAGCGGTATCTGTAGAATTCTTAAACTAAAATCGCGAAGTTTTCCTATATTCATTCCATATCAGACTTCGGTTACGCATGAGACGGTTTTTATTCATTTCGAGACAGCCAGCTTTCAGTAACCGACTGTAATTGCTCGACTTATACTATTTCCCCTCTCTTTAACTTCTACTTAGACGTAAACTGCAGTCCTAAAGTATGAAATAGCTTATTGAACCAAGACGAAATACGCCAAATATGGCTAATTACCGAAAAATAGCATGCAAACAAAATCAAGAAAGCAACAAACATTATTGATTCACTAATATCAGTAAAATCAGCCCACAAACCGATAGCGGCACAAATTGATGCCATCGAACAGATGAAAATTAACGTTGCACCTGGAGAAAGCCCAATACGCTGACAAATATGGTGTAGATGTTCTCTGTCTGGTTGGAATGGTGACTGACCTTTACGAACGCGACGAATCATAATGGTTGCCATGTCCATCAATGGTAAGGCAATTAACCACAGCGCTGTGACTGGCTTGAAGGCTACCGCTCCTGGTTCTTGCGTGCCGCGAATCAGCATCCAGACCACGGTAAAGCCGATAAACATACTGCCTGCATCGCCCATGAAGATCTTAAAGCGACGACCAAGTGGGAAACCTAAGTTCAGGAAGATGTAAGGAAGCATCGCAGTCACGATCAATAAACAGATCGTGGCTAAGTATTCGTTTCCGTTGTAGGCAAACACAATACCTAATGCTGTAAAGGTGACCGAGGCTAACCCGCCCAGCAAGCCGTCTATACCATCAACCATATTAAATGCGTTAATGGCGCCTATTACTGCAATAACGGTGATCACTGCGCCAGTGACTTCATTAAGGGCAATGGTTTCACTCCCCATTAAGTAGCCTAAATCGTGTAAGCTGTGGCCTCCGATGTAAATCATCGCAAGGGATATTCCTGCTTGGATTATAAGGCGAATTTTGAAACTTACATCGTAATAGTCATCTAATGCGCCGAGCACGATGAGTACAGCCGAACAAGATAAGTAGAGTGATAGGTTGTCATTCATTGGTAAGAACAGAAGGAACCCCACCAGTATAGTAGAGAAAATGGAGATCCCTCCTACAAGTGGCACCACACCTTGGTGAAGCTTTCTTGCATTGGGTTTATCTACTAGACCTACGCGCTTAGCAACTTTGCGCATAACAAAAAGTAGAACGAACGACAAAATAAATACAAATAAATATGCATTATTCATGATAGCCAACTGTGTTATTAAATAAGTTTGAGGTAAATCTATAACGCATCCGACTGATTCCCTTTACGGATTCCATTGCATCACAGGTCCGATACTGCTGATTCTTTTTCGCTCATATCTGAATAAGCCGAACCTAAGAACAAGCAGGTGATTTTTGGGCGTGACAAAACCACATTAGCCAACGTGGGTTGTAACGCATTGCAAACGCTAATTTCTAATATTGAATATGTAAGTAACTGAATCACCCCGATACTCGCTCATGACGGTCACGGGTTCACAGCTTTTTATAGGCAGGCCAAATACAAAGCTTGTATATGCTAACTGACGGTTTGAGTCGATAGTTAACTACTTCTACACGCTTAGTGCTTGGTTTTGATAGGTATGAGAAATGGAGATTTAAATTGTAACCTATGCCTAACCAACATTTGCTCGCCACTTTGTTAGCTTTGAGCGTCCCTCTGACAAAAGGGAATTACATAAATTTGTAATAGTTCTCGTTTTTTATAAATCAATCTTGCCAGAAATGCACTTAGGTGCTTATTATTATTAAAAATTATCTTGCTTGGTCTCTCTTCTGTTAGGAAAGAGACTAACAGATGATTTGGGCACGCTACCGCCCCTAGGTCTGGCTCCTAGAAGCAAGTTTTATACGTAGTGTTTAATGGTTGCGTTTCCAAACAGGAGACGAATTGTATAGTAAACACGTTGCAACTAAAAGTAGAACGTGTAAAAAGCTTGCAAAAAAATGTCTTTTTTCTGACACTTAACTCGCCATAAACGTGACGCTTTTTTTGTTGGCTTACTAATTATTAAACTCCTTCCGGCATAGCTGATGTTTGTATAGCTAGCGCGTTAATCTCAGAAGTCTAAGTGAAAATGGTTGCAATAATATGAATTGCATCACAACAGGTTGCAATGCTACGCAGTCAAATTTATGACGAATATCTAAGTCTCTCTAAACTTTCGGTTTTGCTGTTTTCTTACTCTCATTATCCTTGCCTACAATACGCTCACTTATTCACCACTTTCTGCTTACCTTGTTCATTGCGCGATTGACTGAGCCGTCTTTACGTCGCGAGGTGTCGCTATATATGAAAGCAAATACTCGTAAGCGTGGGTTAACAAAGGAAAAGACGTCGTTTCGTTATGAAAGTACTGCACCACGGTGGGAAAAATACGGTTACTGGCTCTTGTCACGAGCTCGTATTACAAAATGGAAGTGTGCTGATCGACTGTGGTTTGCTACAAGGTCAAGATAATGCTCAGCAGGAGAGTTTGAATATCGACTGTTCTATCTCTGATCTCAAAGCGGTTGTTCTAACCCATTCTCATATCGATCATGTTGGTCGGCTACCTTGGCTATTGGCTGCAGGTTATAAGGGGCCTATCTACTGTACGGAAGCCACCGCTGAGCTCGTACCGCTTATGTTAGAAGATGGATTAAAGCTCCAGTTAGGCATGAGGCGCCATCAAAGGGACAGCTTGCTCGATTTTATTCGAACGCTTATTCGCCCTTGCTCTTACTCCCAATGGATAGAGATAGAAGAACATACCTATCTTCGCTTTCAACCAGCAGGACACATTTTAGGGTCTGCATATGTTGAGTTTCATTTATCAAACAATGAAGTTGTTGTGTTCTCAGGGGATTTGGGACCTCGTAACACGCCTCTCCTACCTGACCCGGTATCGCCTGAAAAAGCTGACTATTTGTTTATCGAGTCAACATACGGCAATAAAGTTCACGAAGATGTTGAGTCTCGCAGTAGGCGATTGCTTTCTATTATTGAGCATGCACTTCAGGATGGTGGCGTAATTGTTATACCTGCTTTTAGCGTCGGGAGAACTCAAGAGTTACTGTTTGATATAGAACAGCTTATTCATGAGCACGCCTTGCAAGATTCTCTGCCTATTATTCTCGATTCTCCTTTGGCTAAAAAGGTAACTACTACCTATCGGCAATTTAAAAAGCTTTGGGGAGCTGAAGCGAAAGAGCGGCTCGAGCATCACCGACACCCTCTTGCGTTTGATCAATGTATTACCATCGAAAGCCACACTGACCATTTAAAGCTCGTCAATCGACTCGCGAGCACGGCAGAAGCTGCTATCGTGGTTGCGGCCTCTGGTATGTGTGAAGGTGGACGTGTCGTCAATTATTTAGAAGCATTGCTGCCAGATAAAAGAAATGATGTGCTATTTGCAGGCTATCAAGCAGAAGGGACGTTAGGTCGGCGAATTCAGGATGGAGAAGAGAGCATCTTGATTGAAGGAAAGCGCGTTAGAGTGGAGGCTCAAGTACATACCATGTCAGGTTACTCTGCACATGCGGATAGGGACGATTTAATACAGTTTGTTTCTGGCATTCCAACTCCTCCGAAAGAAGTTCACCTTATTCATGGTGAACAAGAGTCGAAAAGATCGCTTTATCAACAACTGATAACCCTCGGATATAACTGCGTTATATAGTGAAATGAACAATCATTTAATTTCGAGGCAATATAATATATCGCAAACATAGTTTTTCGAGTTCATTGATATAATTACGTTAAGATTCAAAAACAAGTCATGAACAAGGACTCAGGTTCAAGAAAATTAACAAAGTTATGAGCATGTTCTGGATTCAGGGATATAATTTCTATACGAAATAAATTATAATCGCCGACTTGTAAGCAATTGGCTAGTCGATAACAACTTATTCCATTCCTATGACAGACAGTATGAGCGACACGCTTCAAGAACGAGAAGCTTCTGAATTAACTAAGCATAATTCTATCAGCATAACATCAGCATTGGACGAGTTATCCGCAAGTGAATCAAATGCTTGCCTTTATATCTACTGTCCAAAAGAAGACGAAGCAAAAATTGCTCAAGTACTTAAGAGGCATCCTGAGATTAACGCTCAGGTTAATAACTATTCTCTTAGAGACTTCAAGAGCAAAACGCTTTGCCACTTCAAAAGCTCGCATCTAGATCCTGAACAGCAAGCGTTTCTTGTCGCGGCGACAGAGCTAGGTGCTTGGGTTGAGCCATTAGTGAGCTATTTTGACCGTTCACTCGGATATACTGAAACTGAGCTTTTGCACAGCGGCTACTTCTTACACCAAAAAGCTTTTTCTATCCTTTCTAATCGTAAGAACAGCTGGCAAAAACGCTTCATCGATCTGTTGTTTGTTTTCATGCTGTCATGGGTTGCTATTCCAGTAGGGCTTATTACGGCACTACTCATTAAGCTTGAATCGCCAGGTCCGGTATTCTTTAAACAGCGTCGTACCGGCCAGTATAATGAAGAGTTTGAAGTGATTAAGTTTCGCTCGATGCGGAACGATGCAGAAAAGAACGGAGCCCAATGGGCAACAAAAAATGACGCGCGCGTAACGAAAGTCGGCTGTTTTATTCGTAAAACTCGCATTGATGAGCTCCCTCAGTTAATCAACGTACTAAAGGGAGAGATGTCGATGGTTGGCCCTCGCCCAGAACGTGAAGTGTTCATCTCTGAGTTGGAAAAAGCCATTCCTTACTATCGCTTTCGTCACGCCGTTAAACCTGGGGTCACTGGCCTAGCTCAAGTAAAATATCCTTACGGCGCATCGGTAGAAGACGCTATTTGGAAGCATAAATACGATGTCTACTATATCAAACACCAAAACTGGATGATGGAAGTGAAGATTCTTTTCCTTACAGTCAAAACAGTGTTATTTGGGATGGGGCGTTAACAATGACATCAAAATTTTCCGTTCTTTGCTCTTTGTACCACAAAGAGCAACCTAGTTATTTAGAACAATGCTTTGAGAGTCTAGAGTGGCAAACTTTGGAAGCTAACGAAATTGTTGTTGTTCACGACGGCCCCCTAACGCCAGCTTTGTATCAAGTATTAGAAAAGTGGGAGAAAAGACTTCCTCTAAAACAAGTAAAACTTGAGAAGAACGTTGGCCTAGGAGAAGCGCTAAACAAGGGGTTAGAAGCTTGTAGCTATGACCTTGTAGCACGTGTAGATACTGATGACATTAACCATATTGATCGCTTTGAAAAACAAGTTGCTTATATGGATTCCAATATCGATGTTTTTGCTGCAAGCTGTGACATTAACGAGTTTGAAACTGACCCTAATGAACCGAGCAGAGTAAAAAAAGTACCTCACTCAGATAGTGTTTTAGAGTACAGTCTCAAGAGAAATCCATTAAACCATATGTCTACTATCTTTCGTAAACAGGCAATCGTAGCAGTTGGTAATTACCAACACCATTTGTATATGGAAGATTACTATTTATGGTTGAGATTACAGGCAAATGGTTACAAAATCAGTAACATTTCGGAAGTACTCGTTAGTGCTCGCGTGGGAAATGGTATGCTCGAGCGACGTCGTGGTTGGTCCTATGCGTTGAGCGAACTAAGAATGATGCGAAAAATGTATAATTTAAAGCTCGCGAAGGGTCCCAAAACCGCCCTCTATTTTTCAGCGAGAGCTTTTTCTCGATTGATTCCTGCAACTATACTTTCAAAAACTTACGAAAGATTATTAAGATAGTAATCATCAACGAGCTTACAGGATGGGGCTACCCAAAGCACCATCCTGTTTATATAAATTCTAAAACGCCGAACGCTGATTAATACAAAGTAAATAACAAATAGCTCTAATTAATAATAGAAATACTGTAAAGTAAAGAATCGTACCTAAGAACAAGCCAGGCTTGAGCAACCAAGACAATGATTTCATCCAAAAAACTGTTACTAATGCTGAAGATATAATGTCTCCTCGCCCATAGACAGTCATCTTCCTAAGAAAGCAAAGCAATAATGCTAACAGAACTATAAAGATAGCCCCTCCTATAACACCAAAATATAAAAGTGCGAAGAAATCAAAGTGATCTGTAGGACCACCTGCAATAGTATTGCCTGAATAATGAGCTAATAGTAACTGCTTACCTATTTCAAATTGTCCTATATCATAACCTGCCAATTTTGACATAAAAGAATAAGACAAAATAGGAGCGAGCATTACTACTAGTATATTATTGACAGAAATTCCTTCATAGACATCATTAGGTAATCCCATATAATACATATCGCCATTTGACAAAATCCTGTCTGTCAACCTTCTAAAGAGCAATTCAAAAATCTCGCCATATTCCAAGTTCATATTTATAGAACTACTAAAATTATAAAATAGAACTACGAAAACAAAAGTAAGTGATAGAAAAATAATCATGACCATGTTCTTGATGGACACACTAAAGTTAGGGTTAAATATTTTCACACTCACAAGCGCAGCAAAAATATAGAATAGCAAGTCTGCTTTTGCACCACTAATAATCGCATTAAAGATCATGAACGTTATAAAAATAGCATATAAAAATACTTTCCTAAGTATATTCAATCTAAGACGATAAAGATAAATAGAAATTATACATATGATAGTAAATGTACACATTTCTAATATCCTAACTATCGGCCCTAGACCTCTGTTATCCTCAAATCTATTAGTTTCTGTAAAAAGAGAAAAACCCTTCGTTTTTATAGTAAAGGCAACAAGCAATAAATAGACAAAAATAATGGAGAACACAAATGCTTTTTTCTTGTCAAAACAAAATATCGAAAAAAACTTATAATCACTTGGAGCATAGCTTATTCTACTAAATATATTAATTGATATAAGAAATAGAATGCCGTAAAAGGAAAATATTGAGAACGTATGATCGGATATATGTCCAAATATATATAATAATATTATTACCGAATAGGAGGTGGAATAAGTAAAAGTATAAGTAAATGTAAATGGATCTAGTAAACCATTGATAGAAAGTCTATGAGAAAACAAGTAAAGGACTGCAAAAAGCAGTATAGACATATAAACAAAATAATCAAAATACTCATAAGAGACTTTGAAAAACGCTTCATAATTCATATTACTTTCTTCTCGACCTATTCTTAAGAAAATAAGGCAGATGGAACAGATATGACATTTTAAACCTTACAAGAAAGTAACTAAAGTCGCTTAACTTTAAATCCCTAACCACTCTTAAAAAGTAGACAAACCAAATTTGAGACACAGACTTGACGTATAGTTCTTTAGGACACATATTTTTATATACATCTAAGAACATGGTATACATTTTCTTATAGTCTTTATAGGTATTTTCCTCATGATGATTGTACTTACATATCACTATCTCAGGTTTGAATGAAAAACTAAATTCGGAGTTAAACAGTTTAATGAAAACTGGATAGTCGTCGAACTTTAACCCTAGATTAAATACATTCAAGCTTCTAAGTGCAGCAGACTTAAAAATTGTCGATTGAAGAAGTATTGGGCTTGGGTGGTTATAATATATTTCCAGGCTCCTTCTATCTTTTGGCAAACTAAAAAACGCCTCATGTTTAGCACCGTAAGCGTGTTTTTCATGCCCATTACCAAATACGTTCAACGCACCAAAAATAACAAAGTCTTTTTCTTGATTTTTAGATATATATTCTATTGCTTCAACAAACCCTTCAGGTATAACTAAATCATCTGATGATATTACATAAAAGTATTCTGTATTGATATCTATTAGGGCAGTATTGAGCGAATCAACCAAGCCTTTATTACTTTTTTTCAATACGGAACTTATATTACTAGTGTTATTTTCACTTACAAATTTAGTGATGATATCTTGAGAGTTGTCTTTTGACGCATCATCTATGATGTAAACTTTCACACCGATATCAATCAATTTATTAAGCCGAACAAACAGGCCGGGCAAATACTTACCATGATTAAATGAAGGGACAACAATTGTTATATTTTCGTACATTTTATTTCCCTACAATTTTTAATGAGAAGAATCGATAACATAAGTAATAGAGTGAAGTTATGAACAGAGGATCGGATAGCGGATAAACAAAAGCCAACAATAAAGTTAATATTGAATAATATATATATCTTCCGTTTGTTTTGTTGGACAAAATGAACCTCTGAAAAAAAACCAATTCAAACCGAGATTCAGAGCAACGCTCCAAAAGATTAATGAAAGGAAATAAAAAGACTACTAAAAAGGCATTACTTAACGGTAGAAATGGAACAACAACAGCTGTATACCTCAAATTCACCAAAAAAAAGTGTAGTAGTAAGTTAAATCTACTTCTTATTGAATTGTAAATAAAATACACTAATAAAATCAACAATAAAACGCAAAAAATATAAGTGCTATCAAAGTTTACCAATTCTAATAAATACAACAGCAATCCGACTACTGCGAACCTAAATGCCACTATCTTATATATATTCCGTTCACAATAATGAAGCTCTTTTTTTCCTAATCTTAATGTCGGCTCTTTTTCTTTTTTTATTGTATATACATCATTAAATATGTACCCTAACTCATAAACTGTATATATTAATGAGATGTTGATTATTGAAACTAACAAACCATAATAACCAGAATAACAGAAAGATAGAAATAGCAATGGTAATAAGTAAATAAACCCCCAAGAGGCCAATTTAATGCTACTTTTAAACCTTGTGCTGTAAGAATAAAAAAATGGTACATAAAACTTTATAAACATATGATTCTTCTTATGCCCTTATCTTTCCAAAATTCATAATTTTTCTTTCTACCAGAAGGAACAACCGCGATGAACTCGTCACATAGTTCAATGCAACTAGAGTCACTTTTATTATCAGTAACAAACACTAACTCATTTGATACAAGAGACAGTTCATACATTGTATCTTTTTTATTACCAAGAAGGTCTCTTCCTATCGTTCCATCACATATATTCTTACTGCTGAAGTTTAACTCAGAGGAATAGACCCTTTTTGCGCCAACACACTCTCCGATACTTTCAGCAACAGGGTCGACGGTTGCTGACAATAATACAACCTCAAAGCCACTTCTTTTAAATTTATTAAGCAATTCAAATATAGATTCATTTCTATCAATGTTACTTACAAACTCGTTTGCTTTATCCTTAAGCATCTTATCTTTATATCCTTTCAGGCGTTTAATATTATAATATCTAATAATATCAATTGAAAAGACAATATTAAACACCTTGTTGAAAAGCTTAAGTATCATGTAATCTTGAGGAAAAAAGCCACGCCTCTCTGTTATAAACTCTATATATTTATATGTTGTATTGCACTTATACAAGGTATCACATATATCAAATACGGCAATTTTTTTATACTTTTCCATTATTTAAAATTCCATAAATTCGCTCTATGAGACAAGAACAGGGTCGCAATATATACTAATCCACCTAATGCAATTTTTATAACTAATGACACATAGTAATTATCTACATAAACAAAAGTTAAGATAGGAACCATCACTATTGATGCAAACAAGAATGGAAATAAGCATTTCAATTGCTCGATGAATTTAACGGTCAAAACCTTAGATGAAAAATAAATTGTAATTATATATGAAATAAATGAAGTAATTAACAATGCCCAGCCCAAATAAATCAAATCATGATGAAGAACACCTAACATTATGCCAGATAAAACAAAGGGCACTTTTAACAAATCAGACTTAAAAAACAAGTCACTACGGCCTAGCGCGTTCATAGCATTTATGTTCACATTGCTTATAGAAGAAAATATTTTTGCTATTGCAAAAAGACTCAGCAATGGCACTATATCCACCCACTCTTCTCCAAGGAATATGTAAGTAAACTCCTTTGTTACAAGAGAGAACCCAATTAGGGTTGGTAATGTGATTAATGCATTAATACTAAGTATTGCAGTAAAACTCTCATTAAATTCATTTTTATTTAACTTAAATTTTGACAAAATAGGAAATGAGACAGCTTGTGTTATTGAAATAATCACACCAGAAAGCATTGTAGTTGTGTTATTAGCTTGCGAAAATACACCGACATTAAAAGAGTTAAAAAACTTACCGATCAATATAATATACGAGTTATTTACTATTGAAGATAACATCCCAGACAAACTCAAATATATACTATATTTAGCTAGGCTTTTTAAAACATCATATGAAAAATCCCAAGTAGGACGCCACTTAGATAACCCCCAACAAACTGCAGTATTAACTAAAGCTTTAGTTATATTAAAGTACACAAAAGCCCAATATGAATAACCAGAGTTTAATAAATATAACGCAATCAAAGAACTAGTAATAGTTGCAACACTATTAGCAATAGCAATTTTATTGTACCTTAGCTCTATCATTAATATAGCTTTAGGAACAACATTGATGGAGTTAAGAATTACGATTAACAGAAGTGAGCGAATTACATCGGTCAGTTCATCTTTATCATAAAACTCAGCTATAGATTCAGCAGAAAAGTACAATACTGTATATATAAATATGGCAAAAAATATTGAAGTCAAGAAAATCGTAGATTTATCAACTTTTGTAATATTATTTCGCTGAACAAGTGATTGTGTCAGACCATAATTAACTAAACTCTCAGAAAGTATGATAAAAACGGCTGCCATTCCAATCAAACCAAAATCAGAAGGACCAATTACTCTACCTATATACAATACAACAACAAAATAAAGAAATTGGTTGATCAGCTTATCAAAAACTGTCCATGCCAAGCCATTTTTTAACAATGAATTCACTTTATTACTATCTTACTAGGTTAATTATAAGTAAAGGAAATCTACCCTCTTTACTTATACTTAAAAACTACAAATTCTTCTTCTTCCACATTATTTCAGCGAAAGTAAAGTCCTCTGGCCAATCTATATCAATTGAGCTCTCTGCATCCTGTATGTACATCGAAGGCTTTA
>NZ_JAWOQR010000070.1:0-1456 GCF_033337445.1 Vibrio sp. YT-15
TGTGTTGCAGGAAACGAAGTGCCAAGCTGTCCATGTCGTGTTTGCCGCCTACGCTGTTGTAAACGTAAGACGCCAACATGGTGTCGTATTTGATGCCTTTCATCTCGATGCCGTAACGTGCCAGCACAGACGCGTCGTATTTTAGGTTCTGACCGACTTTCGCTTGAGCGTCGTCTTCAAGAATTGGTTTCAGCTGCTCAAGAACCCAATCGCGATCCAGTTGTTCTGGCGCATCCAAATAATCGTGTGCGACAGGGACATAAGCCGCAATACCTTCATCGATAGCAAATGACAAACCGACGAGGTTCGCCACCATGTAATCAAGGCTATCCGTTTCGGTATCAAAGGCAAACAGCTCTGCCGCTTTGAGTTTTTCTAGCCACGCATTGAAAGAAGCTTCGTCCAAAATGGTTTCGTACTGACTGCGATCAATCGTTACCGCTGAGGTTTCCATTTCAGCATGCGAAGAAGAAGATGATGCTTGCGCAGAGCCTGCAAGTTCAACCGCTTCGACAGTGCCTGAGCCGCCTTCAAGCAATTCGTTCAGCCAAGACTTAAACGTCAACTGACCATACAGTTTGATCAATTCGTCTTTGTTTGGCTCTGCTTTCAGTAGCGACTCTGGTGTTTCTTCCAGTTCCACATCCAGCTTGATGGTAGCCAGCTCATAAGACAGCATAGCGTTGTCTTTGTTGTCGACCAGCTTCTTCGCCATGGTTTTCGAACCGCGGAAACCAAGTGCCGCGATATCATCCAGATTTTCGTACAACTTAGTCAGGCCACCAATGCCTTGCAGCAAAGCGGTCGCCGTTTTGTCGCCCACGCCCGGTACACCAGGGATGTTATCGACTTTATCGCCCATCAACGCTAGATAGTCGATGATCAACTCTGGCGGAATACCAAATTTTTCCACCACCCCTTCACGATCCATTACGACGTTCGTCATGGTGTTGATCAAGGTAATGTTGTCATCCACCAGCTGAGCCATATCTTTATCGCCAGTACTGATTAAAACAGGCATGCCTTGTTGCGAGGCTTGGTAAGCCAACGTACCGATGACGTCATCTGCTTCCACGCCAGGAACGCAGATCAACGGCAAACCCATCGCACGAATAACGTTGTGCAATGGTTCAATTTGGCAACGCAGATCGTCCGGCATTGGTGGACGATTCGCTTTGTATTCTGAATACATCTCATCACGGAAGGTTTTACCCTTCGCATCAAACACCACCGCAATACGCTCAGACGCAAATTGACGCATCATACTGCGTAGCATGTTCACCACACCGTAAACTGCGTTGGTTGGGATTTCACCATTACTCATCGTGCCCGGGTAAGCGTGAAAAGCGCGATATAGGTAAGAAGAACCGTCGATAAGAATCAGCGGATTTTCAGGAATACTTGCCATAATTGTCTGTATCCAAATCAGTACTTAATAGATCTGCCTAGGATGCCA
>NZ_JAWOQR010000071.1:0-1453 GCF_033337445.1 Vibrio sp. YT-15
GACAATAATTCATTTAACGAAATAGTCAAAAGTGTTTAACGTCATGGATTCGACCTACACCATCATCATCGCCGATGATCACCCTCTCTTCCGTAATGCATTGTTCCAATCGGTACACATGGCTGTCAGTGGTGCCAATCTGCTTGAAGCAGACTCTCTTGATGCCCTGCTTGCATTACTCGCCAAAGAGGAAGAGCCGGATTTGGTGCTGTTGGATCTCAAAATGCCTGGGGCTAATGGAATGTCGGGGCTTATCCACTTAAGAGCGGAATACCCAGATTTGCCTATCGTCGTGGTATCCGCCAGCGAAGAGCCAACGGTGGTGAGTCAAGTGAAGAGCCATGGTGCGTTTGGCTTTATTCCGAAATCGAGTGATATGCGTGAACTGGTCAATGCACTCAACCAAGTGCTCAATGGCGACCCATACTTCCCTGAAGGGCTGATCACCAATAACGCAGCGTGTAATGATTTAGCAGAGAAGATTGCCGCGCTAACGCCACAGCAATACAAAGTGTTGGGGATGTTGTCTGATGGCTTGCTGAACAAACAAATCGCTTACGAGTTGAATGTATCAGAAGCCACCATCAAAGCACACATGACGGCGATTTTCCGCAAGCTCGGCGTGAAGAACCGCACGCAAGCCGTCATCATGTTAACGGAAATGAATGATTAGGACTTAGTCCTCCTCTTCCCCTTCCTCTTCTTCATTGGGTAAACGTAAACCAACCTTAGTCACTTGGTGATCGACCACGTCCGCGATTACCCATTGCAAACCTTGCCATTCAAACTGGTCGCCCAAAACAGGCGTGCTACCCAGCTGTTCTTCAACAATATTGCTCAAGGTTTTATCTTGCAGTTCATCGCCCAAATTCAAACCGTACATCATCGCCACGTCGGCCAGCTTCACTTCAATATCTAAGAAGAAATCACCAAAGAAACGAGTCAGAGAGGCTTTCTCCGGCGCTTCACTGAACAACAAGCTCAGTGCAGCTAAGTCTTTCTCTTGAGCCAATACACATAGGGTATCGTCTTCTTCCAACCTGGTACTGCCCGATGGGTGAAGCAGTTCTTGATTACGGAAAACAGCCGCAATGCGCGTGCCCTCAGGCATCGACAAACTGCGCAGCGGTTCGCCAATGCACCATTTATCCGCTTTCAATCGGTAGATAAACAGTTCCCACTCACTGGTTGGGTAAATCTCCACACCAGTGCGAGAGATTGGCTCAGGCTTTGGTGGCAACTCAACCTTGGCAAGCGACATCGCTTTGGTCAGCGTACCGCCCTGAACGATCAGCGATACCATAACCACGAAGAAGGCCAAGTTGAAGTACAGCTGCGCGTCTGGTAAACCAGCCATCATAGGGAATACCGCAAGAATGATTGGCACCGCGCCACGCAAACCAACCCAAGAGACAAACCACTTCTCACGTGGCGTGAAACTCTTAAATGGCAG
>NZ_JAWOQR010000072.1:0-1448 GCF_033337445.1 Vibrio sp. YT-15
AAAGTCGTCGCTATGAACCTCATATCCAGTCACGGAAGGATGAGTCAGAAGCCATTAAAAACACGGATTTTAAGGCTCACCGTTGGGTTGTAGAGAGAACACACAGTTGGATGAATCGCTACCGTCGTGTCCTGACTCGTTGGGAGAAGAAAGTCGAGAATTATGAGGCGATGCTGCATTTTGCCTGTGGTATCATTGTCTGGACTAAAAACCTATTGGGATAGGTTCTTAGTAAATAAAAATTCAGAAGGGATATGTTATGAACTATACAAAATTTGATGTAAAAAATTGGGTTCGCCGTGAGCATTTTGAGTTTTATCGGCATCGTTTACCATGTGGTTTTAGCTTAACAAGCAAAATTGATATCACGACGTTAAAAAAGTCATTGGATGATTCAGCGTATAAGTTTTATCCGGTAATGATCTATCTGATTGCTCAGGCCGTGAATCAATTTGATGAGTTGAGAATGGCGATAAAAGATGATGAATTGATCGTATGGGATTCAGTCGACCCACAATTCACCGTATTCCATCAAGAAACAGAGACATTTTCAGCACTGAGTTGCCCATACTCATCCGATATTGATCAATTTATGGTGAATTATTTATCGGTAATGGAACGTTATAAAAGTGATACCAAGTTATTTCCTCAAGGGGTAACACCAGAAAATCATTTAAATATTTCAGCATTACCTTGGGTTAATTTTGATAGCTTTAATTTAAATGTTGCTAATTTTACCGATTATTTTGCACCCATTATAACAATGGCAAAATATCAGCAAGAAGGGGATAGACTGTTATTGCCGCTCTCAGTACAGGTTCATCATGCAGTTTGTGATGGCTTCCATGTTGCACGCTTTATTAATCGGCTACAAGAGTTGTGTAACAGTAAATTAAAATAAGCTCAGGTTAAATTAAAGGGTTTCATATCTAGTGAAGCCCTGTTTTATTATGTTTTGAGTTAACTTATCTTCAATGGCGGTCATAGAACCGACTGTTTACCCTCAAATAAATGTGTGAGCCGAATTATTATATCATCCTTCCGCAAAAGGCTAAAAACCATAAACAATAAAATGTTTTTTGTCGGCTTTTGTTCGCACTTTTTATCTGTTTCTAGGCATTTTATGATAATTTTTTAAAGGTAAGCTTGAAATAACACGTCGATGCCAAGATATCTATCAAATCATGATATATAAACTAAATGGGATAAAGAATGAATAAGAACCTATCCCAAAAGGATTTTATTCCAGACAATGATGGCACAGGCAAGATGCAGCATTGCCTCGTAATTTTCGACCTTTTTCTCCCAACGAGTCAGGACACGACGGTAGCGATTCATCCAACTGTGTGTTCTCTCTACAACCCAGCGGTGGGCCTTAAAATCCGTGTTTTTGATGGCTTCTGATTCATCCTTCCGTGACTGGACATGAGGCTCATAGCGACGACTTC
>NZ_JAWOQR010000073.1:0-1425 GCF_033337445.1 Vibrio sp. YT-15
ATCAACTGCTCGAAGCGGTCTTCTTCGTCCTGCATCAACGTGATGTGTTGGCGTTTTTGCGCTTGGTGTGAGCGAGCGTTGTCGATCAATATCTGGAGCATGACTTTAGCGGCCATTAAGAAAAAATCACGCTTGGTGGCGATTTCACTCATGTCGCAGTTTGACATCTTTAGGTAAGCATCATGAATCAATGCGGTGGTGCTGTTGACGCTGTCTGCCAATATCATGTTGTCGGTGCCGTATTTTTCGGCGTTGCTCTCACGTTCTTGTTGGGCGATTTTACGCAGTTGCAAATAAGCGAATTGGTACAGCTCGCTTTCGGCTTGTTTGTTGCCAGACTGCCACTGCTGAATAATGTGGGTTAGGGCTGAAGTCGTTGCCATGGTTATACCTCCTCGCTCACTTTGACAAATTCAGAAATCGTATGCGTTTCAATATGATCAGAACCATCTCGGTTACGACTAACGTTCTGTTGGTAGCGATACAAAATGCCTTGCTCCCAGTTGGCTCCCGCCGGTAAGTATTCCCAAGTGGTGTAGTTGATTTCTGCCGGAGTGGTTGACCAGCGCACCATGATGTTCATTTGCGCCAAATTGGCTTTCGGTTCGTCATTGTTTACCCACCACATATCGGCAAACTCGCGGGTGACATCTTGGGTGTATAGGCTTGCTTCGGTTGGGCAGGTCTCGGCGCTGCGTGGCAATCGCATCACTTGTTGGTGGCGCATTAACAGACACGATTGTGTCATGGATTGCTGGTGGTATTGGGTTTGCTGCCACACGCCGAGGTAGTCGATGTCGTGTTCGCTGGTGTTAGGGTAGGAAAACCACAGCATTTCAGTGCGGTTGCTGTGTTGGATGTGTTTGTTGCGCCCGAGACCTTGTACTTTCTCCATAAAGAGCTCAGTGCTTGGGTCAAAATTCATCGCGACTGAGCGATATTTCCAGTCGCCTTCATCGTCAAAGTCTTCGAGAGAGAAGCCATTCAAGTCGTTGCGGGTGCATCCTGTGATAGAGCAACCAACAAGGTTAAACCAATCCGCAAATTTGCTAATCGGCTCGACAATATCTTCCGTAATTTGGTGATTCGGCGATATGAAGCAACCTTGAAAATGGTCGCCAACACTCGGGTGTTCAATTAACGAATCTTTGGTGATGGTGAATCGGGTCTCACCAAAAGGGGGGCGATATTTGGGGTGATGTTTATAGCGCAGATCGTAGGCACAAGCGCGGCCCTGCCAATCTTTCTTTTTGATCACGATGTTTTTGAACGTGATGCCGCGAGGTTCAAAGATGATCTCATCAGAGGCAAAGTTTTCCTCAATGTACTGCTGGCTTTCGTTCAAGTTAACACTCGCCTCCTTGACAGAGACCCAGTCGAGGTTTAGATGTCGTTTAGCGTCATTCAGATAATGGAGGCGGAGAG
>NZ_JAWOQR010000074.1:0-1423 GCF_033337445.1 Vibrio sp. YT-15
CGGTGATGCCATCAAAGCATTGCCGTCAGGTAAAACGTCGACGGTCGCTCGCATTGTGACCTTCGATGGCGACATTGAAGAAGCGCAAGCTGGTCTAGCCGTTACGCTGACTCTGAATGATGAAATTGACATCAGCCGTGGTGATTTGATCGTGCTGGAGAACGCGCAAGTGCGAACCACCAACCATTTGCTTGCCGATGTGGTGTGGATGACTGAGCAGCCGTTGCAACCTGGTCGCGATTACGACATCAAGATTGCAGGTAAGAAGACCGTTGGTCACGTAGAGTCGATTCGTCACCAGTACGACATCAATAACTTGTCGACACATGGTGCTGCGGAACTGCCTCTAAATGGCATTGGTTTGTGTGAGTGGTCGCTCAATGAATCAGTAGCTTTGGACAATTACCAAGACTGCGCAGATACCGGTGGTTTCATCATCATCGATCGCCTAACTAATGTGACCGTTGGCGCTGGCATGGTGAAAGAAAGCTTAACAGAGCTTGAACGCGGTTTGGCTGATGTATCTGCCTTTGAACTTGAGTTGAACGCCCTTGTTCGCAAACACTTCCCGCATTGGGAAGCTAAAGACCTAAGCCAGTTACTCAAGAAGTAATGGCAGTAAACCTAGGGACGTTATTAGTGTCTAGGTTCACAGCCTAACCGAGTGCGAAATGCGGTTAGGCTGCCTCTAACACCGGAATGTTCAGTGAAGCCCAAGAAAATCTGAGCATTCTGGCACTCTTTTTCGCTTTGCTTTGCTCTGGTTACTTGTTTTATCGCTCTACACAGTGTCGTTGTGTTGCGGTTTGTTTCGCTCGTTTCGGGCTGTTTGGTAAGGAAAGGCTATGTGGGAACAAGGATTCGTCTTCGCGCTTTTGCTTGGCATTATCACTTGTTTGCTTGTGACTAAGATTAAGCCGAGCTACGTTTTTGCTGGTGCAGCCTTTATTGCTTTCATGGCGGGAATGATGGATTCCACGACCATTGCTGCGAACTTTACCAACTCATCATTGTTAACTTTGGTCCTGCTGATTCTCGCTTCTTGTGCATTAGAAAAAACGTTACTGATCAGTTGGGTGAGCCGTAGTATTTCAGAAGGTCATTTAGGCAGTGTGATCGCCAAGCTTGGGTTATCGACCGCCTTACTGTCTTCCTTTACCAACAATACGGCCGTTGTTGTGTCTTTGATTGGTGCGATTAAACGCAATCAACAGCACGCGCCTTCTAAGCTACTGATTCCACTTTCTTACGCGGCGATATTTGGCGGCACATTAACGCTTATTGGTACTTCGACCAACCTTATTATTAATAGCTTTGTGGAAGATACAGGGCTACCGAGTCTGAGCTTTTTTACTCCGACGATGATTGGTTTGGCTGTCTTAGCGGGTGGTCTTTTAATTCTTATTCCGCTGAGCTATTTGCT
>NZ_JAWOQR010000075.1:0-1417 GCF_033337445.1 Vibrio sp. YT-15
TGACCATCTTCGTGTCGCTTGGTGTCGCCTACAGTTTGGCGAAAGCGTACAAAATGGATGGGATCACTAGCGCGGTTTTATCTTTAATGTGTTTCTTGCTGGTGGCCGCACCAGCTCAAGATGGCACGTTAGCGATGAAACACATGGGCGGTACAGGGATCTTCACTGCAGTAATGTGTGCCTTCTTTGCTGTTGAGCTGTATCGATTTATGAAAAAGCACAACATCACGATTCGCATGCCAGAGCAGGTGCCACCTGCGATCGCGCGTTCTTTCGAGGTGTTACTGCCTGTTCTAGCTGTGTTTGTCACGCTTTATCCATTAAGCATCTTCGTTCAAACCCAATACGACATGTTGATTCCTGATGCAGTTATGGCGATGTTCAAGCCATTAATCAGCGCATCAAATACTTTGCCTGCCATCATTGGTGCACTACTTATGTGTCAATTACTTTGGTTTGCAGGGATTCATGGTGCCGCGATTGTGGTTGGCCTTCTGTCGCCAATCTTTCTAACAAACATCAGTGGAAACATCGACGCATTTGTTGCTGGGCAACCTGTTCCGAATATCTTCACTCAGCCGTTCTGGGACTTCTATATCTTCATTGGTGGTTCTGGTGCGACGTTAGCGTTGGTTCTACTGATGTCATTTAGCCGCTCTGTTCACCTAAAGAGTATCGGCCGAATGAGTGCGGTTCCTGGCTTCTTCCAAATTAATGAACCAGTGATTTTTGGTAGCCCAATCGTAATGAACCCAACATTGTTCATCCCATTTGTTTTTGCTCCAGTAATTAACGCAACGATTGCTTACTTTGCTGTGCATCTTGGCTTCGTAGGTATGGGGGTGGCTACTACACCATGGACGACGCCGGCAATTATTGGTGCGTCTTGGGGAAGCGGCTGGACGTTTTCTCCGGTACTGCTCGTAGTGGGTCTGTTGATTCTTGACCTTCTTATCTACTTCCCATTCTTCAAAATGTTTGAGAAGCAAATGCTTGAGCAAGAACTACCAACAACCAAAGAAACGAAACAGGCAGAACAACCTGCTGGTGAAGGCGTAACCGCTTAATTATGAATGGGCTGTTTTACCAAGCAGCCCATATTTCTGGAGAGAGAAAATGGAACAAGAACTGGTTGTAATGGAAATCATCTGCAATGCGGGTGAAGCCAGAAGTTTAAGTTATGAAGCACTCCGTTTGGCGAGAGAGCAAAAATTTGAAGCAGCAGAAGAGAAATTGTTGCAAGCCAGAGAGTGCATTAACAAGGCGCATTTAATTCAGACGCAATTGATCGAAGAAGATCAGGGGGAGGGCAAAGTGCCGATGACTCTGGTTATGGTGCACGCTCAAGATCATTTAATGACAACGATTCTAGCGCAAGAAATGGCTGTTGAGATTGTCGCTTTGAACAAGCAACTCG
>NZ_JAWOQR010000076.1:0-1414 GCF_033337445.1 Vibrio sp. YT-15
TAACATCGTTGATCTGTACTGATTGCTCTTTTAGACGCAGTACAACTTGCGCGGCATCGTTCAATGCTTGAGACATTTGCGCGCTGGCGTCTGCACTTTCTTGGAAGATAGCCAAACCAGATTGCGCTAGACCGTCCGCTTCGCGTGCTGTTGCATCAGCAGAGGTCGCATTGTCACTTACGTTGTTTGCAGTGCTTGCTAGCTCATTTACCGCAGAAGCAACTTGTTCGATTTCTGCCAATTCTTGTTGAGCGTTCGCTTCTGCTTGCGTCATTACTGCAGCAAGTTCTGTCGATGCAGACGCCACTTCTTCACTGATTCGAGTTAACTGATCAACGATGCTGTAAAGTTGAGACGCGGTTTGGTTAACGTCTTTGCTTAGCTGAGCAATCTCGTTGTCGCCTTCGACATCCGCACGAACAGAAAGGTTACCAGCCGCCAGTTCACGCATCACACGTTGCAGCTTTTGGATTGGTGTAACAATCATGCCAGATAGGAACCATGCGCCAATAAGCGAGAACACAAATACAGCAAGAACCGTCAGCATCGCATTAGTTTGAACACGCTCGTTTTGTGCGTTACTTTTTGCTGTTGATTCAACCGCTTGATCGTTCACGTGTTTAGACAAAGTGTTGATGCCTTGCACCATTTCGTTACCAACACGGCGGTACTCAGAAATAAATGCACGGTATTCGTTGTCTGATTTAAGACCTTGATCGTATTGGTTGAAAAACGCTACAGAGCGCTGTGAGTACTGCACATACGCTTCAATCGCTTTACGCACTTCAATCGCATCTTCACGAAACAGGTTGCGCGCTTCGATCGCACTTAGATCCGCTTCAACTTGTTTCAAGCCTGCTTTTAGCTCATTTAGGAAAGTTTCACGACGAGAAGCATCGTAAATAGCGTAAACCGCGCTGATGCGCAATGGGTAAATTTGATCGTCGATACGCGCCAAAGTGTCTTTATGGAAAACCAAAGACTCTTGGTTAGAAGCAATAACGTCTTGCTCCGCTTGAAGATTGTTTTTAGTAATCCACAGAGCAATAAACAAAACAATAGCGGTAAATAATACCGGAACCAAAATTTGGGTTCGTACTGACAAGTTTTTCAGTGATAGCTGCATGACTGGACCTCAGTTATATGCGTGATGCCTACTTGCTTCCATGCGACGGGATTGTTCCCGGACGAATAAACAAGTGGCGAATATTAGAGGTTGATCACACTTTTGTCTAGTACAAAAAGTCCCCATTTTCAATCTGTTATTGACAATATCCCGACACTAGTGTCGGGATATTGTCGTTATTACAGGTTGTGATTAATTGTGATGATATTTATTCACATCCAGAGCGAATATCGCTTACTTTCTCAGCGAATTGAGCTTCGCTTGAGCAAGGCCAAAAATCGTATCAAT
>NZ_JAWOQR010000077.1:0-1377 GCF_033337445.1 Vibrio sp. YT-15
TTCAGCGAAAGTAAAGTCCTCTGGCCAATCTATATCAATTGAGCTCTCTGCATCCTGTATGTACATCGAAGGCTTTAGTCCAATTCGATCATTTAGCTTTTTGTAGTTTTCTACACTATTTAAAAAGACTGAGCTATCGATTTCATAAAGAGGTTCAATTGTCTGAGTTCTAGGCCATTTTTCTATATTACGATCGTAGCTAATTGGCTTATCTTTATTCCAAATAAACCCACGTAGTTCTTTGACCGTCATTAATGAATCATAACCTTCCGTGAGTGCTTGATTATACTGTTTGATAATAGCGCTATAACCTGACTCGTCTAAGAATGGTGAGGTTACATGAGTCCAAAGTACGTGACCCTTAGTAATAATCGAAGGAACATATCTAATAAGATCATCAGTGCTTGTTGAACTTGAGCCTAAGTGCTCTGGGCGTTCATCTATTCGTATGCGAGAATCTTTATATGTTGAAGCAAACTCTAGAACAGCGTCATCATTTGAAGATACGACTATCGAATCTAGGTCAGTTATATTGATTAACTGATCCAGTTTGATTTTTAGCAACCCACCTTTTACACCAGCAAAGTCTTTGGTATTTTTGTTTGGGATACGTTCACTGCCTTTTCGGCATGGTAAAAAGACATGGACACTCATGCTTACCAACTCCTTAGAATATTGAAACCTTCACTTTTTGATAAGCTTTCAAGCTCTTCTTTTACATTTGAATAAGGAAGATAGCCAAGAAAATCAATATTATTCTCTTTGGCTGCGTGAAAGTCTGACAATGCGTCACCGATCATTAGAGCCGCGCCTGAAGACTCCTTTAGGATGATTGCAACGTTATCTGCTTTCGCGGTGGGTGATCCTAGAATTAACGTAAAATATTGCGCCAGCTTTCTTTTAACAAATACTTCTCGTAATTCGTCTTGAGCAGAGCCACTTGCTACATAGAGTTTGGCTGGGCAATCTGTAATTGCTGCAATAAAATTAGGTGTCAGTTGAGCTTCCATGTATAGCTCTTCACACTGCTTTGAGTAGCAGTTTAGTATACGTTCGTACAATGTTTCATCTGCATTTGTGATGAAATGTTCAACAAAGTAACTCACATGGTGAAAACGCGATTTGCCAAAATTAGCTTTAAAGTAATTGCAACACTTGTCTATTTCGAGCTCTGATACTTGGGCCATGCGTAAAGCATTACGCATGGCATCAATTTTGAGGTTATTTGAGTCTAGGATCACGCCATCGCAGTCAAAAATAACAGTATCATAGCCATTAAATAGCGGGTGCATAAATAGACCCTGCTTTTACTGGATAAGTGGTTGGGGTTAACGCTTGAATTGATGTACTTCCAAACTGCTGACTAACCATGCTAAA
>NZ_JAWOQR010000078.1:0-1374 GCF_033337445.1 Vibrio sp. YT-15
ATAATTCGGCTGTTCTAGATATTTGTTATAGCCTATTCAAATATTCAATCCCAAAAACGCCGTTTCTAGAGAACTTGCTAAAATATCTGAAATGAACCATCATGCTTACTTTTTCTTAACATATTTCATCTAGGTGCAGTGTCATTATTAGTTCAGCTTTACTAGACATTTGATATATTCAGTAGATGTATCTTTTTACGACCCTGTTTTACAACAAGCCGCAAAAAACCAACCGTCCCAAAAACGCCGTTTTTAGAGTACTATCTAAAATAACTACGATTAGCCAACATCCTTGCTTTTTTTCTTAACATAGTTCATCTAGATGCAGTGTAATAACTACTTCGGCTTTACTAGATATTAGATTTATTCAGTAGATCTATCTTTTTACAACCCTATTTAGAGCCCTACTTTGCAAATCAGAAGAACTACAACTATGTTGCTGATATGTATCAAACTGCATGGCGCGGTCCCAGGGAATTGTAGTTTTTTAAAAATCTAAGTGTTTTTCCCTGATTTGGAAGTTGTAAATACTGAATTGAGAGCACACTGTGGACTTTAAGGGGATGGTAAACACACTTGTGTAATCAGATTTTAAATATCTAATTTCTAAATGGGTGAAAATGAATTTTATCCATATTTTATCCATATCTGACAGCACCCTCAGTTGTTGACTACACTCACATGATAGCTGAGGTCAAGAGCTCTTCATTTTTTGGACACAAGCCATGCCAGGTGTAGTTTCAGAGAGCACTTTGAAGGCCCAGTGTATAAAATGAGTTTTGTTTGTTTCTTTGCTTGTTTTTTCCTTTTTTATTGTAGATAGTTACTAACATGAGTCATCCTCAGACGATACAATACTACTAAAAAGTAAAACCAATAATAACAATAATGAAATAAGCAAAAATAATATTAAAATCATATTGAAATTTTAAAATCTATTTACAGAGTGGAATGGTAGCCTAATAGATAACTTAGATAATATTTATTTACTATTTAGCCTATTATTGTATTTACTTTTAGCATGTTCTACTTTTGAGTAATTTTCGAGAAGTTATGATAAAAAAAAAAAAAAAAATTACAGACTATTGAGACAACCTCTTCAGTGTCTCACGTCAATTAATTAACACTATTTGTCGGCTTTTTATAATGCCTATTTTTGCTCCTGTCTCCAGTTGAGAGTGGTGATTTGCTCAATACATTCTACAATAATAATTAGATTAACATTTGGTCTATAATATTGTTGGCTATATTACGCATTTTAATAAAAAAACGGAAGAATAAATGAAATAAACACCGAAATAATTACTTTTTTTTATTGATACTCCTCTCTGACACACACACACACACACACACACACACACACACACACACTCA
>NZ_JAWOQR010000079.1:0-1369 GCF_033337445.1 Vibrio sp. YT-15
TCATGGTATTACCAATTAGCAGGAAAATAAGCCATTGAATATAAAAGATAAAAATGTCTTGTTTACAATAGAGTGGGATACAGACACGCTTGATATGTTTGGAGATGGGGTTCTAGGGATTTTCCCCTCTAAAAAGACTTAATCCTCTGTAGACCACACCAATAAATGGCTGCGGAGGTGGGTTACTACTTATAAGTGTGGCAAATTAGGTAAATATCGTACATTTAATACGGAACAGCCCTGATATGGCCATCAAAAACGAAATTACTATTCTCACGAGAGCAGAACAGGCAGATCTTTATTCCCCACCCATTTTTTCAATCGAAGAACAACGTCTGTACTTTTCTCTGAACGATGCGGAATTGGCAGTTTTTCGGTCAATTCGTCTCAGAGCTCATAGATGTTACTTTGTCGCGATTTTGGGATACTTCAAATCAAAGCCCGTCATCCTAGATATCGCTTACTCGCAGGTTTCTAAGGATTTAATGTTCATCAGTAAAGAGCTGCTTGGCGGCAAGGGGCTCAGACCATTCACTCCCTCACAAAAACAAAAAGATCGACTCTACGCAAAAGTATTAGACCTTGCTGGTTATCACAAATGGGACGAAAGTCAGCACTTCAATTCTCTTTTCGACCACCTTGTTCAGGTGGGCAATGCCTGGCTGGAGCCGCGTTACCTCTTTGATACTGCTATTGAATTCCTAACCAGTCACAGCATTGCTATCCCTAGGTACACCGTACTCCAGAGACTGATAAGCAGAGCGATGCAGCAGGTCAGAAAAGACCTGGCGCACCAACTTAATCAACTCACCAGTCCTGAACTTCACGTCTTTCTGGACAGCATAACAGCCATTGATGACGGACTAAGCCTGAACCAGCTCAGAGGCGGTGCAAAAAGTCTGACCGTACCTGAACTTAAAAAAGAGCTTGCCCTTTATCATCAGTTAGCGCCATGGCGCACGCAAATCAATGGCGTTATCGATGGGCTTAATCTGTCTCTTAAAAATCGACAACACTTCGGTGAGCTCATCAACTATTACGGTAGTAAACTCAAACGATTCAAACGCGCACAGCAGCATCTATGGTTGCTATGTCACCTGACAGAGCGGATACAACTGGCACTGGAACGGTTAACTGATGGGTTCATTTACCATATCCGCAAGCAACAAGAAGCTGCCAACACCTTTGCACAACAAGCAGTGTTCCTGTCCTGGCAGTCAGCCGCGGACAATGTCACGAAAGCGGCAGAGTTACTGCATCTGTTTGTGGATGAGAACATTGATGATAATCAACCCTTCTCAGTAGTCAGACAACAGGCATTGAAGGTCATGAATGACAGGGATATCCAGACCCTCTGCCTTTACCTGAA